>DATGHS010000081.1:0-2545 GCA_035307785.1 Gemmataceae bacterium
AGCATCTCAGCCAAGTGCGAAAACAAGTTCATCGTGCTGCCCGTGACGTGCGCCGCGGAGTCAACCTTGGCCGCTCGTTCCTCAAGCACAGTCGCTTGTTCTGAGAACACCGTTGTCACCCTATTATGCAAAGATCAGTAGTTTCCACATCTTTCCAACCAGGATTCATTCCATTCGTTCCATTTTGGACCTTATCATTCATTCCATTCGTTCCATTCTTTACACGGGATTCATTCCAGGTGACTCGCGTGGAATGGATGGAATGAATCCTAAATAATGTCCGCAAAGCAGTGTTCGACTTTGCGGAAATACAGGCATCCCACCATAAATGCGAATAGCGCTGCGACCAGCGCCAATCCCAATCCGGCCCAGGGCACGCTGCCGCCGATGGCGGCGGAGCGGAAGGTCGAGACCAGGCTGGTCATTGGGTTGATCCAGAGCAACCAGGCGATCGAGCGGCCTTCGTTGCCGCTGGGCTGCATGTAAATCGTGGGTGTGGCGAACATGCCTATCTGAATCATGAACGGGATAAGATAGCGGAAGTCACGATATGCGACATTCAGAGCAGCAAGCAGTGTCCCCAGCCCCGCGGCCAGCACCGCCATGATCGCGAACACAACCGGCGCCAGCAGCAGGCTCCAGCTGAGACTCACACTGCCCGGCACGGCAATCGCGTAGCCGATGGCGACGAGCGCCAGGAGGCCACACGCTACCACGAAATCGACCGCGGCCGCTCCCACGGCAGCAAACGGTACGGCCAGCCGGGGGAAGTAAATCTTCGTGATCACGTACTGGGAGCCGACCACGCTGTTGGCGGCAGAGGATAATGCCGAGGAGAAAAAAAACCAGGGCAGCAGGCCGGAAAGGTAAAAGAGCGGTCCCGGCACGCCGCCGGTCGAAACTCCGGCCAGGCGACCGAAGAAGATAGAGAACACCACCATCATCATGGCCGGCTGCAAGACCGCCCAGGCCGCCCCCAGCACCGTCTGCTTGTAGCGCACCTTCACGTCGCGCCACGCGAAGGAAAAGAGCAGCTCGCGATAGCGCCACAGCTCGCGGAAGTTAATCAACTGCCAGCCGATTGGCGGCTCGATCACCGTGCGATGCACCGGTGCAGGCGCGCGCAATGGCAGCGCCGGTGGGGCCATTTTTTCGGCGTCGAGGCCGGCCATCAGGTCCGGCGGCGTTTCGCTTTCGGTTTCATTCACTTTCAACATCACATCCCCATGCTGCCGGCAAACTGAGTGAAGAATTTCAAGAATACCAGCCCCCCGGCGCCAAACAAAACCGTTTGCTTCAACCAGACCCGGGACACGCGAAACTCCGCGGGCGGGTTCGGATTCGCCATCGTGTAGTAAGCCTGCGCCACGGCAAGGCACAGGTAGGTTGGCACAATGTAGTTGCGTGAGAGCGAATACATTCCGGCCGCGTAGCCAACTGTCATTGCCAGCACGAACGGCTGCAGGGCGGCGAGAGTGCGTGAAATGTCGGGCTTCGTCTCACGGCGGAGCGAATACAACATCCGCACTGCCAGCACAAACGCTACCAGGAACAGCGATCCGCCCAACAGCCCCATTTCCACGTACGCATGAACGAACGAGTTGTGGGCCGACTGGATAATCGTATCCTCAAACTGCCCGGCCCCAATTCCAGTCATGAGATAAAGAGGAGCGCGCGAAAGTTGAGAAAAACCCTCCGCCCAGATCATCATGCGTTCGTGCGCGGTGTCCCCCATAGAGATGTTGGATTGCCGGCCCCCGATGGCCACTACCGCGGCCGGAAGGCCGACTATGACAAAAGGCAGCGCTCGTTTCCAGCCGATTCTCGCGAGCACAAATGCGCCTACCGCGCACAATCCCCCGAGGAGCCCGCCGCGCGATTGCGTCAGATGGATGCCGTAACCGAATAACCCAATGGGCAACCACCACAATATGGAAAGCGCGTAATTTCGGGCCGTGGCCCCGCGGTAGAGGGCGCAAATCGTGCCCAGAGTGAGGACCATGCAGATATCATTGGGATCGTTGAAAACTCCAGGCCCGCACATGCGCGGGGAAAAAACCTCCATGTTCAGTTCCGGGTCAAACGCTCCTTGCTGGACGGGTCGCAAAGCTTCGTAGTCGATGATCTCGTGCATTTGCAGAACGCCCAACCCGCCGACCACCATCACGAGCGGGACGACAAAGCCCAGAAAGTTTCGCAACCGTGCCGGCGTATCCACGACGGCGATGAAGAGCAGATAGTAGACCACGACCTTCGCGAACTCGGGCACGAAGTCCCACATCAGATCCAACCGGCCGCGCGCCAGGTTCGACAGGGCCGCCGCCACAAGCAAGCCCAACACGCATACCGTGATCGGCTGTTTCACCAATTGGTTGGACCGCAATTGGTCGATGATCTTGGGGAGAGCCATCCCCAGGTTGGCAACGATCAGGATGAGATATAGGCGCGCGCCAGCGATCTCAGGCAGGAAATCTTCCGGCCGAATGAGCATGATTGCGTTCAATGCCAGAAACAGCGCGAAACTCATTCGCTTCGAAACATCGAA
>DATGHS010000082.1:0-4918 GCA_035307785.1 Gemmataceae bacterium
CGGCGTCTTCCACTCGGTGGGAGTCCATGACCGGCGCGTCGCCCGAGTCGTTAAAGCCTGTCAGGACCTGCCGGGTCAGGAACTGTTTCAGTATCTGGATGAAATGGGCAAGCGTCATAGCGTCGATTCGGCCGACGTGAACGAATACCTGCGCGAGGTCAGCGGCGCCGACTTCACAGCGAAGGACTTTCGAACGTGGGCAGGCACCATGCTGGCAGCTCGGGCACTCCAGGAATGTGACGTTTGCAAATCAAACGCCAAGGCCAAGAGCAACATTGTCCGGGCGATCGAAGCCGTGGCAGATCGCCTGGGAAATACTCGAGCCGTGTGCCGCAAGTGTTATGTGCATCCGGCCGTGATTGACGCGTACCTTGACGGCTCGTTAGCGGACGCGGCGAAGCACCATAGCAGGCGAAAGAGGGGGCGCAAGCAGCGCGGCCTTTCATCCGATGAAGTTGTCGTGTTGGCACTGCTGAAACAGCGGCTCAAACTTCCGGCCAGGAAGAGATAAAACCTGCTCGCCGCGTCTTGGTTTCACTTCCCCGGCGTCACCGCCACATCGTAGCGGAAGACCTCTTTCTCCTTTTGCCGCAGGAACACCAGTCGCAGCGACTGCCCGGATTTGGCTTCCGCCAACAGCCGGCGGGCATGGTCGAGGTTGTCGGGGCGAACGTCGTTGATACGCGCCAGCACGTCGCCCGGTTTCGGGGCGGTCGGATCCTTGAACAAATCGCTATCCACGTTAGTCACCACGATGCCCTTGGGCACGCGCATGTGCATCGCGTTGGCTTTTTCGATGGTCAGCGGCTCCGCTTTAAGGCCGAACCGGCTCAGCCCAGTCTTCGCATCGGGCTGCGCGACGGCGAGGGCCGTTACCAACACGTCTTGCACTTTGCCGTCGCGGATTCGCGTGAACGCAATGTGGTCGCCCGGCTTGTGCGCGAGCAGCCGCACGTAAAAATCGCTAAGGCCGCGCAGCGGCTTGCCATCCAGGCGCGTGATTTCGTCGCCGGCCTGAATGTCGGCTTGCAGGGCCGGCGAATTCGGCCCGACCGCGCTAACGGAGATCGGTTTGGTTTTCGTTAGCGTCATGCCCAGAAGCAGGTGCTTATCCATTTCCGGTTCCAGCATTT
Source organism: Gemmataceae bacterium (assembly GCA_035307785.1). Lineage (GTDB taxonomy): Bacteria > Planctomycetota > Planctomycetia > Gemmatales > Gemmataceae > DATGHS01. The sequence goes on from DATGHS010000082.1 coordinate 1,134, forward strand.
CCGTCAAGACTCGGTGGATGGTATCCACGGGAATCGCGAATCCCAGCCCTTTCCCTTCGATCTTGTTGATGGCCGCCAGGCCAATGACTTCACCAAGCACATTCAACATCGGTCCGCCCGAGTTGCCGGGGTTGATCGCTGCGTCGGTCTGGATCATGTGCGGGTAGGTATTCATGTTCGCGGTCATGGTGCGGTCGAGCGCGCTTACCACCCCCACAGAGCAGGAAAAGGGCAAGCCGAACGGTGAGCCGATGACGATGACCGTTTCGCCAATCATCACATCCTTATTCGCGCCGAACGTAACCGGCCTCAGCGGCCGGTCCGCGTTAATCTTCAGCACAGCTAGGTCGGCCTTGGTGTCCTTGGCCACGACATCCACCGTGCAGGTTTTGCCGTCCGACAGCCGGGCTTGCATGACAATGGGGCTAAGCACGTGGGCGTTGGTGAGCACGTAGCCGGCTTCGTGGATGACGATGCCGCTGCCCACACCGAGTTCATCCTTGACATCCGGCATGTAGAAGAATTCATTCAGCGACGAGTTGCCGCCCTTGGGCACGGGATAGGTAATGAAGACGACGGAATCCTTGCAGCGCTCGAAGACTTCCACGGCCGGGCTGCGCCGAGCCTTCAGGCGGGATGCCTCGTCTGGTTCAGGCTGCGCACCTGCGAGAGATGGAATGATAAACTGAGCGAACGAAAGAATCAGTATCTTGCGCATCATAGTTGGTGAAAAGCAAATGGCCGCTTTCGGCTTCGCGCTCGCCGGCAAACGACGGACGATCCGATGTTTGCCGGGAAGCGCGGAGCCGCAAGCGGCCGGGTTATTTCGCCACTTGCTCCAGCAAGGTTAATAACGTCGCAGCGATTTTGGTGGATGCGTGCACTTCCAGGTAGCTGGAGCGCGCCCGCCACGTCTCGTAACCACCGCGGCGGTGCTGTTCGGGCGTGGGCAAGTAGCCGTTGTAACCGTTCGCCAGTTCGATTGTGAACGTTGGTTTGAGCGGGCTTTTCTTTTTGATCTCCAGGCCGGTTTCGACGAACGTTTCGCACGGTGACGAAACAATGCCTAGTTCACCAATGCGAATAGCTTGCAATTTCACCTTCACCGTGGCCGGATATTTCGCCAGGAACACCGTTTCCCGAGCGTAGATCTCCCGCGTGGTCGTAAGCACCGGTTTCTGCGCCTGTTCGAGAATGGCTTTCGCTTCGCTTACTTCCTCTTCCTTGGGCAAGCGCACGCCGAGTTCGATTTCGGTTTCCACCATCTTCAGGGGAGCCCAGTCGCGGTGCTGAATCGACGAGTAGGCCTTGAACGCGGTATTGGCCACGCTATTGGCCACAATGCGAATTTGCTCGTACGGCTTTTGGCCCACGGGGGCGGGGCCGGCGAAGTTGATGTTGTTAATGTCGCCGCTCGTGCCGTTCGACATGATGCCGACAAACCGCGCCTCCTTGTCATCGACTTGCAGCAACTGGCCCATGCGCTCCGCAAACGCGGCGAAGTAATCGGCCGACAGCGGTTCCACGCCGCCGACGTAATGTAGCGAATAGTTCGCCAACAGCGCAATCGGCCGGCCGTCTTTCGATTTTAGCGACAGGATGGAAACATCAGGGTCGATGGGCCCGGACGGTTCGATCAGACCCTTCGCCTGGTAGCCTGGGTTCATGCGCACCGTGTCGGTGGTCTTGCCGAACGGATCGGGGGGAATGGCGTCGTGCTGCATCTTCCAGCGGCGGTTGAAGACCTGCGTGGGATCCTTGCCGACGGCCCAACCAATTTTCGCCGGAGCCAAATTGCCGTAAGCCTTGGCCACGCCCTCGGCAATCTTTTCGGTCAAAAACTTCCGGTACTCCTCATCCGGTTCGCTCTGGAACACGCCGCCAAGCGTTGGGGCTGTGTGTGTGTGCGTGGCCGACATGAGCATGTGGTTAACGGGAATGCTCGTGGTCTTGCTGGCGCGCTCCTTGGCCGCATCGAATATCTCGCGCGGCACCATGCAGCTATCGACCACCACAATGGCCAACTTGGTTTGGCCGTCGTCCAAGACCAGACAGCGGGCATGCAAACGGTCATGCACGCCCTTTGCCAGGCGATCTTGCATGCCGCCATTGACGGAGATCGGGAACTTGAGCGGGGTAATATCCTGAGCAAAAGCACCGGCTCGAAATACCTTGGTTGGTTCCTCGCCGCGTACGAATGCGGACGGACTCAGGAGCAAAAGAGCGCCGAGGAATGCGATGGATCGGAGGGACAAGAAGGGCATGGCAACCTCGGCAGGCGGGACAACGAAAGGAGGGCTATCCATTCGTTCTACCAATCATGGGCCGACATTGCCATTATGGCGCCGAATTCGCCAGAATTGCGCGATCGGTTGGGCGGAATTCTGGCGAATTCCGCTACCTGCCGATCTCACTTCCGGGCCGGCAAACGTTTCTCTGCTGGCACCGGAACGGGCACGAGCGCCGGCCTGGCGGGGCTGCGGAGACTGAAGAGCCGGCCCTGCGATACTTCCAGCCAGTAGCGCACCGCGACCGGTGGAATGTACGACATTAGCAAGACCATCATGAACAGGCTGAACACCGTCAGGCCCATGAAGATCGCGATGCCGGTGTGCAAGAGGATGCCGGCAATCACTACGTAGGGCCGCAGCCGCGGCCGCCAGATCAGAAAAACGAAGCTGATTTCAAGGACCAGCGTAAACAACACGCCGGCCGTCATGTTCAATTCCCACAGCCAGCGATGCTGGCTCAACTGCGTCAGCAGCCAGCGGTAGGGCGGGAAGATGGTGGGGGAGAATTCGGGATTGGCCAGCGTGTACCAGAGGGCGGTGTGGTTCCACCAGGCGTTGCCCTTCAACTTGGACAGGCCAGAGGCAGTGTAAACGAAGCAGAAATGTATCTGGAACAGCCGCGTCGCGAAATTCGCCACGACGGAAGGCGCGGGGCCGGCCAAAAACTTCTGTACGGCGCTCGTGTCGCCGCCGGTGCGCTTGAGCCGGTCAAGTTCGGCTTCGGCCCGCCGCTTGGCGATCCACCGATCCAGAGAAAGGGCCGCGCCGCTCGGCCCGAGGTTCAGGTAAATCAGGCAGATGTTCATCATCACGTCCATGCCGAACAGCACATAGCCGGCCCGGTGAATGTAGCACAGCGCCGCGATCCAGGAAATCATGCCGCTGGTGCGCGTGAACAAGCCCAGAGTGAACATCACCATGAACGCGAGGAACACGTAATGGACGATGAGCATGGCGGTGGGGTTGTTCACATGGTCCCACACCGAAAAGAGATACGTGCCCTGTGAATCGGTCTTGCGCGGGTCCAGCGTCCAGCGATCAAAGTAATCGAGGACTTCTCTCCGGTAGTTCAAATCGTCCGGCAGATCGCGCTGGATAAAGCGCATCGTGAGTTGAAACTGGTTGGCGGGGTCACGAGAGCTGCGCTGCGGCAAAGGCTGAGAGAGCTGCCCGCCCAAATGGCCCAGAATCATTGCGACCTTGCCTGGCTTTTCCTCAAGGGCCTGGTCTTTCGGAAGCGTGTCGATAAAGTCTTCGGCCGCTTTGCGAATCTCCTGGCGAGTCGCGTCGTCGAGCTTCTGCCAGTGGGTCGGAATCATTTCGTCGCGGTCCTTTTGCAGGTTAGGCAAATGGCTGAGCGCGTTGAGGTACTTCTGCCGTACGTCTGGTGGTGTGACGTCAAAATGCTCGTAGCTGCGCGGGGACTGCCCCCCCTTCGGGTAGATCAGGAGGCGCTGGCAGTAGGAAAGCGAGTTGAACGCTTCCCGTGGCTCA
>DATGHS010000083.1:0-10200 GCA_035307785.1 Gemmataceae bacterium
CGAAGCACGTTGCAAGCTCCTCGACCTGGCCGCGATTTTGGATCGCATTCAACGTGGCACCGAGGATTTGGAAATCCCAAACGATCCAAGGCTGGCCAAATTCCGCCAGGCGCTGGCTATTTTGAGTGCGGATGAAGCCGACCGCGCGGGGCAGATTCAGAAGATTTTCTCGCTTGAATACGACGCCGCCTGGAAGCGGCCGAAGCCGAGGTTTTGAAACGCCTAAAGGAGTTAACCACGGATAACACTGATAAGAAATGATGATGTAACTCAATACCGAATGTTCGTATTTGCTGCTTTTTTATCCGTGTTATCCTTGTAATCAGTGGTTTGTCTTAGAATTCGGCGGTTCGCCAAAAACGGCAAACTGGAGGTTTTCCTCATGCAATACATCGACCCGCACATTCACATGATCTCGCGTGTGACCGACGATTACCACCGCATGGCGCAGTGCGGTTGCGTAGCCATCTCCGAGCCGGCATTCTGGGCCGGGTTCGATCGTGGCTGCGCTGCTGCCTTTCACGATTACTTCCGCCATCTGACCGAATACGAGCCGAAGCGGGCGGCGCAATTCCACATTCGCCATTACTGCTGGCTCTGCATCAATGCCAAGGAAGCCGAAAACGTCAGCCTGTCGCGTGAAGTGATCGCGCTCATTCCCGAATTCCTGAAGAAGCCGAATGTGCTCGGCATCGGCGAAATCGGCCTGAATAAAAACACGGCCAACGAAGCGACGATCTTCCAGGAGCACGTCGATCTGGCGATGAAGACAAGTGAACTGATCCTCATCCACACGCCGCATCTGGAAGACAAATACAAGGGCACGCGCATGATCATCGACATGCTGCAAAACGACCCGCGTGTGAAACCCGAGCGCGTGCTGATCGATCACGTGGAAGAGCACACGGTCCGGCTCGCCCAAGAAGGCGGCTTCTGGTGCGCGATGACCCTGTATCCCACTACGAAATGCACGCCGGCCCGCGCGGTGGACATCATCGAGATGTATGGCAGCGACCGCATTATGGTGAATTCTGCCGGGGACTGGGGTAAATCCGATCCACTGGCCGTACCGGAGTTCGTGCTGGAAATGAAACGCCGCGGTCATCCGGAGAGCTTGATTCGAAAGATTGTCTACGAGAATCCGCTCGCATTCTGGCGGCAAGCGAATAACTGGAAGAAATGGCCCGCGGAGAAAACAAAAGTGGAACAGAACGGTGCGCCCAAGAAAAACCAATTGGTTGCAAGCAACGAGCGAAAAAAGTAAGATTGCAATAGTACCCCCTTAGCTGCACAAGCGCATGCAACCATTCCTCCTGGAAGTGACGTTGATTGTGACCGGCGGCCCGGTTTACCGGCTGGTCGGCAACCTGGAATTAATGGTTTGGCTTCAGGCGAGTAATATTGCCCCATCCGGAGGCGAGGCTGCCGGTCTCGTGGTTCGCTACGAGCCGAAGGACAAATCGATTTCAAGTCGAACGGTGCCAGTTTCTTTTGCCGCTGCGCAGAACGTTGCCAAGCAGCTTTGCGAACTTGGCTTGCCTGGCCGTACGCCCCAAGTGGAAGGGGTCGTCGATACGTCCGACAAATGGTGCAATATTTCGCTGCACGTCAGGGAACTGGAGCGCGACGGGAATTTCACGCTCTGTCTCGCGCATTCAGGCTACGAAGGTGACGATGCAGAGCGGTTCGAACAACTTTTGCAAGCGATCCTATTGGCGGTAGGTCTCGATCCCAAGCAGTTCCGACTCTTGCTCTACGTCAATCAATCGAACGTTTGACCATGCACTTCTTGGCTCTCGAATCGAGTTGCGACGAAACTGGCGCGGCCGTCTTTACCGACGAGCCGCAAATCCTTTCCAACGTCATCGCGTCGCAAACGGACCTACACCAGCGCTACGGCGGCGTCGTGCCGGAAATAGCGGCTCGCGCCCATCTGCAACGATCGCTGACGGTGATTGACGAGGCCCTGCGCAAGGCCGGCGTTTTTCTTTCCCAAATTGGTTGCATCGCGGTTCACAATACGCCGGGCCTGGTCGGCGCCTTGTTGGTTGGTGTGAGTGCCGCCAAAATGCTGGCCGTCACACTCGAGATCCCGCTGATTGCAGTCAATCATGTCGAGGGCCATATTTACGCTGCTCGCATCGCCGCCGAAAGAGACATTTTTCCGTGCGTGGGCCTCGTCGTCAGCGGCGGACACACGGTGCTCTTCCATTGCCGTGAAGCGCTGCATTTCGATCTCCTTGGCTGCACCCGCGATGATGCGGCAGGCGAAGCGTTCGACAAAGTGGCCCAGATTCTCGGCCTCGGCTTTCCCGGCGGACCGGCAGTCGATCGCGAAGCCGCCCGTGGCAATCCGCGAACCTTCCATTTCCCTCGTACGCTATTCGATGAAAACAATCTCGATTTCAGTTTTAGTGGCTTGAAAACAGCCGTACTGTACACGGTCCATGGACAAGATAAATCGAAGCCACGGGAATTGCCCACTGGTCAAGCGCGGGCTGATCTGGCCGCGAGTTTCCAGCAAACGGTGGTGGATGTGCTCGTGGAAAAATCTCGCCGAGCGCTGAAGCAGACGGGCCTGAAGCGCCTGGCGGTTGGCGGCGGCGTCGCCGCCAATCGCCAACTGCGCGCCGAACTTCAGACCATGGTCAATAAGATAAGTGGTGAGCTGTTCATTCCGTCGATGGATCTTTGCACCGATAACGCGGCGATGGCAGCCCTAGCCGTAGAAAAATGGAAGCGCCGAGACTTTGCGCCGCTAGACCTCGATGCTGAACCGAGTCTGGCATTTTCTTGAACGCCGCTCGCGCCATGCAAGGAGCATTCACATGCTGATCTTCGATAAGTGGCCCGCGGCACTTCGCTATGGTGAGTTCTTGGCGAAATACGGGTCGCCGGACCATCAGGCGCGCTGGCAGCAAACGTTATCGCAAATCCAGTTGAATCCACGGCAGCGCGAACTGTTGCAGGCATTTCGCCGCGAGATGAAGGTCCTCTGCCTAGCCGGCGCCTGGTGTGGCGACTGCAGCGGGCAATGCCCGATCTTCGAGCGCTTCCAGGAGGTGACGCCGACGATTCAAGTGCGCTATCTGGACCGCGACGATCATGCCGACGCGCAGCGCGAGTTACAGATCAACGGCGGCAACCGCGTGCCGGTGTTGGTGTTCTTTAGCGAAGACGGCTTCCAGGTGGCCCGCTATGGCGAACGGACGTTGAGCAAGTACCGGGCTATGATGCAAGCTATCTCCGGAGCGAATATGCCTTCCGAAATCGCTACGAAAAGTGAGTCATTGCTGGATCAAGTCGTGCAGGATTGGCTCAACGAATTCGAGCGCGCGCAATGGATTTTGCGCTTGTCACCGAGATTGCGGCAAGTGCACGGGGACTAACCCAATCGCCACTTGCGGCTTAGCGTTCGCGCTTAAATAACAAAGGGCACGATTTTTGGCGGCGAGCGCGAAGCCGCAAGCGGCCGCTGTCACGCGAGCATCTTCGGGACCACTTTTCCTGCAACATCCGTCAATCGGAAATCCCGTCCTTGGAACCGATACGTCAGCTTCGTGTGCTCCAAGCCAAACAGGTGCAGGATCGTCGCATGCAGATCATTGACATGAATCGGATCTTCGACGATGTTCCAGCCAATCTCATCGGTCTTGCCGATGATTTGGCCGCCCTTCACGCCGCCGCCGGCCAGCCAGAGCGTGAAGGCGAACGGGTGATGATCACGGCCCGTAACTGTGGCGGTACCGGCACGGTTCTCGCCCAGCGGCGTGCGCCCAAATTCCGATAGCCAGAGCACCATCGTCGAATCGAGCAAGCCGCGCCGTTTCAGGTCTTTCAGCAGTGCGGCAATAGGCTGGTCGGCCATCTGGCAATTGAAGCGAAGCTCCGGTTCCAGGTTGCTATGGTGGTCCCAGGACGCGTGAAAGATGTTCACGAAGCGCACGCCACGCTCAATGAGCCGGCGAGCCAGCAAGCAATTCGTGGCAAATGAATGAAACACTCCTTTGCCGGCGCCCCGGCCGATGCCACCGCCGGCCGGTTCGGGTCGTTCCAGGCCATATTCCTCCAGCGTCTTCTTCGATTCGCCGCTCACGTCGAGCAATTCCGGCGCGGCCGACTGCATACGAAAGGCGAGTTCATAGGCCGAAATGCGACTATCAATCTCAGGGTCTCCGCTCTGCTCTTGGCGTATGCCATTCAGGTCGCGGAGCGCCTCGATGGTCTTGCCCTGCATTTGCGAAGTCAGGCCGGCTGGGTTATTCAGGTTCAGCACCGGCTCACCCTGGTTGCGGAACAGCACGCCCGCATAGGTCGTGGGCAGAAAACCGCTTGACCAGTTCGACGTGCCGCCGCTCGTGCCTCGGCCGGAATTGAGCACCACGTAGCCGGGCAGGTCCTTCGATTCGCTGCCGAGCCCGTAGTTGATCCAGGCCCCCATTGACGGCCGGCCGAACATCGTGCTGCCCGTGTTCATCAGCAACTGGCCAGGGTGATGGTTGAACGCGTCGGTGTGCATAGAGCGCACCATGCAGATCTCGTCGGCACACGTTCCCAGGTGCGGCAGGAAGTCGGAGAAGTCCATGCCGCACTGGCCGTATTGTTTGAACTTGCGCGGGCAGCCGAGCACGACGGCGCCTTCTTTCTGAATAAATGCGAAGCGTACGTTCTTCGTGAGTGATTCCGGCAACTTCTGCCCGGCCAATTCGTTGAGCTTGGACTTCGGGTCGAACAAGTCCATCTGGCTCGGGCCGCCTTCGAGATAGATGCAGATGCAATTCTTCGCCTTCGGCAGGAAATGCCCGGCCCTCGGCGTGAGCGGATTAATGGCTTCTTTCGCCAGCAAATCATCCTGCCGCAACATTTCGGCCAATGCGAGATAGCCAATGCCGCCTGCGGTGGAGGTGAGGAACCGGCGGCGGGAGAGTTGCAAGTGGTTTGAGAGCATAACAAATCTCACTTTTTTTTGCGGCGGTTCCTTTTTTGTTGGCGAACCCATTGGCGGAACTCTCGGTTCGCGGTCAAATTGTCCACATTCGGATTAGGTTGTAAGAATTGGACAAGTTCAGCAATCGGAATTATTGAAAAGGTCGGACTCTTTGTTACCTTCTTGTACGAGCCATTAGCTTGAAGCAGGCACACGTGAATCTCTTTACCGTCGAAGCGCCACACCTCGAGTATTTTGTAGCTTGCGAAGAGCTGCATTCGATTAAGGGCACTGCGCGTGACTTCGATCTCAACCGTCAGATCCGGCGGAGGGTCCCGTTCAGGATTGTAGCTTCGTCTACCTCGCATCTGCTTTTCGTGCTGAATCCAATAGCATTGGTCCGGTTCGAAACCGGCTTCGAGTTCCTTTTTCTGAAATGTCATGCTTCCTGCGGCAATGTAAGGAATTTCGCACTCTTCGCAGATAAAATGAATCAGCATTCCAAAGATGTACTTGAAAAAATCGTGTTCAAACGAAGTGACCATGAACTCCAAGCTCCCGTGGTCATACGTTAAACGAAGTCGGGGACGTTCGGGCAAAGCATTTCCAATCGCAATGTATTGGTCCCAGGAAACGTCGTGCAACAGCATTTGTTGATTCTTCGCATGCCGACGCCTCGCTTTTTCTGACGAGCGTGGCATTTCCATCAAGGCGGTTGCCATGACTCACTCCCTCGTCACGAATTCATCCAAATTCAAAAACGCTCGCGCCAGCGCCACCCACGCGGCCCCGTCAATTATATCCCCAACCACTTTCTTGTTTCCGAACAACTTCGCTGCCTCGGCCGGGTCTTTCGCGCAGAGCGATTTCACCTCGCCGTAGAACTTTTGCCAGCGCGCAATCTCGGGCGCGGTCGCCTCGCGGCCCAAGCAAAGCCGCACTGCGTATGCGATCTTTTCCTTCGTATCGCGGGAATGCTCCTGCAACCGCCGGCCCAGGGCTTGGGCGCATTCCACGAAGACGGTGTCATTCATTAGCGTCAGCGCTTGCAGCGGCGTGTTACTGCGCTCGCGCTTCAGGCAGCAGACATTGGACTCCGGCATATCGAAAGTCATGAGCATCGGGTACGGGCTGGTGCGCTGGAACCAGGTATACAAGCCCCGGCGATAGCGGTCGGGACCCGTGCTTTCGACCCACTTGGCGGCGCCGGCGTAGGTGAGTTCCGAGATTCCGGCCGGCTGGGGCGGATGCACGCTGGGGCCGCCGACCATGGCGTTCAGCAAACCGCTGCATGACAGCGAGCAATCGCGCAGGATTTCGGCTTCTAGGCGCAGCCGATTCTGGCGCGCGAGCAAAACGTTGAGTGGGTCGCGCTCCCGCAATTCGGGCCGATAATTCGACGATTGGCGGTAAGTTGCCGAGCAAACGATCAGTCGATGGAGCGCTTTGATGGACCATGCCGCTTGCGGCTTAGCCTGAGCGGCGCCCGCCAAGCCGTGAGCGGCAAATTCACACGTCACCCAATCCAATAACTCCGGATGCGACGGCCTTTCGCCCTGCGTGCCGAAGTCTTCCAGAGTCGGAACAATGCCGCGGCCAAAGTGCTTGTGCCAAACCCAGTTGACAAATACGCGTGCGGTCAGCGGGTTATTGGAGCTGACGATCCACTTTGCCAAATCGAGGCGATTCTTCATTCGCGACGAAGGTGCGCCAAGTACTGCTGGCACGCCAGGCGGCACCTCCTCCTCCGGCCGCAAGAAGTCGCCGCGTTGCAAGACATGGGTCGTGCGGGCCGGCCCTTCCGCCAGCGTCTGCGCCAACGGCTGGTTGGCATCGAACCTCTTGACCTCGTCGGCTTGCTGCTTTTTGAGAGCAAGCAAAGCTGGGTCAATGGTGGCGAAATAATCGGCCAGTTCCTTTTGCTGGGCTTCATCGCGTCGAGCGACCGGGACCGAAAGAATCTTGCCGATATGGGTCGGTAGCTTCTTGCGTTCGGCCGGCTTCAGGTTCGCTTCCCACTTCATTAGCTCCTGCGGTTGCCGTTGCTTGCACGTTTCGAGCGCCTTCTCGTGTCGGGCTTTCATTTCGGTCCGCTGTTGTTTCAGCAGCGGGTTCAATTCCATGTTCACTTCGCTCACGCTGTTGAAGAACGCGAAGAACCGGTAATACTCCTGCTGCGTGAACGGATCGTATTTGTGGTTGTGGCACTGGCAGCAGCCCATCGTAAGGCCGAGCCATACCGAAGCGGTGGTATTGGTGCGGTCTATGGTCGCTTCCACGCGGAACTGCTCTTGGTCCACGCCGCCTTCTTTGTTGGTAAGTGTGTTGCGGTGAAACCCGGTGGCGATTTTTTGCTCCAACGTCGCGCTGGGAAGCAGATCCCCGGCCAGCTGTTCGATTGTGAACTCATCAAATGGCATGTCCTTATTGAGCGCGTCGATCACCCAATTGCGATAGCGCCAGGCATGCGGCCGGCCGGTGTCTTTCTCGTAGCCGTCGGAATCGGCATAGCGGGCGGCATCAAGCCAGTAGCGCCCCCAACGCTCGCCGTAGTGCGGCGACTCCAGCAGACTATCAACCAGCCGCTCATAAGCATCGGAGCCGGTGTCGCCTAGAAACTGGTCGAGCATTTGTGGCGTCGGCGGCAGACCGAGCAAGTCGAGGCAAAGCCGGCGCAGCAATGTCGCCTTGTCGGCCTCCGGCGACGGCGTGATTCCTTCCTTTTCCAGTCGAGCGAGAATGAATGCATCAACCGGCGTCTTCACCCAGCCGGCATTTGCCACTTTCGGCAAGGCCGGCCGTTGCGGCGGCGCAAACGCCCAATGGGCCGGCTTGCCGGCCGGCGGATCAGCCAGCGCAAGTGTTGAGGTCAGCAAAATCGCCACGACACCGATAAGCGCTCGTCTCATGACACGATCCGGGGAGTCGGTAAGGGGAAAAGCAGTATAAGCAGGGAATGATCTCCAAAGGAGATGCTAAACCGCAGATGGCAAGCGGGCAAGGAGAAAACGAGCTTCCAATGGGTGTATGCAGATTCTCTGGTTAAATGGGAGCGGCTCAGTAGAAGCATTTCGTTTCCATTTCACGGAAAGACAGTCACCCCCCGTGAAACGAAACGACTTTTCGTGAAATCAAATGCATTTTTCAATGACTTTCCACTTTCCGGAACGTACACTGCGATACACAGACGGCACCCCATCATCAGCAACATTTGGACTTCCTAATGATTGCGCGCCAAACAACATTGGCTCGCTGAGCCGCCGGAGATCCGGACCTCTCCCAGAGACTTTGATTGCTTCGACGCCCTTCGAAGATGTATTCCCGCATCTACTCGTTTCCCGTCTGCCGGCTTACCATAGCTCGAAATCCCGCCGTCGCTCATTTTCGAGGACTCTGCCATGCGCGCTCGCCTCCTTCTAGTATCCGTCTCGATGCTTCTCCTCTCCACTGTGGGACTCGAGGCCGATCCGCTTACACTGACCGCTCGCTATCGCGCTCCGAACGCGGCCGACCTCGGTGGCTATGAGGTGCGCGAGAAGACACTATCGTGGCAGCCCAAGCAGACGGCGATCGTCATCTGCGACATGTGGGACAAGCACTGGTGCAACGGCGCCACCCAGCGGGTAGCCGAAATGGCACCGCGGATGAACCAAGTGGTGGCGAAGGCGCGCGCGAAGGGCGTGTTTATCATCCACGCGCCGAGCGAGTGCATGGATTTCTACAAAGACACACCGCAGCGGAAGCTGGCTCAGTCGGCCCCGCTTGCAAAGAACTTGCCCACAGACATCGGCGCGTGGTGCCGTCAAATCACGAACGAACCGAAATTGCCCATCGACGATTCCGACGGCGGCTGCGACGATACCGAGCCGTCGAAATCCTTTCGGGCCTGGAAACGGCAACACGAAGCGATCGTGATCGCCGAAGGCGATGCGGTGAGTGATTCTGGAAAGGAAATCTGGAACCTGCTGGAAGCGCGCGGCATTCAGAACGTGATCATTATGGGAGTGCATGCGAACATGTGTGTGCTCGGCCGGCCCTTCGGACTGCGGCAAATGGCGAAGAATGGCAAGAACGTCGTCCTGGCCCGCGACCTGACCGATGCCATGTACAACCCCAAGAAAGCGCCGTTTGTGTCGCACCGCCGCGGCACCGAGTTTGTGATCGAACACATTGAACGCTACGTCGCCCCGTCGATTGATTCGAGCGAAATCCTGGGCGAAGCGAGAAAGCCACACGTCGTATTCCTGATTGGCGAGGATGAATACAAAACGGAAGTCTCGCTGCCGGAGTTTGCCAAGAAGGAACTGGAGCCGCGCGGCATTCGTTGCACCTTTGTCCTGGCTGACGAAAAGGAAAAGAGCCGCTTCGTCGGCCTCGAAGCACTGAAGAATGCCGATTTACTCGTTCTGAGCGTGCGGCGGCGTATTCCACCGCCGAACCAGTTGCAGATGGTTCGCGATTATCTCGAATCGGGCAAGCCGCTGCTTGGCATTCGCACCGCCAGCCATGCGTTTTGCCTGGTAGATAAGCCCGAAGGCTGGCCGGGCTTCGACCACGACGTCCTGGGCGGCGATTACAAAATGCATTATGGCAAGGGCGTGGCCACGGTGTGTACGGCGATCGAAGAATCGGCCAAGCATCCAATCTTGACGGACATTCCCGCCAAATTTGAATCGAAATCGCACCTTTACAAGAACAAGACGTTGGCGAAAACGGCGACACCGCTGTTGCGCGGCAACATCGGGCCCGAGGGCAAGGAAAACGAATTCGTGGCTTGGACCAATACCTATAAGGGCGGGCGGATTTTCTACACATCGCTGGGCAGCCCGGATGATTTCGCCGACGCGTCGTTCCGGCGCTTGCTCCGCAATGGCATCGACTGGGCACTGGAGCGGGAAGTGAGATGAATTTAGCCCACGGATAAACACGGACTTCGTAACACCGATGAGCACGGATGGGAAACATTTAAGAATTCCGATCAGTGTTCATCCGTGATATGCAATCCGTGTTGATCCGTGGGCTAGTTCTCCAACGCGCGCAACACCAGGTCGTGGACATCCGTCACCGCCAATTTCTCCGCTGGTGCTGGCCCATTGCCAATCAACAGCGGCCGGTCTTGAGGGGCGGTCGCCGCCAAGCCGTGGCTGCCGCGGACGATGCCCGTATCTAACGGAATCACATCCATCTTCATGCGGAAGCCGAGCTTCTTCTGCAGCAAACGGAACGCCGCTCGCGCCTTCACCATTGGCCGCTGCGGATCGAAAAACAGCTCG
>DATGHS010000084.1:0-5503 GCA_035307785.1 Gemmataceae bacterium
AACCGTTGTCGCATCGGGAGCGGAGATGGCGTTTGTTGGGCAGTGGGCCGACGATGCGAGCAGCGCCGACTTTCAACTTGCGTTTGCCTTCGGCCAGGGCGATCGAATCACTTCGAAGCAGGAGCCTGTCGTTCTAAAGCGCGCCGACGCGCAGCAGGCCAACCAGGAATTGCGCAGCGAGTGGGCGAAGGCACAATTGATGGAATTCGCCGGCCTGCAGAAACAGGCCCCCGATAGCAACTTTTACGCGCTGGCTCGCTGGCTCTTGGCCCGAAATTACGGCCTGGCCCACCCAGGTGATTTGACGGTCGGCCAGCCGACCGCGGAGGCAGCCCACCGGCAAATCTTCGAAACGCATACCGGCGGCGCGGCCGTGGCGGAATCATTGCAATTACACCGGCTCCTGCAGCGGCAACATGTGGCCGACGAGGCCCGCACGATATCCGTCAATAGCGTCCAGGGCATCAACATCCCGCAGCACCCGTGGGATCGGATGCGTCGTGGCGCCATGCCCGCGTCCGAGCCGCTCGCCAGTTTCGTCCCGGCCGATAATTACTACGTCCGCTTCCGCAATCTGGCGCAGCTGGTGGACTTTGGCGAATTGCTGGAACTCTGGGGCGGCAATTTGCTGCACGCGCTGGAGTTTCAAACTCGAGACGCCGATTTGCGCAACCGTTACGAAACGCAACTTTGTCTTCCTAGCCGTCGCCTGGCCTACGGGCTCAAGCTGGCCGCGGCAGCGGTCAACAACGACTGGTTCCGGGCAATCGGCATCACGGGCAGCGACCCGTACCTGGTGGACGGCACCGACATCACCGTGGTCCTGCACTTGAACCGGCCCAAGGAGTTTCTGACCGCCCACGATACGCTCATCGCCGGAGCGAAGGCCGCCTGCGGAACCAGGTGGCAGGAAAAGACGTCCACTCATCGTGGTCTGACCATCCGCGAGTTTTCCACCCCCGACCGCGAAGTCAGCCTGTTCCGCGCCGAGGCAGAAGAATATGTCATCTGTTCGAACTCGCGCCGGGCCCTGCAGCGCGTCATCGATGCGCGCTGGAAGGTGATTCCGGCGCTGGCCGACTCAGCCGACTTCCGCTACATGCGAACCGTCTTTCACGCCGACGAACCGGAGGACGGCTTCGCCTTCTTGAGCGACGCATTCATTCGCCGGCTCATGAGCCCGGCCGAGAAGATCAAACAGAAACGCCGGGCGGAGACGCTCGGCCGGCTGGCGCTCTTGCACAATGCGGCACTCTTCGTCGGCTGGGAAACCGGGCATATGCCCGCGAACTTCGAAGAATTGTTGGCCGGAACGGGCCTGAAGGCCGAGGATTTTCTCGATGCCAACGGCGAGCAGATTACCTGGGACGGGCCAGACAGTCCAGCTCGTTCGCCTAAGTTTCATACCCTGGCCTTTGCCACGCCGCTACTCGAATGCAGCATCGACGAAATCACGCCTACTGAAAAGCGAGATTACGAGCAATTTCAGCGCGATTACCAGCGGCTCTGGACCCAGTTCTTCGATCCCGTGGGCCTGCGCTTTCGCAATGGACCGAAGCAAATTCAACTCGAAGCGTATGTGCTGCCACTCATCCGCAGCCAGCGCTACGAAATGTTGCGGCAAATAAGCTCCGGTCCGCCATTGGCCGTGCCGTCGCACTTCACGCCGCCGGGCACGCTGATGCAACTCTTGGTGAAAGTGAACGCCCCCTTACTGGGCGACGATCTCGCATTCGTTCTGCGCCTCGAAGACGACCCGGCGTATTCCAAGCGCATGAAGCTGGTTGTGGATAATTCCACCGGCCGCGCGAGCCAGTTCGATGTCGAAAGCGCCTTCTGGGAATTGCCGTTGACGATGGGAATTATTTGGCCGAATGGCAACCGCACCGACAACATCGATTTTCTGCGCCAAGCCCTGCGCGACAACTTCACGAAGGGTGAACCCGACCAGGAAACCCGTCACGATGTCACGATTCTGACCTATTCCGTGGACACGGACAAAGCGCGCAGCATTTTGGATATGCTGCGCTCGTTGGCGCGCAGCGCGGAGGACCAATCGACGCTGGAGTTGCTCTTTTCGTTCATTCCTGAAAAGAACATGCCCGCCAAGATCCATCAGGCGATGATCGGCAACGGCTACTACATCAGCTTGCAAAAAGAGTCGCTCAAGCGGGTGATTGACCAATACGTCGAGCGCCGCAAAACCGGGGCTACGGACGACGTGGCCTACACCGCCAACACGGCGTTGTATCTTGCGCCATCGGCGCCGCATTCGGCCGCGGCAATTCGCCAATACTTGGAATGGCAAACGCATCGGCGTGCCCTCGGCGGCAACGCCGTCTGGCTGCCGCTCTACATGGCGGGGGCCGTTCCGGAAAACGCCAACGCCGACCGGCAGCGCGAGCTTGCGAAGCGCTGGCTCGGCTTTGTCCCGTCCGGCCCCGACGGCACGGCTTACCGGTTCGACAAAAACCTGGGCGAGGTCGTGAACGAGCGCCACGGCTCGCTACGCGCACCGACTCTGAATCCAGGCATCGCCACCGATGCAGCCATCGACCAACTCTTCCAGCGATTTCGCGCTCTGCGCACCGACCTGAAATTCCGCGAGGATGGCATCTACACGACGATCAGCCTGGAACGCGTGAAATGAAAGCCGACGGGGGTGACCGGAAATGCTTTCGTGCCTAAAACGGCCCGTGACTACGGAATGCACGGTCGCCCATACCGAGACACGAGTCGCCCGCCATGTCCCAACTTCGCTGCCCCAATTGCGGTCACTCTCTGCCGCGCACGACAAGCCGTGAAAGTAGCGGAATTCTGGCTTGCACGCACTGCCACAAGGCGTTCCGAATTCGGCATAAGCGGCAACCAGTGGCGAAAATCAAAGACGTTTTGCCGGCCGACACGTCGCACACCGATTTGGAATCAGCCGAATACGAGCGGCTCGATGTGCTGCCCGGCGAGCAGCAGCTTCTCGACGTTGAACCGGTGCCGGAAGTTGCCGTTGCCGTCCAACCTGTCGCGGAAGTGATTGCGGTCCCGGCACAGGTTTCCGCGCCGATCGCGGAACCTTGGAACCCGCCGACGGTTCCCGAGCCCGTTTCCGAAGCGCCGGCCAAGCCTTCGCAAAAGATCGCCTTCACGCCGGCCACCGGCCGGCCGCCGATCAACTGGATGCTGGCGTTCTCCTGCATCTTCGTGAGCGGTGCGGTCGCCACGTTCCTGTCTCTTCCGGCAATGCTTTTGGAAGCCGATGGGAAAACGGGGTTGGGCGTGTCCTTGCTCTACGTGGCCGCATTCTTGGGGGGCGCGATATTTGCCGGCTTCTTTGCCTCGGCCATACGTCCGCAGGACCGGCTGTGGCAACCGCTCTACACCGGGGCTGTGGTCGGTCTGGTAAACGGATTGCTGTTCGCGCTGCAGGGCATCGCAGTCGCCATCAATGCTAGCGCCGAAATGCCATCCCCCGCGTTCCTGGGAATGGCGGCCCTCGGCATCATACTAGTGGCCGTCATTGTCATCGCCGCCTGCACGGCAATGGGCGGAATTCTGGAACGGCTGCTCATGGTTCTGGCCAAGCGGATGCAACCCGCCCGACATTGGGTCTACGAAACACGCGAGGGACGCAGGATCAATGCCACGGCGCCGCTTCGCTATCCATTCCAGGCCAGATTCTGGTCGGCCGCTCGCTGGCTCTTTCTCGTAGCCTGGGTTCCGTTGATCTGGATAGGGTCCAAAAACGAGTGGGGGAAGAGCGTCATCCCGTCGATTATCCTGTTCGTCGTGTGCGGCAGAATGGCCCGCAAACGCCGGGTGGTCTCGGCCCAGGACGCACTCCGGCAGGATAAGCGCGCGCCGATTGTTTATCTCCGCTCTTTCCGCGACGACGGCCGCGCCGCAGCCGCCAGCGGCTGGGCCAATTTGACCGTGGGAATGGGAGCACTCGTCAGTCCGCCGTTCGAAGAAACGCTGGCCAAGGTCATGCAGCGCTACGGCCCCTTCGTCGCGATTGGCCGGCCCGGCGAGGAAGTGGCCGACGTGGGGGCGGCCCGCATGTACGTTAGCGACGACGATTGGCAGGCAGTGGTCAGCGACCTGCTCGCCCGCCCCGGTTCGGTGGCGCTTCTGCAGGCCGGCGAAACCGCCGGGCTGCGCTGGGAGCTACACACGGCCGGCGAAATGCTGCGGCCCGATCAGTTGCTGGTCTTCCTTCCTTTCGCTTTCGAAGCATCGGATCGGGTTTGCGACAAGAAATACGGCGCCTTCCGATCCTGGGCCACGCAATGCTTGCCGGACGCGCCGCTACCCGAACACTTCCCTGAGAGAACGCGGTTCTTCTACTTCGGCCGCCGGCCAACCTGGCAAGTCTTTACGCTCCAGCGCCAAAGCGAAATCCCCGATAAGCACCCCCTGGCCGATCTGCTTGCCGACTTGCAAAGAGACTGGAGCTTGCTCAAGCGCAAACGACAAACGCCGCGCTGGCTGCTGGTCTCGTTGTTGGTGCTGTGCGTTGCGGTGGTGTTCGGGATCTTGATCTTTACGCTGCTTGCCGCCATTCTGAACGGCGGCTCGCACCAGCCAGTGCTCGGGTCTTGAAGCGCAATTTCCAACGAAGGCACGGGGGTTCAGGTCCGTCTATCTTCCCGAGTCGGGTAATGGTACGGTTTGTCGGCGTCGGGTAATGGTACAGTTTGTCGGCGGCCGGGAGGGCGAGGCAGCCTCGCCCTCCCAAACTGTACTAGCACCCGCCCTCCCAAACTGTACCAGCACCCAGTCTCGACATCGCTTGACTTCGGCAGGCGCCTCAATACAAGTGATTAAGGTGCTCGCCGTTGCTGGCCGAGCAGCTCGAAGACAGAATGCTCTCGCGCGGCAAGGAATAGGGCAAGCGCCGTTTTGTTGAAGTTTCTCTTCGCCGACTCTTGTCGGCCCATCTCTGCCCCTTGACGGGCAAATCCCAGAACGCGGTTCCTGTTGACCACACCAATCCATCGTCTGGTCTACTGTGCGCCTTGACTCGCATTGGTGCGGGTAAACATCGGCACGCCTGGATACTGAGCCGGGCACTTTTTGTCGCGTCTGGATAAATGGTTGCCTCTTTCTCATACCGTTTTCGACCGGAATGCCCCAACAAGGAACCAATCATGGAAAAACCACAAGTTATTGTTCACGTTCCCTTGCCCGCTCAAGAAGTAGCTGATTTCATGTTCGAATATGTGTTCGATTGTCGGCAGATTTGCATCGTTGGCCGTTCGGACGATTGCGCTATTCGGATTCTGGGAGGCGCCGGCCAGCGGGAGATTTCGCCGCACCACTGCTTGATGGAAATCGACCCGCCGGTGGTTCGCCTGTATGACCTTGGAAGCGAGTGCGGCACCTATGTCAACGGCGCCAGGCTTCAATCCATTCCCGATGCGACTGATTTGCCGCATTCCGCGGCGGTGGAATTGCAAGATGGCGATGAAATTCGCCTCGGCGACACGGTATTGCACGTAATGATCGG
>DATGHS010000085.1:0-2360 GCA_035307785.1 Gemmataceae bacterium
CGGCATCACGCTGCCCAATGGCTTCAGCCTGGATGAACTCGACAAGCGCGAAAAGCTGCTCGAAGGCTTCGACAAGGGCCTGAGCGAACTCGACAAGTCGGCCGATATCGTCGATGGTCTCGACACGTTCCATCGTGAAGCGCTCGAAATCCTCCGGTCGGACAAGACGAAGAACGCGTTCAACCTGGCCAAGGAATCGCAGGCTCTGCGCGACAAGTACACCAACGCCCCATTCGGCATGGGGTTGCTCGCCTCGCGCCGGCTGGTGGAAGCGGGCGTGCGTTTTGTCTCAATCAGCGTCGGCGGCTGGGACACGCATGGCCAGAACTTCAAGACCTTGAAAGAACGGAACCTGCCGGCCCTCGATCAACCTCTGGCCACGCTCATCAGCGACCTCGACGAACACGGCCTGCTCGACACGACCATCGTGATGGTGGCCGGAGAATTCGGCCGCACGCCGAAGGTCAACAAGAACGCCGGCCGCGATCACTGGGCCCGCTCGATGGCCACAGTCCTCGCCGGCGGCGGCATCAGACGCGGCTACGTCCACGGCAGCACCGACAAGGAAGGCATGGCTCCGGCCACGATTCCCTGCACGCCGGACGACGTTTCGGCCACGATTTTCCATTGCCTGGGCGTTGACCCTCACCAAGAGCTGCAAACTCACACCGGCCGGCCGGTGCAACTCTTCCGAGAGGGCAAGGTCATCGATAAGCTGTTGGCATAAAACGACTTACGGGCATTGCGACGCCCGCCTGACCGTCCCGGGCGGGCGTCTACCGATAGGCTGGGTCCG
Source organism: Gemmataceae bacterium (assembly GCA_035307785.1). Taxonomy (GTDB): domain Bacteria; phylum Planctomycetota; class Planctomycetia; order Gemmatales; family Gemmataceae; genus DATGHS01. The sequence continues at coordinate 797 of DATGHS010000085.1, forward strand.
GACGGATTTGCCGATTTTGCCGGATTTTTGGAAAAAAGGGCAATTTGCTGTTGACAGGGTGAATTGGAAAGATGATATTACGGCCCATACTCGGCCTCTTCTCTGTTCCGGCCCCGTCGCACCAATGCCCCAAGCAACGGTCGGCGGGGTTTTTCTTCGAGACAGAGTCGCCCAGGGATCTTTCTTTCAACCGCTTTATGACAAGGCGCTGTCACTTCTAGCTCCCAAATCGTTCTCGTTCCCATTGCTTAATGAACTCGTTGACTCAAATCAAATTCAATAAGATAATGTATTAGACAGGCACGTTCTTCTCTCCGGTTGCCTGCCCTCCCACCCCGGGCAAGTCACGTCGCATGCCCGGTTCGGCCAAGCGGCCAATTCCCTCTCGCTCAAGTTTCGGCGCGCATGTTTTCGTTGTAACTCCATTCGCATGGCAGCGGGCCTGAGGACCGAACCAAATCGCCTCGCGTTGCCCAAGAGAGTCAGTACGACTCGGGCTGGCGGTTTCCGCGAAGCTATTGGATGAGCAGGATCCACCAACCCATGAGCTACCATGATTACCATTCCCGCTAGTCAAGCGCTTGGCCAGAAGCAGGCCGAATGGCGGCACCGATCGACAATCCGCCAGGCTCAACAAAACCGCCTTCGTTTGGCACGATGGACCTTTCATGTCTGTCTCGCTTACACGATACTCGCGACCGGAGTGTGGCTTGCGTTCATGCTTCTGGGAATCGATGGCGGTTCGATCCTCGGAAACTGCCGCGTAAGCCTGTCGCAAGTCGTTCGCTGTGCCATCAGCTTTACCCTGTTTTGGATGATCTGGTCGTACGGCTTCCATTGGCTGAAGTATGTGTTGTTGCGCCGGGCCGGCTTTAGCCGCGAGGAATTGCGCGAGTGTTTCGGCAGCCGGTTGCATGGCTTCCATCTGGAACGCCTTCTTGAGCAGCATTCCGAGCATACAGTTCGAATCATCGACATGATCGGCCGTCGCGGCCGCAACTTGTTACTCATGATCGTGGGCTTTGCGTTGGTGTACAGCAGAATCCGCGATAATCCGCACCCGCAAGACCTGGCCGTCAGCTTGAATGCCAGCTTCTTCGATGCGCTGGTCATGAGTTGGTGGACGCTGCTCACGTTCCATAATGACGGCGTGCCCGGCCACATGGCGTACGGCGCCCAGGCGCGGATACTCGACGGCGTGCAAGGCCGGGCGAATGCGCTCTGCATCATGACGCTCTGGAACGGTTTCAAATTCGTCATGATTCCGCTGGGCATGGCCCTCGCCATGGTCTACCCTCCGCAAACGTACGTGACGCTCTACTCATTCATCTGGCTCTCGTACGGCATTGCCGACTTTGCTGCCGAGATCATCGGTTCGCTGTTTGGCCGGCAGAACATCCAGGTCTGGGGCCTCGGCGACATCAAGAGGAAGTCATGGCAAGGCGTGATCGCGGCGTTTGTCTGCGTCCTCATCGCCAACATGACTGTCGTGTTCCTCGGGCATTTGTCGTTGCCGTGGGCCATCCTGGGGATTGTCCTCGCGTTCGTGAACCCGCTCGTCGAG
>DATGHS010000086.1:0-8495 GCA_035307785.1 Gemmataceae bacterium
GCCAATGCAACAAATCGTCTCGGAAACCTTTCTCCCTCTCACGAGCATGAAGCCGGCGCTTTCCTGGTCGGTCTGGAGCAGCGGAATCGCGGCAGGGCTGATGACGGCGCTGACGGCCGCGGCACTGCCTGCAGCGCGCGCCGCGGGAGTTTCGCCGAAGGAGGCGTTTCGCCGGCTCGGGCCAACGGCTTCCGCTTTGGGTCTTCGCAAGTCCCTATTACCGGCAGCGCTATTTGCATTAAGCGGAATAGCGATCTTCTTTGGCCTGCCGCGCTGGCACGGGCGGAATTGGACCAGCGTGTTGATGATCCTTTTGTCGGCACTATGTTTCGCGCCCTGGTTATCGATCGTTCTGGCCCGGGCGCTGAAAGTCGCGTTTCGGCCATTCCTCGGCCTTACCGGCCGGCTAGCACTCGATGGTTTGATTCGGCGACCGAAACGCCATTCCCTAGCCGTGGTTACGCTCGCCGGCGGACTAGCGCTGCTGTTGCAAACCAGCGCGCTCATTCGCAGCAACGAAGAAGCCGCGGCCGACTGGCTCGATCGTTCGGTCGTGGGCGACCTGTTCGTCACGTCGGGCAGTCCGCTTTCCGCCAGCGGCGAGAATTTGCCGATGTCGGAAGATATCGGCGAACAATGCCGCCGTCTCTTGCCCGGCAGTTATGTCGTCGCATTCCGCTTTCGCTATCTCGACTGGGCGCAGAATAACCAGGCGGATCGCATTCTTCTCGTGTTGCTCGACGCCGCCGCATATCGCACGACGATTGACGATTGTTATCGGCAATTGCCGGACCGCGAATTGTACCGGCAATTGAGCGAACAACCCGATGGCGTGCTCGTGTCGCGGAATTTTGCCGCCTTGCATGGATTCAAGCCAGGCGATAAGCTGTTTCTCCCCGCCCGGACCGGGAAGTTGCCGTTACGGATTCTGGGCACGGTGGCCGACTATTCGTGTGCGCGCGGCACGATATTGATCGATCGAAATCGCTATGGCGCGGCGTTCGATCAAGGGCTTGTGGATGTATTCAGCGTTACGGTGCCGACGGGCTCGGGCATTGAACAGGCCCGCGACACGCTTCGGCACTCGGCAGCGCTCGAAGCCGGCGGACTCTTCATCCTCACGCATGAGGAGCTTCGCAGCCATGCGTTGGGCATGATTCGCCGGCTTTACGGTGTGGCCGCGGCGCAGCTCGGTGTGATCATGCTGGTGTCGATCCTCGGAGTGGCCACGACGATGCTCGTCTCCGTGTTGCAGCAGCGCGGGGAAATCAGCACGTTGCGAAGCCTCGGCGCCACGCGCGGGCAGATCATCAAGTTCGTGCTGGCGGAAGCCCTGTGCGTCGGCCTGCTTGGCTCGCTGATCGGCGTGATGCTCGGGTTACCGTTGGCGTGGGTTACAGTAAAGATCGCGCTGCTAGCAGAAACCGGGTTTGTGTTTCCCTTCGCCATTCCGTGGTCCGATGTCGCGATGATCGCGCTGTTGGCGCTCGCCGGCTCGGTCAGCGCCGGTCTTTGGCCGGCGCGACACGCGAGCAATTGGAATCCGGCGGAACCTTTGCTGGTGGATTGATCCTCTTTTTGCCAAGGAGCAGACAGCATGTCGATGGAACTGCATCATGCAATCACGATTCGGGCAATTCGGCGACATTACAACCTCGCCACGCCGTTCTACCGCTTGTTGTGGGGGCCGCACATTCATCACGGCCTGTGGGAGCGCGAAGAATCGCCGCGGCTCGCCGCGCTTCAATTAACTGAGCGCCTGGCGTCTGAAGCCGGCATCCGGACCGGCGACCATGTGCTCGACGTGGGCTGCGGCATGGGCGGCTCGTCGATCCATCTGGCGAAGAAAAAGCAATGCCGGGTGCACGGCTTAACGCTGAGCCCCGTGCAGCGCACCTGGGCCACGCTCTCGGCCTGGTTCCGCGGCGTTGGCCGGCAAGCGCGCTTTGCGTGCCAGGATGCCGAGCAGGCAGAATTCGCCGCCGGCTCCTTTGATGTGGTTTGGAGCATCGAGTGCACCGAGCACTTCTTCAACAAACCGGCCTTTTTCGAGCGGGCGGCCGGCTGGCTCAAGCCTGGCGGGCGCGTCGCCATCTGTGCGTGGCTGGCCGGCGATCGGCCGCAGTCCGCGGCAACGCGGAAACAAGTGCGCGCCGTTTGCGAAAACTTCCTTTGCCCGTCGCTTGGCACCGCGGCCGACTATGAATCGTGGCTTCGCAATGCCGGCCTGAGCCTGCAGGCTTCGCACGATTGGTCGCATCAAGTCGCGCGCACTTGGGACGTTTGCGAGCGGCGGATTCGCGGCACGGGCGTGCGCTGGCTGGCCAGCCTGGCGGGCAGCGACATGGGAGGATTCATCGCCAATTTCATGACCATTCGCAATGCGTTTGAAAGCGGGGCCATGAAATACGGCTGCTTCATCGCCCGCCGGGCTTGAGCGGAAGGGAAACCCCATGGCCCGAACTTGCGGCATCCTTTTCGGCGTGGCCACGCACCTGCTCTTCGCCTGGACGGTGTGCCGCCTATTCCCGTTTCTACAAGGCACGAGCCACGGTCTGCTCAGCCACTGGGCCGGCACCGTTGTCCCCCTGCCGTGCTTTCTGGTCGATTCCCTGCTTGCGCTCCAATTCGCGGCTATCCATAGCTGGCTGCTGTTGCCCTCCACGCGCAAGCGCATCGAGCGCTGGCTGCACTCCGAGTTTTACGGCTGCCTCTTTTGCGTCGTCACCTGCCTGAATCTTCTGCTGGCGATTGAAATGTGGCAACCGCATCCTTTTGTCGCCTGGCAATTCACGGGCCTTTGGCGTTGGATAATCCGAATCGCGTTCTTGGCTTGTTGGCCGGTGCTCATTTACAGCCTGAACCTGACTGGCCTCGGCTACCAAACCGGTTTCACACCGTGGTTTGCCTGGGTGCGGGGGCGCAAGCTGCCTCGGCGCGTCTTTGAGCCGCGCGGCGTGTATCACCTCCTGCGCCATCCGATCTATCTCAGTTTCCTCGGGCTGGTCTGGTTGACGCCCACAGTCACGCAGGACCGCGCTCTGCTGATCGGCCTGTGGACCGGCTATATTCTCCTGGGAAGCTGGCTGAAGGATCGCCGGCTGGAATACTACATCGGCGAACCATATCGCCAATACCAGGCGCGGGTGGCGGGCTATCCGTTCTTCTTTTTGGGCCCATTGGCAAAAGTGCCAGCGTCCGATGATGCGGCCACCGGTGCGACTCCACCACGGAGAATGGCGGCATGAATTTGGCGGCCACGCTCGACCTGGCGACCGCGGCCAACACCATGTGGGACGTGCTGGTCGTGGGGGCTGGGCCGGCCGGCGCTGTCTGCGCCCGCGAACTTGCCCGCCTTGGCAGCCAGGTGCTGCTCGTCGATCAGGCCGCCTTTCCACGCCGCAAAGTCTGCGGCGCCTGCTTGATTCAACGCGGCGTGGATACCCTTCAACAAATAGGTCTGGGCGATCTGCCCAAGCGGCACGGCGCCGTCCCTCTTACTTCTTTCCATCTGTCGGCCCGGGGGCGGCATGCGAAGTTTCCCGGCCCCGGCGGCGTCGCTCTGTCGCGCGAAATACTCGACGCCGCACTTGTCGAGGCGGCGCTCACCGGCGGTGCCCAATTCCTGCCCGAAGCATTGGCCCGGCTCGGCGAAAGTCATGCCGACTATCGCGCGGTGACGCTTCAGCAACCGGGAAGTAAGCAGACCGTGCGGGCACGTGTCCTGGTAGCGGCCGATGGTCTGGGCGCGAACTTGCTGGCTCGTGAGCCGGGGATGAATCAGCGTGTGCAACCGGCCGCACGCATCGGCATTGGCAGCACCTTTGATAGCGATGCCAGAAGCTATGAGCCCGGCACCATCTACATGGCGTGTGGCCGGGCGGGCTACCTCGGTCTGGTGCGCATTGAAGGCGGCCGGCTGAATTGTGCCGCCGCCCTGGATCGCCATGTGCTGCGTGAAGCCGGCGACCCCGGCGCGATAGCCGTCCATCTTCTCATGGAAGCAGGCTTGCCGATTCCATCCGATTTGCAACGCGCTTCCTGGCGCGGCACGGTACCGCTCACACGCTCCAGGTCCCGACTCTGGTCACACCGCCTCTTCGTGGTCGGCGATGCGGCCGGCTATGTCGAGCCCTTTACCGGAGAAGGCATGGCCTGGGCAATCACTTCAGCCGCCAGCCTCGCCTCCATCGCCCATCAGACTGGGAAAGCATGGCAAGAATCGCTTGGCCAGGCCTGGCAGCAACAATATCGCCGGCACGTGCGCGAGCGCCAGCGCTTTATTCGTGCTGCCGCAATCGCGCTGCGAAATCCGGCGCTGACCGGCGCCCTGGTTGCGCTGTTAGCGCAATTCCCACGCCTGGCGGCGCCGTTTGTGGGTCATTTACGACGCGGCAGATAGGTTGCGGTCAAGCGACAGCCTGATAAACTAATCTCATACCTACCCGCCCGCTTTTCGAGATTCCTTCATGACATTCCGCCTGCTGCTTCTGCCAGCGTGCACCTGGCTGCTGACGTACGGCCACCTGGCAGCGGCTCCCCCAAGTAACACGACGAGCACGGGCAAGCCCATCAATTTTGACGAAGCGCGCAAGCACTGGGCCTATCAGCCCGTTCGCAATCCCGCGTTGCCGGAAGTGCGCGACCGTTCCTGGCCGCAGACGCCGATTGATTATTTCCTGCTGCGGCAGATGGAAGCGAAGGGTCAGACGCCCGCTGCGCCGGCCGACCGCCGCACGCTTATTCGCCGGGCGTACTTCGACTTGATCGGCCTGCCACCCACGATGGCCGAGCTGCGGGCCTTCGAGAATGATCTTGCGCCTGATGCATTCGCCAAGGTCGTGGACCATCTGCTCGCGTCGCCGCATTATGGCGAGCGCTGGGGCCGCCACTGGCTTGACGTGGCCCGCTACGCCGACACAAAGGACCTGGTTCTGGTGTATGGCAAAGATGCCATCCGGCCTTATGCCTACACTTACCGCGATTACGTGATCCGGGCGCTGAACGAGGACACGCCGTACAACCGTTTCATCGAGGAGCAACTTGCGGCCGATCAGATCGAGCCGAAGGTCGAGGCGTGGCGGCTCGCGGCCATGGGCTTCCTGACGCTCGGACGATTGTTTGACAATAACTTGCCCGACATTTATGACGACCAGATCGACACCGTGGGACGTGGCTTGCTCGGCCTGACCATCGCCTGTGCCCGCTGCCATGACCACAAGTACGACGCGATTCCCACGGCCGACTATTACTCGCTCTACGGCGTGTTTGCCAGCAGCGAAGTGCCGCTCGACCCGCCGCTGATTGCCGATCCGAAAAGTGTTCCGGGCGGCGAGGAATTCGAGAAGCAACTTGCCGCGAAGCGGGCCGAATTGCAAAAGCACATCGACACGCAATACGAACAGCAGACGGAAACCGCTTGCCGGCGTACCGGCGATTACCTCATGAAAATCGCCGTCGAAAAGCCGGACCCGCTGGAGAATAGCGTCTTTTTCCTCTCGTTATCGCCGGGCGACTTGCGGCCACCGATCATCCGGCGCTGGCGTCGTTACCTCGAAGCGCGAACCGCCGACGATGCGGTATTCGGTCCCTGGCATGATGTGTTCGCTTCACCACCACCGCCACTTGCGGGGTTGCAGGAGCAATGGAAGAAACGCACCCCTGGAACCGAGCGCGGCCAGCTCAATCCTCTTGTCCGCGACGCTCTGATTTCGGCGAAATCAACGGATCGAGCCTCCTTCGCAAAAGCTTATGGCGACTTGTTCAAAAAAGTGTACGAGGAATCAAGAAAATCCCTGCCGACAGATCTGGCCCGCAAGCAGATTCTCGCGATTCTCACCGAGCCTTCCGGCCCCGTCTGCTTCGCTAAAAGTACGTGCTACCTCTACATGTCGCGTGTAGAGCGCGACCGCTATGGCAGCCTGGTGCAGGAACTCGACAAGCTGGCCGTGCATTCGAATTCGGTTCCGCCGCGAGCCATGGTGCTGACAGACGCGGCCACGCCCATGCAGCCACACATTTTGTTGCGTGGGAACCCGACCACGCCGGGCCCGGCCGTGCCCCGGCAATTCCTGCAGATACTGAGCGGCACTCTTCGCCAGCCATTCCAGCACGGCAGCGGCCGGCTCGATCTCGCCAAAGCGATCACCGCACCGGACAATCCGTTGACGGCCCGCGTAATGGTCAACCGCGTGTGGATGTTCCACTTCGGCGAGCCGTTGGTTTCCACGCCGGCCGACTTCGGCACACGGAGCACGCCGCCCGCCAACCCGGATTTGCTCGATTACCTGGCCTACACTTTCATGCAAGACGGCTGGTCGCTGAAGAAGTTGCACCGGCGGATCATGCTGTCGAGCGCTTATCAGCAAGCATCGGGAGCCGCGAGCTTTCCGCGCACCCGCTTAGATTTCGAAACCATGCGCGACAACCTGCTCTCCGTGTCCGGCCGTCTGGATCAGTCGCTCTTCGGTCGGCCGGCGGACGTGGCGGGCGACCCGGCTTGCCGGCGGCGCACGATTTACGGCCTCGTGGACCGCCAGAACCTGCCGGCCCTGTACCGAGCCTTCGATTTCGCGGTGCCGGACCAGTGCGTGGAACGCCGGCCGCAGACCACGGTGCCGCAGCAATCGCTCTTCGCCATGAATTCGCCGTTCATGATCGAGCAGGTGAAGTCGCTGGCCGCCCGCCCGGAATTGCTGGCCGAAACCGATCCTGCTCGCCGAGTGACTATGCTTTACGAGTTTCTGTTAACGCGCGAGCCCAGGCCGGAAGAAGTGCAACTGGCCTTGCGCTTTCTCGGCGATGCCGAGGCCGCGAAAGACGCAAAGCTGACGCCGTGGCAACAATACATCCAGGTACTGCTGATGACGAATGAGTTGTTGTTTGTGGATTGATGCGGCCCACGAAAGCCCAGGGACGGCAGTCCCTGGGCGTATCGGAGAACCCGCGATGCGAATCCTGCGCTCCATCCGCGTCTGGCATGTGCTAGTACTGCTGCTCGCCTACTCGGCCTGGGTTGGATTACTGTCCTGGCTGATGCCCTACGAAGTCCAAGCGCGATTTACCTTCCAGGTCACCGGGAAGGAAATTCAGGATATCTCGCCGGATGGCCGTATGATCACGATACGGAATTCAGGCTATGGCCACGGCCGTACGAGTTTCGAACAGGAGTATTGGGATATTACCACGGGCAAGCGCATCGAAGACACACGTTCGGAGCTACTGAAGAGATTTTTCTCTGATGTTCACGAGCAATCTCCTTACGCTTGGGATGTTCCGCTTGGTGAGAAACTCGTTGAATTCGGGGGCTCGATCCAGCATTGGCCGCGTTCAGATTACGATCACTTTTTTGGCAAATACAGCGAGAGCGGTCGCTATTACGGCTATTCGGTAAACGGCACCAAGGCGGTGTTCACAAGCAAAGATGAGGCCAATGGCGCCATTGTGTTCGATGTGCAAAACGCGGCGCCGGTCGCCCAACTGAAAGGCGATCTTAATATTGTGGCCATAGCGCCGGACGGCCGCACCGCCGTCACCGAGGCCTATTATCGCGAAGGACTTTTGAACCGCCCTCCTGCACGAAAGATTCTTTGGGATCTGAAAACTCGCATGCCAATAGGCGAACTGGAAAGGTCAGAAGAACATGTTGAAGAGACTTTTTACTCTGCCGATAGCCAATATGTGTTTACAAGAGTTTGCAATTGGACAACCGTTGACAGATTCACCTGGTGGCGAACTGATGGCCAGCTCGTCCGGGACGTTGTCTGCCCCACCGGTACTGACTCCGGTTCCAGCATGCAAGTCTTGAGTGGCAACGGTTCATCGCAGGTTCTTGTAGACTCCGATCACATCCTGGTGACTTACTATTCGGGCGATGAATTTGAGTGGGGCGTGACCAAAAGAAGTCAACACGCGAGGCATGAATTCTGGGACGTTGCCACCGGACAGAAACTGGGTGAGTGGCGACGAGGCGATAAGTCAGAGATCATCCGGCAGCCGGATATGATCAGCAGTCGCGACGGTCGCTATGTTGGCATTTTTTGCGAACGAGAACCCGCAAATACGATGACGGGTTGGCGAAACTGGCTCGCTAAGGTGAAGAGTTGGCTCGGTGCTTCAAAGCCCGATGGCTACGAGTACCACGTCATCGTCCTCGATGCGCTGGAACAGAAATTGATCGCGCGGGTGCCAGCACACTCGGCACGATTTTCTCGTGACGGGAGTGTTCTCGTAACCAAGGACCACGGCACCGTCTCAGTCTACGACCTGCCTTTCCGCAAACCTTGGGGCCGCATCGCTGGATTCGCCGCGATTGGGGCACTGGCCACATGCGGTGCATTTGCCGGCCTCAGGCGACTGATTCGTTGGATCTTGTGAAGCGTTTGTTTACTGATTCCGCGAGGTGAGGCGATAATCGCAGAGGTATCGTTTTCCGCGGGAAAAAGTAGGGTTCTGAATTTTGCGAGTCAAGTTATGCCACGATTTCTCTCTCGCCG
>DATGHS010000087.1:0-23618 GCA_035307785.1 Gemmataceae bacterium
AGAAATGCAAAAGTCGGCACGAACACCTGAGGAACAACGTGCCCAGCAAAGAGCCTGGCAAGACGCGCAAACCAAGTTTCAAGAGGAGGCTGCCGAAGAGGAATTGCGACTAGCAAAACGGAATTGGCGGCCGATGGTTTCTTACGCGACCAATTTGACCCGTGTTGGTACGCAAATGTTGGGCACCGATGCCAGCTGGGAGCGGTTGGCGCAGGACTTGCCGAAGGAAGCTCGCCACCAGTTTCTGCAGGAATACTTGGGTCCACGTTATCCGTGGTACTGGTCGGCTATTGTCTTGCTTGTTCTTATTGGGTTTTCGGTATGCATTCTGAACTTCCGCGTGAAGTCGCTGGACCGGCTGCGGTGAAGCCGATTGTCGAATTCGACAAGGTTTCCAAGTGGTACGGCAACGTTATTGGCATCAACCGGCTGTCGATCCGCATTCCGGCCGGCGTCACGGGACTGCTTGGCCCCAACGGGGCCGGCAAGTCCACCTTCCTGCAACTCGCAACCGGCCAACTCTTCCCCAGCCAGGGCCGCGTTCGAGTGCTGGGCCAGCGCGTCTGGAACAACGCGTCGCTGAATTGCTTTATCGGCCTTTGCCCGGAGCAAGACGCCTACTACGAATGGATGACCGGCTGGGACTTTGTGTACACGTCCGCCCGGCTCAGCGGCCTGAACCGCACTGTGGCGCGCAATGCCGCCGCGCGAACGCTGGAAGCCGTGGGCATGACCAAGGCCAAGGATCGCGCGGTTCGCGGCTATTCCAAGGGCATGCGCCAGCGCACGAAATTGGCCCAAGCATTGGTTCACGATCCGGAAGTGCTGTTCCTCGACGAGCCGCTCACCGGGACCGACCCCGTGGCCCGCCGTGATCTCATCGACATTATCCAGCGGCTCGGCAGCGAAGGGAAAAGCGTAATCGTCTCCAGCCACGTGCTGCACGAAGTGCAATCGCTGACGCCGAATATTATCCTTCTCAATCGCGGCCGGCTCGTGGCCGAGGGCAACGTCCGGCAAATCCGCGACCTGATCGACAAGCATCCGCATCACATTGTGCTCATCTGCGATGATTATCGTACCTTGGCTGGCCGGGTGCTCGGTTGGGATGACGTGGAAGGCGTGCGTATTCTCGCGCGCGACAAGGGCGTAATGGTGGAGACGCACAAGCCGGACGAGTTTTACCGCCGACTGCCGGAGTTGTCACTGCAGGACGGCACGGCCATCAAGGAAGTCTACTCCGACGACGACAGCCTGGAAGCCGTATTCAAGTATCTGGTGAATAAATAGGCGCTGTTCGTAGTGACCCGCTTTGGCGGGTCGGGAAATTCGGACCCGCTAAAGCGGGTCACTACAAACTTTTCGAGCCGACGATGAAGCCCGCTTCACAGTTATCAGATTCGCCTGCCGTCCACCGGTGCGCTTCCGCCGGCGGCTTCGGCCTCGCCGCCCTGTGGTCGCTGTATGTGCTTACTTTTCGCCAGCACATGCACGGCAAGCGCTGGTTGATTATGGCAGCATTGTTTCTACTGCCGGCCGGTCTCGCGGTTCTCATTCGGGCTACCAGCCCCGATGCTGCCGCCATCGAGATGGATTTTTTGCTGGCGTTCATGTTCATTCCGCAGGCGCTATTGCCGCTGGTGGCACTGGTATATGCTTCGGGCATCATCAATGACGAGCAGGAAGACCAGACACTCACCTATCTGCTGATCCGGCCGTTGCCGAAATGGGCGATTTACGTCGTGAAAATGTTGGCCACACTCACCACAACCATTCTGCTCACGGCATTCTTCACGGTGCTAACGTACGTTGCCATCTACATTGGCAGTGGCGCCGCGGGGGGGGATGTAGCATTGCGCTGCCTGAAAGCCGTGGGCATTCATTGCCTGGCCGTGGCTACGTACTGCTGTCTCTTCGGCCTGTTGAGTCTGCTCACGCGTTGGGCGTTGATCGTGGGCATCGTTTACGCAGCGCTCTTCGAGGGCTTACTCGCCAACATGCCATTCGGCGTGCGCCTGGTCACGGTCATTTATTACACGCGCCTGATTGCCTATCGGACCATGGACTTCAAACTCACGCAAATGGGGCGAACAGAAGATTTTGCCGCCGAGTTGTGGAAACTTGATGTGCAGAACGATCCGCAACTGCTCGAGCACCCATCGCTACGACTCTGCTTCCTGGTTCTTGCCGTCGCGGGCCTGGTTTTCACGATGATCGCCGCATTCCTCTGCTCGCAGCGCGAGTTCCATGTGAAGACATCGCAGGCGACGTGACGATTTCCTACGCCGCCTGCGGCTTCATCACGACCTTGATGCACGAATCTTCCTTGTCGCGGAAGGTACGATACGCTTCCGGCCCGTCCTCCAGCGCTAGCCGGTGCGTGATCACAAAGCTCGGATCAATCTCGCCGTTTTGAATGCGCTTCAAGAGGGACTGCATGTAGCGCTGCACATGCGTTTGGCCCAAGCGCAGCGTAAGCCCTTTATCGAAAGCGGCGCCGACGGGTACCTTGTCGAGAAAGCCGCCGTACACGCCTGGCACCGAAATGGTTCCACCCTTGCGGCAATTGAAAATGGCTTGCCGCAGGGCGGTGCAGCGGTCGGTGGCCATGAACGCGGAGGTTTTTACCTTGTCGTAAATCGCATCCACCGAGGTGCCGTGCGCTTCCAGGCCAACGGCGTCGATGCACGAATCCGGGCCACGACCGCCGGTCATTTCGGCCAGCGCTTCGGTCACCGAGGTCTCTTCGTAGTTGATGACGTCCGCTCCGCACTTTTCGCGGGCCAGGCACAGCCGCTCCCGAATGCGATCGATGCCGATGACGCGCTCGGCGCCCAAGAGGAAGGCGCTCTTGATGGCGAAAAGCCCGACTGGCCCGCAGCCCCACACGGCCACGGTATCCCCCGGCTGGATGTTGCAGTTCTCGACCGCCATGTAACCCGTGGGGAAGATGTCAGAAAGGAACAGCACCTGCTCGTCGGTCAGGTCCGGCGGCACGACCAGCGGCCCCACATCGGCAAACGGCACCCGGGCAAATTGCGCCTGCCCGCCGGCATAGCCGCCGGTCATGTGCGAATAGCCGAAGAAACCGGCGCCGGAATAGCCATAGATCTTCTCTTCCATCCAGGCATTCGGATTGGTGTTGTCGCAAAGCGAATACAACGTGCGTTTGCAGAAAAAGCAGTTTCCGCAAGCAATGGCGAACGGCACTACCACGCGGTCGCCTTTCTTGATTTTCCGCACCTCGCGGCCCACGTCGACAACTTCGCCCATGAATTCGTGGCCCAAAATATCGCCGGCGTGCATGGTGGGAATAAAGCCATCGTATAAGTGCAGGTCGGACCCGCAGATGGCCGTCGTGGTAATCCGCACAATGCAATCATGCGGATTGATGATCTTCGGATCGGGCACGGTTTCGACGTTCACGTTGCCCACGCCCTGCCAACACAATGCGCGCATAAGATGCTCCTTTGGGTAGCGGAATTCGCAAGAATTCCGAAAGCACAAATCGGAATTCTTGCGAATTCCGCTACAGCGGTGGGGTTACCGGCACGCCGGTTGACCTTCGGTGCTGGCCATTTCGCCGGTTTCCATCGATTGCTTGAAGCGGCCAAGGTCTTCGCGGATCTGCACGCTCGGCTCTTCGCCGAACGCCCAGGCGATCCACGAGCCGAGCCGGCCGCCGGGCGGGTCGTACTTCAGCACCACGTGAACTTCGGTCCCGCGGTCCTGGGAGAGGGGCGTAAAGTGCACCGAGCCGGCTGTCTGGATCTGCGAGCCCTCCAGCGAGCGCCAGGAGATGAGGCGGTTCGGCTCGTCCGTCACGATCTCGGCATCCCAGTCTACGGTCATGCCGGCCGGGGCATGCGCCACCCAATGCGAATGATTGCCTTCGGTCTGTACGGAAACCAGGTGCCGCATGAAACGCGGCAAATTGTCGAAGTCGTGCCAGAAGCGATACAGTTCTTCGGGAGATTTCTGAATCGTCACCGAACGCGACACTTTCATGCCCCGGCCGGCGCCGACCGCCGCGGCCCGGCCATGTTTCTTCGTGCTAACATCGAGCGCCTTGTAAACGCGACAGTGGCCGGTAAGCCCGCGCTCGAGAAGTGCGCCGCCCAGCAAAGCCAGGCCGAAGCCTGGCCAGTCACGCTGGCGCAGTCCGTAAACCGTGAGCAAGCCGCCGCCCACCAGGGACAGCCAGCGCTCGCCTTGGGCGACGTTTTCCTTGTCTTTCGCGCTGCCGCGACGGAAGTCTTCGGAAGTAAGTCTTGATTTGATGGGCGTCGTAACCGTAGCCATGCGACACTCCTAAAAGGTGAGAAATTACTCGACCGGATTGATTTCGTTGTTGCTTTCCGCCGCGCGGGCCATGAGTGCGGTCACCGGCGCGAGGGCCGCCGGCAATTCGATATCTTTGCCCGGTTTCGCAGCTCTGCCTGCGCCGCCGGCGGAAGGCAGCAGCCGATTGGCCAGCGAGATCAACGTGGAGGTCATTTCCGGGAAGAGCGCATGCATCACGATGCCGGCCTTGGCGGGCAGCGAGATCACCAGCTCCGCGTCGCCGCGCCGCGTGGCATTCATAATGCACCGGGCCGCATGCTCAGCGCTCACCGTCAGCAGCGGCAACGAAGCGCTGACCTTGAACCAGCCGTATTCCGCTTCCTGACGCGCCTTAAAGACAGCATTGCGCGGGCTGCCGGTGCGCATAAGGCCAGGGTAGATCGTGGTGACGGTGATGCCGTCATCGGCCAGTTCCGCGCGCAATGCCTGCGAGTAGCCGGACAGCGCAAACTTGCTGGCACAGTACGGGGCGAGATGGGGCACACCGATCTTGCCGCCGATCGAGCTGATGTTGACGATGCGCCCGTCGCCGCGCTCGCGCATGCCGGGGACCACGGCCTGGATGGCGTTGAACGCGCCCCAGAACGTGATGCGCATCGCCTCTTCAAAGTCCTCCCGAGTCATCGTCGAGACCGGACCGACCGAAATGATGCTGGCGTTGTTGACGAGAACATCGATCGGGCCAAGATCGCCTTCAATACGGCTGACCGCCTGGCGGACCTGGACTGGATCGGTCACATCGGCCACGACCGTTAGCGGCCGCTCGCCTTGCCAGGCAGAATCTCGAGCCGCGCGCTCATGCTCGTCTGCATCGCGAGCGCAGATGGCTACGCGCGCTCCCTCAGTGGAAAACCGGCGCGCCAGGACCAATCCCAGGCCGCGCGACCCACCGGTGATGAATACGTTCTTGTGGGCAAACGATATGAGCGCACCGCGCACTTGCCGCGTCAGATACCACAGCGCCGCGCTGCCCGCGGCCAGGCAAAGTAGAGTTTTTGACGTTTTCGCCATGGTTAATCCTTGTTCGTAGTGATTGTTCGTAGTGACCGGCTTTAGCCGGTCGATTGGACCGGCTAAAGCCGGTCATTACGAACCAACATCACAGGCAGCGCAGGTATGCCACCAGGTCCCGCTTTTCGTCCGCCGTCAGGTCGAGCTTCAACACGATGTTGAATAACTCCACCGTGTCTTCAAGCGTAAAGCAGCGGCCGTCGTGCATGTACGGCGGGCTCTCCTTGATGCCGCGGAGTGTGAAGCACTTAATCGGCCCGTCGCCCGGTTCTTGGAGGAAACGCTCCAGATGCAAATCATGCATCTTGTCATCGAGGAAGAATGGCGGCGGATGGCAGACGGCACAGCGGCCCTTGTTGTAAAAGACAACTTCGCCGCGGCGCTCGGCGTCGGTTGCCCGGTTGGGAACCAAGTGGCCGGTTTCATCCAGCTTCGGCGCGGGCGGGAAGTCGAGCATGTTCTGCATCTGGGCCATATGGGCGACTTGCACGCGCGGCACGATGGTGAACCCCTTTTTCATCGCGTGAATGGGATCGCCGTTGAAATAAGCGGTGCGAAACTCGAATTCGGTGAAGTCTTCCACCGAACGCAGGCTGCGCTTCGAGCTGTGAATCTGCTGGTTGAACACTCCGCGCAGGCTAACGGTGTCCAGCCGGAAGCGCCGGCCCTGCGGCCGGTCGTCCGGGCTCAAGTGGAACTGTCCCGTCGTGTGGCCGTTCACGTGACAATCGAAGCACGCCACACCCAAACTGGGATGCGGGCTCTTGCGATCGTCGGTGGGATTGAATTCCTCCTGGGGGAAGGGCGTGAGCAGCATGCGCAGGCCGTCAAGCTGCACCGGCGTGAGGATGTCTTTGAAGAGCGCATAGTAGTTATTGATCGAAACGACTTCGCCGCGCGAAACATCGCCGAGCTCGGGTCGATTGCTCAGAAAAATCGCCGGGGGAAATTCGGGCAAGAATGCTTCGGGGATATCGAAGTCCACGTCGAAGCGCTGGAGGCGCGGGAACATGTCGATCTGCATCTTCGGAAAGACCTGCCCGCCGGTGGTTTGCTTCGGATGCGGCAAGGACGGGTACGGAAAGGCGTTTTGCTGCCGAATGTCGGCCGCTTGCATGCTGGCCAGTTTTTCCCAAGTCACGCCGTCTTTGAGCCGGGCCGTCGGCCCCACGCAAATCGGCTTGCCGCGCGCCATCTTCACTTCGGGATCGAGCCTGGGCTCCAGGTTATAACGGCTTTCGAGCAGCTTGTGCTGCATCTGCATGACTTTGTCCTTCTCGGCCACGTCGTTTTTCATGACTTCGGCGAAGGTCATCCCCGGCCGGTCGCTGTTGAGCGGATCGCGATAAAAATCGAAGCCGGTGTTCTCGCCTTCCTTCGGCTGCTGCTTGAGCGCACCGGTAATGGGTTCCGCGTTCGCGGCTTTGAAAATGTCCGACTGATCGTGCGCCGATTTCTTTTGCTCGGGCCGGGTGATGGAAACTGCTTGCGGCTGTTGCGCATCCTGCACCGCGTCTTGGGGCGCGGGCTGCTTCGGTTGCTGATGCGGGTCCTGGCCGGCCAGCACCCACAGGGCGAAAGCCAGCGAGCCAAGCACGACCAACCACTGCCAGCGACGTGGATTTGTTTGCATGGGGGGAACCTTTCTTCCCAGATTGGGTGGTAACGGTGCGCATTTCTTTCGGCACCGGCGGAAGCCCAATCCTTCGGGCTGGCGTGAGAGGTGAACGCTCTTGATTGGGCCGAATTCGGCACCAGCGCTTACGGCTCGCAAGCACGAGACAAGACCGGACGAAGAAATGCAAATGACGTGCCGGGACTTTCGTGGGACACGTTTTCAACGTGCCCCCACGATCGCGTCGCTTCTCGTTCATCGTTCGCGGCGGCGGTCTGATTCTTCTGGGACCGGCGGCCCGCCTTTCGTCGCCAGATCGATGACAAATTCCTTGCTGCTGGAATTGACTTCCACGGTGAACGGAGAACGGTCGGCATCATATTCGCCTTGGAACAGGTCTTTGCGCTTCCGTTCATGCTCGACGGCAACTTTGTACTTACCCGGCGGCAGACCTTTGCAGTCAGGCCCTACCACCGTGAAGTTGCCGTCGGTGCGGTCGTAGACGGCCACATACGAGTTGTTGGGCCGCGAACCGTCGGCGGGCATGGGATAAAAGGTCACCCGCACGTATTCTTCCGCCGGCACCGTGAACGGCACGCCGCCTTTTACGACCTTGCCCTTGGCTTTCAATTTGCGATCGCCGCCGCATCCACAGATTGCGATCGCGCTGAGGAGAAGCAGAACAATTTTGCAAGTACGAAACATCACCCAGCTCCAGTCAGATTTAATGTGTTCTCAAGCTGGCATAGTTAGTAGCCGCAAGCTTTAGATCCCGGCAACTCAATTGGTCGAATTCATCCGCTGCGGAGATCGTGCCGGGAACCCCGAAGGGGTTCGATATCATAGCCCAGGGTTGCCGCGCTTCGCGGCTACCCTGGGTGAACTGCCGCCCAGGGTAGCGGCGAAGCGCCGCAACCCTAGGCTATGGGATGTAACGCCTTCGGCGTAAAAGCCAACATCGAAAGTCTAAAACGCTGACGCAGGCCTGTGCCCACATTCTCGAAATCGTTGCTCTAATACTCTTCGCCAATAACCTGCCCGTCCGCCTTGCTGATGAGCAGGCACCAGGTCAGTTCGCTGATGGAACTCTTCACCCCGTGCACGCTGCCGTCGGCAAAGCAGCACATCACCACGCCGCCGGTGTGGTGGCTGCGCGACATGCCGGAGGTCATCAGGTTGCCGCCCTGAATGCAGCCGAGGCCATCGACCGAGCCGATGGTATTGGTCCAAAACTTGGAGCAGGTCTGGATCTCATCGCCGTCGTTGCCCGAGTCGCCGAGAGTGTTGTTTGGCGTCGGGTTGTACGGCGCCCGGCCCGCGTTCACGATGCTGGAACTGGGAAAACCCAGCGCCCACACGCCGCGCGGATCGAGCGGCGATTTGCCGGCGCGCAGCTCGGCAACCATGATCGTGTTGGAAGTGCCATCGACGATTTCGGCAATCTTGCACCCGTAGTTGGCCGATGCAATCGGGCTGGAAACCAGTCCTTTGATCGGCCCCGCCTGCGAGGTCTTTTTCACGTTGCCATTCGCGACGTGATCGTAGTCCTCCCAGCCGGCGGTGACGCCGTAATTGCCGCGGGCCCAGTTGCCCGGTGGTACCGTCGGGTCCATGTAGTGTACCCGGTTGTACGGGTCCGAAGGGCAAAGAAAGATCTTCAGATCGGTGGCGACGATCGACAGCCAGGTCATGTCGGCATTGGCTGGCCGTACCCCCTGCGTGACAGGCACGCCGGGGTATCCTGCCACATTGCCTTGCCTATAGAGATTGTCTTGCTCAATGAAGGGCAACAAGATGCAGGCCCAGTTCGGCCCAAAATATCTCGACGTGAAATCGAGGAAATCGTCCCTGTCGGCAACGCCCATCCACCACGGAATTTGCGACGCCGGCGGAAAATGCTGATACGTGCTTTCGTAATTATGGAAGCCAAGGCCGAGGTGCTTGCAGTTGTTGCTGCACTGCGTGCGAGCCGCAGCTTCGCGCACTTTCTGCACGGCCGGCAACAATAGCCCAATCAAGATCGCGATAATGGCGATCACCACCAGCAATTCGATGAGCGTGAACGCGGTCAGTTTGGAACGATGATGAAGCATTCGAATCCTCCTCGATGTTCAATCGGAGTGAAGCCAACCGGAGAGAAAATTACAAGCTGCTGAGTCGCGGCAAAGAGGAGTCACAGCTTATTCACGGAAGCTTCTCGGCTTGGCAACCGGGCGTTTGCAAAGCCTTCATCTTTGGGTGGATCTGGGAAGAAATGCACCTAAGGCGAACAGCGTTGAGCCACCGCAGTCTTCTCCCTCTCCCCCCGCTTCGGGGGGAGAGTGTTGGGGTAAGGGGGGTAGTGGCGCCGCGCGAGATTCCCACCCCCCTCAGCCCCGTCCCCTCTCCCCCGAAACGGCCGAAACGGGGGAAAGGGGAGAAAAGCCATTTGCATTCCTACAACGGGATCGTATGCTTGTTCGCCGCTGCGCAGGCGATATGCGGCGACAATTTGCTCGGTTGGAGAGGATGGTGTTACACAATGTTACAGATCTGCATCAATTTGTTACACCGGTGAGAATTTTCGCTCCGTTTCGGCAAAGCAACCAAGCCGGCCGCGACAGTTGCAACACAATGCAACAGTTTTGCAACAGAATGCAACACCCCTAAAAAAATTCCGGCTACCCGCCCTTCGCGCCCGCCTCTTGGAAACCGCATTCGCAACCGCTAACTTGTCAAGAATCCACTTTTTCGCAAGTTTTTCGTTCGGGAACTAAACCATGTCGCGTTACGCTATGTTCGCTGGTCTCCTGGCCTTGCTCTGCCCAGCCTTCACCCCGGCCCAAACCCCGCCGGCGCTGAAGATTCTCTTCCTCGGCGACAACGGCCACCATCGGCCCGCCGACCGCTTTCGTGATCTACAGCCGGTCATGGCCAAGCGCAACATCGACATCACCTACACCGATAAACCCGATGCGCTCGATCCCAAGATTCTCTCGAAGTACGACGGACTCATTGTCTACGCCAACATCGATGAGATTTCGCCGAGCCAGGAAAAAGCGTTGCTCGATTTCGTTGAAGGCGGCAAAGGCTTCATTCCGCTACACTGTGCTTCGTACTGCTTCCGCAACTCGCAGAAATATGTCGATCTGGTCGGCGCTCAATTCAAGAGCCACAACACCGGCACTTTCCGCACTACCATTGCGAACCCGGACCATCCCGTCATGAAAGGCTTTGGCGGCTTCAGCAGCTGGGATGAAACTTACGTTCACACCAAGCACAACGAGAAGGACCGCACGGTCCTCGAATATCGCGAAGAAGGCGGCAAGAAGGAGCCGTGGACGTGGGTGCGCACGCAGGGCAAGGGCCGGGTCTTCTACACCGCGTGGGGGCACGACCAACGCACCTGGACGCACCCCGGCTTCCAGAATCTGGTCGAACGCGGCATCCGCTGGGCCTGCGGGCAAGGCCCAGGCGTGGTCCCGGCCTATTCGGACAAGTCTGACACGGCTGATAAGTCTGATAAACCCTTTAAGCCAGAGATGACGAAGCTGCCCAAGGACTTGAAGCCCTTTGAATATGTGCCCGCCAAAGTGCCGTTTTACCCGCCGAGCACGCGCTGGGGCACTACTTCGGACCCGCTCACCAAGATGCAGAAGCCGCTATCGACCGAAGAGTCGATGAAGCACTTCGTCACGCCGGTCGGCTTCGAGGTGAAGCTCTGGGTGGATGAAACCAAGCTCGGCGGCGGCAAGCCGATCTGCATGGCCTGGGACGAGCAGGGCCGGCTCTGGGTCGCCCTTACCGTCGATTACCCAAACAACAAGCAGCCCGAAGGCGAAGGCCACGACCGCATTGTAATTTGCGAAGACACCACCGGCAGCGGCGTCTGCGACAAGGTCACAACGTTTGCCGAAAAGCTGAGCATCCCCACGAGCATCCTGCCCTGCTTCGGCGGCGTGATCGTGCACCAGGCCCCGCACACGCTGTTTCTGAAAGACACCACGGGCAGCGGCAAGGCCAACGTCAAACAAATCCTCTTCACCGGCTGGGGCATCAGCGACACCCACGCCGGCCCAAGCAACCTCCGCTATGGCCTCGACAACTGGATCTACGGCATCGTCGGTTACAGCGCCTTCCGCGGCACCGTTGCCGGCGAACGACTGTCGTTTAGCCAGGGCTTCTATCGCTTCCAAGTCTATCGCGAAACGGACGACCGACTCAAAGTCAGTAAGCTCGAATTCCTCCGCAGCACCAGCAACAACTCCTGGGGCGTCGGCTTCAACGAAGAAGGCCAGCTCTTCGGCTCCACGGCCAACGGCTGCCCCATCGTGCACATGCCGATCCCGAACCGCTACTACGAAAAGGTCCGCGGCCTCGCCCCCAGCGTGCTGCGGAACATCGCCCCGGACAATCACTTCGAGCCGATCACCGACAAGGTGCGGCAGGTGGATTGGCACGGCGGCTTTACGGCCGCGGCCGGCTGCGGCCTTTACACCGCCCGCACCTACCCCAAGGAATACTGGAACCGCACGGCGTTTGTCTGCGAGCCGACCGGCCACCTGGTTGCTACTTTCGAACTCAGCCCAGACGGGGCCAGCTACAAGGCCCGCTACGGCTGGAACCTGCTGGCCAGCGACGACGAATGGAGCGCCCCGATCATGGCCGAGGTCGGCCCCGACGGGAACGTCTGGGTGATCGACTGGTACAACTTCATCGTCCAGCACAACCCCACGCCGCCCGGCTTCCGCACCGGCAAAGGCGCCGCCTACGAAACCGACCTGCGCGACAAGCAGCACGGCCGCATCTACCGCATCGTCTACACCGGCGCGAAACCGGAGAAGCCGATGACGCTGAAAAACGCGAAGCCGGAGAAGCTGGTGGAGACGCTGAAGAATCCGAATATGCTCTGGCGAATGCAAGCGCAACGGCTGCTACTACAAAAGGCACTTGATCTGCCTGAAGAGACGAAGAAGGAAGTATTGACCGCGCTGTATGCTTTGGCGAACGATCAATCCGTTGATGAAGTTGGATTGAATGCCGGCGCAATACACGCATTACGAGTTGCAGGTTTACCGCCTTACTCCTTGCCGAATTACGGCCCACCCGCTGAAATCGTGAGATTGCTCGTGCACAAATCACCTGGTGTACGGATCGCGGCAATTCAGCAGTGCGATCCGATACTTTTGGGCAGGCTCGGAGATGGAATAGACGATCCTAAGCTATTCCCGTCGGATCCGAAAACTGAATTGGCCTTTCTGCTCGCCCTCTGCGACGGGCCGCACCCCAGCAATTACATCGATGTCCACCTTGGGAGGGTGACAAATGCAGCCACATTGCGCGACCCTGTGCTAAAGGACGCTTTGACTCTCGCCGCGATAGCAAAAGGAGAAACGTTTTTCCGTGATTATGTAGGGATGGCGACGGATAACAAAGATCTGTCAGACCAAACTTTGGGCGTGATTCGCATGGTAGCCCAAAACATCGCGTCCCAAGCACGACCACCCAGTGGCATTTTGAAAGTATTGACAAAAACAGACAGCAAAGTTCGCGATGCAATAATATCTGGCTTGGCTCGATCGTGGCCAAGGGACAAGCCTGTTGAACTGGACCAAGGGGCTCAAGCGACCCTCAAGGAACTCCTAGGGCAACTTCCCGCGCCCACAAGAGCAACGCTTCTTCGCTTGGCGGCAACCTGGGGTGTCAAAGGCCTCGACACGCAGCTCGCCGAAATCGCCAAAACCACCCTCGCCACCGCTCTCGACGCCAAAGCCACCGACGATTCCCGCATCGATGCCGTTCGCCAGTACGTCGAACTCCGCGATCTCGATGCCGCAACGGTCGAGCAGCTTCTTGGGCTCATCACGCCGCAATCGTCGCCGCAGTTCACTTCAGGCCTGTTGGAAGCAATGGCCTCGCGGCCATCGGCGGATGTCGCGCCGGCTTTGCTGAAGCGTCTCGCTGCCTGGCCGCCGTCGGCGCGAAAGTCAGCCGTGGGCGTCTTGCTCGGCCGCACCGATTTCATCCGCGTGCTGCTGGATGGCATCGAGAAAGGCCAGGCGCAACTGAGCGATCTGGCACTCGACCAGCGGGAAGCGCTGGCGGCCCATTCCGACCGGCGAATTGCCGCGCGGGCCAAGGCGTTGCTGGCCAAGGGCGGCGGCCTGCCCGACCCGGACCGGCAAAAGGTCATCGATGAATTCTTGCCCAACCTGAAAAAGACCGGCGACCCCGTGGCCGGCAAGCTTGTCTTCAAGAACAACTGCGCCAAGTGCCACCGGCACTCCGGCGAGGGCGAGCAGATCGGCCCCGACCTGACCGGCATGTCGGTCCATCCGAAAGAGCACCTGCTCATCGACATTCTTGACCCGAGCCGCAGCGTGGAGGGGAACTACCGCGTTTACCGCGTGGAGATGAAAGACGGCCGCACCTTCAGCGGCCTGCTCGCTTCGGAAACGAAGACGACGATTGAACTCGTCGATGCCGAGACCAAGCGGCACGTGCTCCAGCGCAGCGAGATCGACGAACTCCAGGCCAGTAACAAATCGCTCATGCCGGAGGGCTTCGAAAAGCAACTGAAGCCGGAAGACCTGGTGAACCTGCTGGAGTTCCTCACGCAGAAGGGCAAGTATGTGCCGCTGCCGATCGATAAGGTCGCCACGGTGGTCAGCACCAAGGGCATGTTCTACAGCGAAGACGCCCCGGGCGAGCGGCTCATCTTCCAGGATTGGTCGCCCAAGACGTTCGACGGCATTCCCTTCACGCTGGTCGATCCGCAGAAGGACCAGAAGAAGAACATCATTCTCCTTTACGGGCCCAATGGCACGATCCCGCCCAAGATGCCGAAGTCGGTGAGCGTGGCCTGCAACACCAGCGCGAAAGCCATCCACCTGCTCAGCGGCGTGAGCGGCTGGGGCTACCCGTATAGCAATGAGCACTCGGTCAGCATGATCGTGCGCCTGCACTACGCCGGCGGTAAGACCGAAGACCACCAGTTAAAGAACGGCGAGCAGTTCGCCGACTACATTCGCCGTGTGGATGTGCCGGATTCGAAATTCGCCTTCGCGCTGCGGGGGCAACAGATCCGCTATTTCGCGATCACTCCAAAGAGCAAAGATGTGATCGAGAAGATTGAATTCGTGAAGGGGCCAGACCAGACGGCGCCGGTGGTGATGGCGGTGACCGTGGAGACACAGTGACTGTCTGAGCCGCGCACGTAGCGCAGCGGAGTAAGCGGCGGGGTGAGACCGCTTACTCCGCTGCGCTACGTGCGCGGCTCAGATCTATTCTGTGCGCTCCTGATCCTCCTCTTCCTGTGCCTTCATCTTCGCCCGCAGCTCTTTGACAACTCGTTCCACTTGCTCCACATCTTCATTGCTTACGCCTTCGCGCCGTTGATAGCGGCGGCGCATGCGGTCGAGGAGTTCTTCCCATAGGGCCAGCGTGGGCTTCAGGCCGCGGATCCACTCGCCCCGGCGCTCAAGCTTGAACATGAAGGTCCACTGCTTCGCGAACTTCTCGGCGCACATGAAGCGCCGTTCGCCGGTTTCTGGATCGGTGTCGGTCCATTTGATTTGCATGGCATGTCGCTTCGGAAGAGGCCCCACTGATTTCACGGATAGCACGGATAGCAATTGTGCGTGCCATGTTGGT
The DNA here is from genome assembly GCA_035307785.1 of Gemmataceae bacterium. Taxonomy (GTDB): domain Bacteria; phylum Planctomycetota; class Planctomycetia; order Gemmatales; family Gemmataceae; genus DATGHS01. The sequence continues at coordinate 14,603 of DATGHS010000087.1, forward strand.
AGTGACCGGCTTTAGCCGGTCAGTGCGGACCGGCTAAAGCCGGTCACTACCAACATGGCTCACCGAAAGCGGTCCTAACCTTTGAGTGATTCAATCAACTCTCGCATATCTTCCGGCATCTCCATCGTCCAGTGCATGGGCGCCTCGGTCACCGGATGCACGAAGCCCAGCTCGATGGCGTGCAGGGCCAGCCGCTTCGCCCCACTTTCATCTGCCATAATCTCACCGTTGTCGCGACGATTATACACGCGCTCGCCGCAAATGGGGTGGCCGGCTTCGGCCAGGTGGATGCGGATCTGGTGCGTGCGGCCGGTTTCGAGGCGGCACGATAGCAGCGTGAAGCCCGGCAACCGCTCGGCGACTTCAATGTGCGTGACCGCCTCTTTGCCGACTTCGGGCAAGTTCGTGCTGCCACGCCGGCGGTCGCCTCGATCCCGCACCAGACGGGAGCGGATGGTTTGTGCAGGCAGGAAACCGGGAATCAGCGCGAGATAGCGGCGAATGACGGTGTGCTTGCGGAATTGCCGGCCGAGTTCCACCTCGGCCAGCGGGCTGCGGGCGAAAACAACGAGGCCGCTCGTTTCCTTATCGAGCCGCTGGACGATCCGCAGGCGGGGCAGCAACCGCAACGGCACGTGTTGCTGCGACGCGATTGCCGCTTGCACTCGATCTTCCAGTGTGGGCGAAAGTTCGCGGCGCTTCACGTCCCACTCGCGCTCGGCGGGATGGCGAACCGTGCTGATACCAGAAGGCTTTTCGACCACCACAACGTGCTCGTCGAGGTAACGGATCACGAGCGGATGGCGCACGGCGCGTGGCAGCTTCGCCGACTGGTTGAGAAACGCGATCGTCTCGCCTTCGTTCACCCGCCGGGCCGGGTCGAGGCAAAGCTCGTCGCCAATTTTCACACGGCGGGAGAGGATATGCTGTCGAACCTGCTTCCAGGACTGACCGGGCAAATGCGAGCGCACGACGGCGGCCAGCGTTTGGCCCGCCTGCTCCGGTGAAACGAGCCAGGAATGTGTATTCCGGCTCATAGCCTGTCCAGTTGTTCGACCGTCCGCTCGTTGCGCACGTTGCCGGTGTTGAGGGTGGCGGCCGGTTCGAAGAGCAATACGTGGGCTTCCTCCTCGGCCACGGGCCGGTGTTCGACGCCTTTGGGAACAATCAGGAATTCGCCCTCTTCGAGCCAGATGTGCCGGTCGCGAAATTCCATGCGAAAGCGGCCCTTCACCACAAGGAACAGCTCGTCTTCATGATCGTGATGATGCCAGACGAACGGCCCCTGGAACTTGACGAGCTTCACCATCTGCCCGTTCAGCTCGCCCACGATCTTGGGCTTCCAGGGCTCGGCGAAGTGGGCGAACTTCTCGGCGAGGTTGACTATGTCCATAAGACCTTCTCCCGGTGGACACTCGCTGATCGTAGACGACGCTGCCAGCGTCGTCACGAATAGCGACCGTTGGCCTTGGATTCTCATGGTTTTCCAACGCCCTATCACCAGAATATGTTTTGCCGGGAGCGCGTTCCATGAATAACGCCTAGTCCAACACGAGCGCTGAGCGGCAATCGGCGTTAGTGCGGCCGAATTTGTAACTATCCATTATGAGTCTTGGGGATGGCGCTCAATCCCGAACAGATGATCCAGGATGGGAAGCGCGGCGACGACAAGGCGCTGGGTCAACTTTTGGAGTTGTACCGGACCTATTTGCGCTTGCTGGCCCGCATCGAGGTTGGCCGGCGGCTCCAGGGAAAAATGGACGCTTCCGACCTGGTGCAGGAGACGTTCCTTGAAGCGCACCGCAACTTCGGCCTCTTCCGTGGCACCGATGAACCGCAGCTCGCGCATTGGCTGCGGCAAATCATGGCGGCGAAGGTCGCGAATCTGGTTCGCCATTACTTCGGCGTGCAGAAACGCGACGTGCGTTTGGAGCAGGAACTGCAGGTTGGGTTAGATAGCTCGTCGCGCATGTTGGGACAAGACCTTGCGGCGGCGCTGTCTTCGCCGAGCCAACAGGCGATGCGGCGCGAGCAAGCGGTGTTGCTGGCTAATGCCCTCGAACGGCTGCCGCCTGATTATCGCGAAGTAATTATCTTGCGGCACCTGGAGGAACTCACCTTTCCGCAGGTGGCCGAGCGCATGGGTCGTAGCTTGAACAGCGTGCAAAAGCTCTGGCTGCGCGGCCTCGCCCGGTTGCGTGAGGTATTCGGAGAAGCCAATGACTTCGCCGACTGACGAACCCCTGGACTTGCCCGATGATTCGCGGCTCATGGAAGCGGTGCAAGACTACCTCGCGCAATTGGAGTCAGGCCGTCGACCGAACCGCTCCGAATACGTGCGCAAGTATGCCGACGTGGCGCAGTCGTTAGTCGCCTGTCTGGAAGGGCTCGAACTCGTTTACGGCAGTGCGAACAAAGCCTCTGTATCCGGCGCTACCACGGCGCACGATCTGGACGTTGCCGGGTTAGCGCTGGCCGGCCCGCTCGGCGATTTTTTGATTGAACGCGAGATCGGCCGCGGCGGCATGGGCGTGGTCTACGAGGCGCGGCAGGTCTCGCTGGGCCGGCGTGTGGCCCTGAAAGTGCTTCCCCTGGCGGCCGCGCTGGATTCCCGGCAACTGCAGCGCTTCAAAAACGAAGCTCAGGCGGCGGCGCATCTGCACCACCCGAATATCGTGCCGGTCTACGCCATCGGCTGCGAACGCGGCCTTCATTACTATGCGATGCAGCTGATCGAGGGCCAAAGCTTGGCGGAATGGATCGATGGGATGCGGGAATTGGAGGACGAGAAGCAGAAGTCAGAAATGAGAGGTCAGAACACGGAACTGTTTGGCGGCAATTCGCCGCCGCCTGGGCCGACGAAGCGTGCGGAGAGTTCCAACAACACTGCAGTGATATCCGCATTCGCGGCTTTTTCGACAGAGCATGCCGAGGACGCGCAAAGCTTCTTCCGCAAGGTGGCGGGCTTCGGCATCAAGGTGGCCGAGGCGCTGGAGTATGCCCACGAAGTTGGCGTGGTTCATCGCGACATCAAGCCGGGGAATCTCCTACTCGACCAGCAGGGAACGATCTGGATCACCGACTTCGGCTTGGCGGCTGTGCGCACCGACACCACGCTCACGCAATCGGGCGAGGTGCTGGGCACATTGCGCTACATGAGCCCCGAGCAGGCGATGGGCCAGCGTGACCTGCTGGACCACCGGACCGACATCTACTCTCTGGGCGCGACGTTATACGAATTGCTCACGCTCACGCCGGTCTTCGACGGCGCCGAGCGGCAGGATATCCTGTTGCAAATTGCTTTGAAGGAGCCGATTCTACCGCGGAAATTGGACCCGGATATCCCGCTTGATTTGGAAACCATCCTGCTCAAGGCGCTGAGCAAAAATCCGCAGGAGCGCTATGCCGCGGCCCAAGCCCTGGCCGACGATCTGCGCCGATTCTTGAAGGACCAGCCCATTGAGGCACGCCGGCCTACAGCTGTGGACCGTGGCCGCAAGTGGCTGCGCCGGCATCCGGCTTTCGTTGTTGCGGCGCTGCTGTTTTTGCTTCTTAGTGTCGTGGTCCTGGCGGCATCGACGATCTGGATTGCCTCCGCGGAGTTCCGCGTCCAGAGAGCCTACGTGCAAGAGAAGAAGCGGGCGCAGGAGGCGGACGAACGCTTCGAATTAGCGCGCCGGGCGGCCGACGAGATGATTCGGATTGCCGACGAGGAGCTTGCCGACGACCCGCAGCAACAAGCGCTGCGGCAGCGACTCCTGACTAGCGCGCTGACGTACTATCAGGAGTTCATCGAACTGCGCAGCGACGACGCCGACGCTCAGGCTGACCTGGAACTAACGCGCACCCGGGTCGAGAAGATACTCACCGACCTAAAAGTAATCCATGCCGCCCAGCGGCACATGCTCCTGAGCGAACCGGCCGTGCAAGATGATCTCCAGCTGTCGGCCGATCAGCGCAGGCGCTTGGCGCCGATTTTTCAGAAAATCATGAGTAGCGGCCGCGACCCACAGCGCCAGCGAAATTCCGGCAATCGAGAAGACCGCCAGAAGCAGCTCATTCAAGAGATGAAAGTCCATGAAGATGCAATTGCCGGGATTCTCACGCCTGCGCAATACCGCCGGCTGCACCAGATTGCAGTGCAAAACATCGGCGTGCAAGCATTCCAGGATCCGGAGATCGTGGCCGAGCTAAATCTTAGCCGCGATCAGCGCGAACAGCTATGCGGCCTGATCAGTGAACAGCGCGGCCCACACCACGGCGAAGGACCGGGCCGCGACGGCGGCTTTGGGCCGCCGCCGAAGGATTTTGGGCCGCCGGGAAGTCGGCCCGGTGCACCTCCCGCCGGATGGAACAAAGGTCGCGAACGGCCAGAGCCACGCCAGAGGCCGGACGGCGCTTATGCCATGACCCAGGCGCTGGCCATTCTAACTCCCGATCAACTGGCGAAATGGCAATCGCTCGTGGGCGAGCCATTCCAGGGCTCGATCAACGGTCCCCGCTTCGAACCAGGCCGGCCCGGTGGCCCGCCGTAGGCTGTAATCAGGATGGCTGGCTCAATGGCGTTGCTGTATGGGGAGGCAAGTGCCCATTGGGCAGGTGGTCGGCGGAGCATTTCGTTTCCATTTCACCGAAAGAAAGACACCCCCCCCCTGAAACGAAACGTGTTTTCGTGAAATCAAACGCATTTTTTCATGACTTTGCACCATTCGGATCGTACACTACGAAGCGCGCGCGGCGGCCAATCGTCAGCAACGATTGCAATGGATGAAGATTGCGCGCGCCACACGCAACCACATTGCCCAGCACGCCCCCCGGACAACTCCGGCCACACACTGCCGTAGGCCATTCCCCGCTCGCTCTTGACGCCTAGGTGCGAAAAACGTTAAGAATTGGATCGAAACGTTCCGGGTTCATTCACCATGAGCGGGCAGGATGCCATCCCCACATGCGAGCTTCTGGCCGCGATTCTTTCTCCGCTGGCGCGAAGCCCTCATCGCTTATCTCGTTACCGTCGTCGCCGGAGTCTTGTTCCTCTGCATGTCGAACGGCGGCGACTTGTTTCTGTATACCAGATATGCAAGCACGGCCCGCGAACACGGCCTGAGCGGGCTATATAAGCGAGAGACAGTGGAGTATCCTCCGCTCGCCACAGCCTTCATTGTCGCGGTGGACCGCGCTAGCTCCATGTTTCCGCTTTCGGATTGTGCGCTCACGCGCCTGAAGACCTATCAAGCGCCGCCGCTCTTGCGCGAATACAAGATCGCTCATCGCTGCACCATGCTGGTAATCTTCCTGATCACCGTTTGGCTGGTGCGGCGGCTCTGTGCCGGTTGTCTCCCGGAAGATTCGAAATGGGAACGATTCCAAAGGCTTTCGCTGTTCCTCGCTGCATCCGTCCTTTCGGGTTATGTGCTACTCGACCGGCTCGATCTAGCGCTGGCGGCATTGATTGCCGGCAGCTTGGCGCTCCTGACTCGCGGTCGGCCGACGTTGTCGTTGGTCGTCTTGGCGGCCGCCATTGCATTCAAGCTCGCGCCCATCGTGCTCGTCCCCATCTGGCTGCTCGGTTGTCTGCCGGCCACGGGGCTCCAGTTTCGACAAATGCGATTAGCGCTGGGCCGGCTTTCGCTGCTAGCCAGTTGTGTGGCGCTGTTTTGCCTGCCAATGTACTTTGTTGCGGGAATTCGCTCGCTGGAGTTCTGGAACTATCATCGCATTCGTGGCATCGAGTATGAATCAAGTTACGCGGCCATTCTCTTTGCGCTCAAGCCGTTCGGCTGTCCCGCCGCTCTTCGCGCCGCCTTCGGCAGTGCGGATGTCGAGTCGCCGCTCGCACCCGCAATGCTACACGCGGCGCCGCTGCTGGTGGTGCTGAGTGGCGCTGCTGTTTTCCTTCTGTGCGTGCTGGGCGTTCGCGGAACGCCATTGAAACCGAAACGTGAGACTTTCGGCCAGGCTTACCCTCAAGTTTTCACCGTCGCTACGCTGCTGGCGATGTTGTGTCTGGTCCTGTTCAATAAGGTTTTTTCGCCGCAGTACGTGGTGTGGCTATTGCCGCTGATTCCGTTGGTTCCGCTCCAGGGGAAGGCTCGGACTTGGTTCTGGGGCTTTGCACTGGGTTTCAGCGGCGTCACGGCGCTGATTTTTCCGCTATGGTGGAAGAACGTATTGGGAGCCGAAATCCCGGGCGAACTCGGCTGCTTGTCCGGGCCGGGGTTGCTCGGAACCGCGCTGCTGCTGGCGCGCACCGCATTGCTGCTGGCTATGATCGGCACGCTGTGGCGCTGGCTGCTGCGAACGATTGGACACAAAGGGAATGTGCACAACCACCAGGAACGCCAGGCCGCGAGCGGGCGCTTTCACGCCCTTCCCCGAAGTACCCGGTGGTTGCGGATTGTGTTGAAGTCCGTCCGGGACTTGTCTTAGCGCGGATTCGCCGCCACGCCGGTGGGCGGCGCGGTGAGGTCCACCGTAATCGTGTCGCCAACCCGGAACTGCACGACCTGTGCTCGACTCACCGGTTCGCCCTTTTCATTGGCCACAATCGCAAATGTGTACGATTGAACGCTGCCGGGAGGAAGGGCCGGAGTGCGGAAGGTCTTGACGCCGCCTTTCTCCGCTCCCGTGGACGGGGCAGGTTGGCCGTCTACCAACAAAGTCGCGCCGGCAGGTATTTTGATGTTGATAAGCGATACTTCTTCTTTCTTGGGGACGGCCGGCGGCGGCAGCGTTTCACCGCCCTTCTTGGGGGCGGGCTCGGGCATCTTCTTCGGCGCGCCAGTCGCGGGCGGCCGAGGACCCGCCGGCGCCGTGTAATACACTGGCGGATAATAGTACCACGGATAGTATGCATACCACGGGTTATAGTAGGCGCCGCAGGACCACGGATAGTAACCGAAGTACGGCGCGTAAGCGAACGGATAGAACCACGGATAGTAGCCGTACCAAGGCGCGTACGGATAGATCGGCCCCCACCACGGATATGCCGCCACGGGAATCGCTGGTGTATAAAATCGGCAGCGGAGGAACACACCGGGCGATTCGCTACTGCCCGCCAGCGCCAAAGACAAAATCACGCTGTACATTGGCCACCTCTTGTTGGAGTGAAAACAAGCAGCCATCCTTGTTCCGGCCAAAGCCCGAAACAAGGTCCAGATAAGTGGTTTACTAAGCTGTTAAAATGGGATGACAAGGGTGATTGGGAAGATTTTCCGCCTCTCAAGTAAGGGGATCGCCCACATGACAACGCAGCTGTCCATTCTCGCGCTGTGCCTGGTTCCGATGTTCGCTCTGGGCCAGGAAAAGGCAAATGACATTTTCGCGGCGAACAAGAAGCTCGGTCGCGGCATCAACATAGGCAACGCTCTGGAAGCGCCGAAAGAAGGCGAATGGGGCGTGAAGTTGAAGGCTGAGTACTTCAAAGCCATCAAGGAGGCTGGATTTGACACCGTGCGCTTGCCGGTGAAATGGTCGGCCCATGCAAAAACGGAATCGCCCTACACCCTCGACAAGAGGTTCGCCGAGCGCATAGACTGGGCCATCGACCAGGCGCTGGCGAACAAGCTCAACATCATTGTCAACGTGCATCATTTTGGAGAAATGGATGCCGATCCGGACAAGAACCTGCCGCGCCTCGTGGCCCTTTGGGAGCAAATTGCCGAGCGTGACAAGGACCGGCCTGCTGAAGTGTACTTCGAGCTGTTCAACGAGCCGCATGAGAAGTTTGTGGATGCCAAGTGGAACGCAGCTATTCCCAAGATGCTGACCGCAATTCGCAAAAGCAATCCCACCCGGCCGGTGATTGTCGGCCCGCCGTTTTGGAATGGCATCTGGGCGCTCGACAAGCTCCAGCTGCCGAATGACCGAAACCTGATCCTGACAGTGCATTTCTACGATCCGTTCGAATTCACGCACCAGGGCGCCAGCTTCGTGAAGGATGCGAACAAGTGGAAGGGCCGCAAGTGGCCGCAATCGGCCGACGAAGAAGCGAAGATTCAAAAGTTATTCGATCAAGCGGCCGCGTGGGGCAAGAAGCACGACCGGCCGATCTTCCTAGGCGAATTCGGCTCGTATCAGGAAGCCGACATGGATTCGCGAGCGCGCTGGACGCGCTTCGTGGTACGTGAAGCTGAGAAGCGCGGCTTCAGCTGGGCCTACTGGGAATTTTGTGCCGGCTTCGGGGCCTATGATCCGAAGACAGACAAGTGGCGTGCGCCGCTGAAGGCGGCGTTGGTGGAATAAGGATTTCGTTTAGCGGGTGACCCGAAGGGTCACCCGCTAAACGAATGCCACACATCATTTCAAATTGACGAACCCCAAATTCTCCGATAGGCTTCCTATATCCCTCCCGCCTGCCTGCTCATCACATTGCCGGAGCTGCGAGTCGATGCGACATCCCCCCATCCTCTGTCCTGGTCCACTGTCCCGCCGGCATTTTTTGAAGATTGGGGCCGTGTCGCTCGGTTCACTTGGCTTCGGCGGCTTGTTGCCATTGCGCTTGACCGCGAAAGAATCGGGAACATCGACTTCTGAGAATTCGGTCATTTTCATCTGGCTGCCGGGCGGGCCGCCGCACATGGAGACGTACGACATGAAGCCCGATGCTCCCTCGGAGTATCGCGGCGAATTCAAGCCCATTAAGACCTGCGTGCCAGGCATCGACATCTGCGAGCATTTGCCGCTACACGCCAAGCTCGCGCACAAGTACACACTGATCCGCTCGATCGCCCACACGTTTGCCGACCATGGCGGGGGGCACAAAAAATTCCTCACCGGCCGCGATCCGCTGAAACCAACCGAGTTTGTGAATGATTACCCGATGGTCGGCTCGATGGTGGCCAAGGTGCGCGAAGGCTTCAAGCGCGGCGTGCCGAATTATGTCGCCGGTGCCGATGCGGGCCGCGATGGCATCGACGTTTTCAGTTTCGGCTCGGCTTATCTTGGTCCGTCGACGCACCCTTTCATGGTGGTTGGCGATCCAAGCGCTCCGGGCTTCCAGGTGAAGAACCTGTCG
>DATGHS010000088.1:0-12561 GCA_035307785.1 Gemmataceae bacterium
AAGACGCCGTCGGTTCGTCGGCCAGCACCAGCTTTGGCTGCCCGGCCAGCGCCCGCACGACGGCCACGCGCTGCTTCTGGCCGATGCTCAGCCGCGACGGCGGGTAATCAATGCGCTCGGCCAGGCCCACCATCTCGAAGAGATGCTCGGTCCGACGGCGGAACTCACTGGTGGGCATTTGATGATGGAGCTGATGCGTGAGTTCCACGTTTTGCCGGGCGCTGAGGAAGTCGAGTAGATTATGCGCCTGGAAGATGAAGCCAATTTGCCGCCGCAGTTCCACGCGCAAGGAAGCAGGAGCATCGCGCAGTTCATGACCCAGCACCTTGAGTTCGCCGTCGCGTACGGTGCGCAAGGCGCCAATCAGCGTGAGCAGTGTCGTCTTGCCCGAGCCCGAGGGCCCGGTGAGCAGTACGATCTCGCCGGGTCGCATCTCCAGGTCCAGGTCGAAAAGAATCTGCTTGCGCAATTCGCCGGTGCCGTAGCTGAAGTTCAAGCCGTGGGCGGCAATCACGGGTTCTTGATCTGATGAAACGGACATTCGCGAATCCTTTCACTCATGTGCGAATTCTTCAAATCGGCCAAAAGAAACAACCACGGATAACACGGATGAGAAAAGGGTAATGCTCCAACCTTCCAGAAACTGTCAGTCCATTGATTTCTAGTTTTATTATCCGTGTTATCCGTGAAATCAGTGGTTCGTTGTTTTTGAGGATCTAAAACACATCCGCCGGGTCGGCGGCGCGCAATTTGCGCGTGGCCGCTGCGCCCGAAATCGCGCACATCACCACTGTGAGCACGAAAACCCCTGTCACCAACCCGGGCTTGAGACCCAAGGGCAAGCGCGTGACTTTGGCCGCAAAGGTGTAGAGCCCCCACGAGCCGATCAGCCCCGGCACGAAGCCCAGTAACGAGATGTAAATTGCCTGCTCGAACACCACTCTCATCAGGTAGAAGTCGCCGAAACCGATGGCCTTCATGGTGGCGAACTTCGGCAATTGATTGGCCACGTCGGTGTAAAGGATCTGATAGACAATTACGAAGCCAATGAAGAACCCGACCGCGGCCCCCATGCCGAAAATGAACTGGATCGGCGACTTCGAGTTGATGAACTTCAGTTCGTATTCCAGGAACTCCGGTCCCGTGAGGATGCGCACATCCTGGCCCAGTGTCTGCTGCAACTCATTGCGCACGCGCTTGGCGTCGGCGCCCGGCTTCAGCTGCACGAGGCCGACATCGATGAACCCCGGCGACCGGCCCGGCACGAGACGGAGGAAGTTCGCTTCCGAAGTGAAGCCCGTGCCGTCCACGGCAAACGAAGAGCCCGATTCGGTGAGGCCCACCACGCGGATGCGCCGGGAATTCACCTCGGCTTCCACGCGCTCGCCCTGATTGTACTTGTCCACCACCGGCCCAAAGATCGGGCGGGAGCGCGAGTCGAAGAGGATCGTGTCGTTTGAACGCAGCTTACTCTTTTGCTCGGAATAGCCGGGGATTCGAAAGAGATCGACGCTGGGTTCCAGCCCGTAGATCATCATGGTGGCATCTTCGTGCGTCCAGGGATTCCGCCACTTCCCGGCGCCCTGGTAAATGCCTTGCACTGCGGCGACGTCGGGATGGGCCTGCATACGGTAGAGCAACCGGCGCGAAAACGGGGCCGGCTTGGTGATTGAGGGCGTGACCGGGTTCAAGATGACCAGGTCGGCCTGCATCTGCTTGGGAATGGCCAGCGCCGAGTCGTAAGCCGCGTTCATGAAGCCAAGCTGCATCATCATGAGCAGTACGGCCACCGCCACGCCGGCAGCGGCAATCAGCATCTTGGCCCGACTGTGGCTGAGTTGCTTCCACGCCACGCCGAAACTGGTGCCCATGGGATGTCCCTCCCCCAAAATCGCATTGGTAGCGGAATTCGCCAGAATTCCGATTCGGCGAAATCGGAATTCTGGCGAATTCCGCTACCAATCAGTAATCGGTGGTCAGTTATTCTGTTTTGATTTCGTGCAACGAAATCTGCACTTCGACGCGAGCGTTCGTTAGCCCCGCCACCCGCAGGCTATCCTCGCGTGTGAGCCGAATGCGCACTTCCACCACACGGGCATCGGTGTCGGCCACGGGATCGTTGTTGAGCACGTCTTTGCGGCCGATCATCTGGCCAATCTCGGCCACCTCGCCGGTCAGCACTTGCCCGGAGCTGCTAACGCGCACGTTCGCTTGCTGACCGACCTTCACCTTGGCAATGTCGGCCTCGTAGACCTCGGCCACGGCGTCCATCTGCGCGGCATCGCCGATTTGCAGCACGCCCTTGTCGCTGACGCGCGCCCCAGGCCAGCTATGGATTTTCAGGATGGTGCCGGCAAACGGTGCACGAATCAAAGTTGCTTCGAGATCGACCTTGGCATGTTCCAGCGAAGCTTCGAAGGAAGCGATTTGCTGTTCCTGCAAGTCCACGTCCACCTGGCGAACTTCGCGCAGGCTGACCAGCGTCGCGCGCGCCTGCTCCAGATCCATCTTCGCCTTGTCGAGGTCGGCCTTCGCTTTATCAAGTTCAGAAGCAGATGCGCTCTTGGCGGCGTGCTGGTAGCGCTCGCGATCCGCCTGCGAGTTGCACAGGGCAACTTCGCATTTTCGCACGGCAGCCTCCTGCGCATTCAAATCGCCGAGCTTGGCGCCGGCCTTGATCTGGGCCAGTCGAGCTTTCTCGACGCATAGTTTCGTCTCCGCTTCGCGTACGGCAGCCTTTTTCTGGCGATGGCTGTCAAGCACAACCAGGATTTGCCCCGCCGTCACGCGCTCGCCTTCATGGACTTTCAGTTCCTCCACGCGCGCCATTGAAGCATCGCCCGGCACGGTCAACTCGATGACGCGCGTGCGCGGCTCCAGGCGGCCCAGCGAACTGATGGTGTCCAGCGGCGGCGCCGGCGGTTTCGGCGCAGTTTCGACCGGCGTGCGCGCCGAACTGTACTTCCACGCAGCGCCAAGGGAAGCGGCGGCCACGACAATGAGCACTGCCCACGTCTTCGGCCAGCGGAACCACGCCCGCCTGCGATTAACTGAATTCACTTTCATCGGTTTCCCCCCTGCCGCACCCCGCTTGCGGCGATTGTCCAACCTGTTGAGCCCGAGACCGGATCGCGTTTACCAGATTGCCGTAGAGCGGATCGCCGGCATCGATCAGGCCGACCAACCGCCACAGGAAGAGCCCGTCCACGGCCAGCAGCACCATGAGACTGTCAATGGGATTCTCTTCTTCCGCCAAAATACGCTCGCGAAGTTTCTTGCGACGACAATCCTGGACCGGCTTCACCAGCTCGGGATTCACCAATGCCGCAGCCAAGAGCGAAGCCATGAACTTATCGCGCTCGTGCGCGCTCAGCGCCGGTGCCGAAGTTGAGCATTCGAGTTTGTCGGTCACCAGCATGTCGACCAGCGCCCGCACCCAGCGGCCTCGCGGGTTGGGATCGTCGGCAATCCGCGCCAACAGGTCCTGCTCGCGCTGCCGCCAGAAATGCTCAAGCATCTCGCGCACCAACTCGTCTTTGGAAGCGAAATGATAGATCAACCCCCCCTTGCTCACGCCCGCTTCCTTGGCGACCTTTTCCAGAGTCATGGCCAGCACGCCGTCGCGGATGGCCACGCGTACCGCAGACTCCAGAATCTCTTCACGGCTTGTACGCCGAACCGCCATTTCGGTCGCGCTCATTTCGGCACTCCTAACTGCAAAATCCTCGCGGCCTATACCGACCGGTCGGTACAGTGTCAAGCGAAATCAAAATGGAATTGGTTTGTCGCGAGGAGCCATGATTGAACATGGGCGAAATGGGTATGCAATGGCGAGAGACAGGCAAACTAACGTGGGGCACGTTTTCCAACGTGCCTCATGGTGCAGCTGGCGACAATCGGACTCGGAATACAATAAATGTGACGGAAGTCGCTTCGGTCAAGGCACGAGTGAAACAGGCATCGAAATTGCATTCAGCGGTTGACGAGCTTGGTATTTCTTTCTCGACTCAACAGGAGGTGCAGCCATGTCATCGATCATTCGCAGAACGGGTGGGATGTTAGCAGTCGCCGTGCTGCTGGTGCTGGCAAGTGAAGCGACGGCCCAGAACGTGGTCGTGTATTCCACTCCACCCACTGTTACCTATTATGCGCCGCGCACGGTTTCGTATTACACACCGGCGACGACGTCCTATTACGTGGCTCCGGCCGTTAGCTATTACAGCCCGGCCACAGTGAGTTACTACACGGCGCCCACGGTCGCCTATTACACGCCGACCGTAAGTTATTACGAGACGCCGACGGTTACTTACTATTCGCCCACGGTGGCGTATTACGCGCCGACCGTGTCCTATTCCGCAGCGACATATACGCCCAGCGAAGTGACCACTACGCGCTACGGTCTCTTCGGCCGGCCGCGCTGGACAACGACCTATTCGCCGGCTTATCTGTGGCCGTGACAAGCAGCCGCGGAATAACGAATCAAAGAGCCGGGAGCGCGAGCGACCGGATGTTGGACGCCCAACATCCGGTCGCTCGCGCTCCCGGCTCTGGCTGTCTCTTGACTTATTTCTTCGGCGGCGGGATGGGCTCGGGCACCGTCATAGGCGGAACGATGGGCGGCGACGTTTCCATTTGCAGCAGAATTGTCTTTTCCTTCAGCGGCTTCAGAAAAACCGGGTCGAGTTCGCCGGAATAGAGCAAGATGCTGTCGCCGGCCTTCAGTTGCTGGAAGAGATCGTCGCGCGACAGCTTCTTGCCCGCGCCGTTGATCGCATTGATTTTCTCGACGACCACCTTGGTGACCCGCGAAACCGGCACATATACCGTGACGGTCACCTGTCTGTTTACACGGAACGTCTTGCCGTTTTCCTCAATGTTCTCCGTAACCGTTCGCGTTTCTTGGCGCGGGACATATTCGAGTGTCTGCACATAAACGAGGTTCTGGCTCTTGTCCAAATCGTACACGAAGGCAAAGGTGGGCGGGGCCGACTTCGGTGCGACCGGCTCATTCTTTTGCGCCCGGCCTACGCCGGCGATGATCGCCGGAACTACGATCGCTGCCATCAAAATCCGCGTCATCTTGCACTTCCTTTCAAGGAACCGGTTTGGGTTTGTGCGGCCGAGCGAACAACTGCGTCCAGTAAAGCGTTCCCTTGGCGCTCTTGGCGACGGCCATGCCGACATCGACGTAATCCTTATCCAGAATGACCGCGCGATGCTCGTCGGACTTGAGCCACACATTCATGACTTCGGCCGGGGTGAGTTGGCCAAAGGCCACGTTTTCGCCGAGCAGCCCGAATGCGTAGCCGGCTTCCTTCACCCGGTCGGCCGGTTTCTTGTCGTCGAGTTCGTGTTCCGCCCTCTCATGCTTGGCCATGTTGGCCGAGTGGCTGCGGGCCGCCTTCATCAGCCTGGCGTTCACCTTTAACTCCGGCAGGCTGTCTTTCTTGCGGGCTTCGTTGGTCAGTTGCAGGAGCGTCTTCTCTTCCGGAGAGAGGTAAGGTTCCGGCTCCGGGGCAGGTTTCTGCGCAAGAGCGGCGGCTGTGAGAAGAAGCAACGCAGCCAAAGCGAATAAAGGGCGAAATCTCATGGAGAGGTCCTCGCCGTTATTTCTTCTCGCCCTTTCCTGAAGGGAAGGGGGTCGGGGGGTTAGGTTGAGGAACCTTCACCTAACCCCCTAACCCCCTTCCCTGAAGGGAAAGGGGAACCGGTCACTTCTTCTCGCTGATGCACCAAAGGTTCTTGTGGCCATGGATGAAAATCTCGCCGTCGGAAATCGCCACCGAGGCCAATACGCGTTCGCCAATTGGGTTCTTGGCCAGCACCTCCAACTTCGGGTCCGCGTTGAGCACAAACGTATCGCCATTCATGCAGGTCACGTAAAGTTTCCCGGCAGCGTGAACGAAGGAACCCCAGCTCGGACTACTGATGCGCTCCTTGTCCCACAGGTCTTTGCCGGTCTTTAGTTCCAGGCATTGGGCCAGGCCCTGCTCGTTGAGCAGATAGAAATAGTCGCCGACGATGACGCCGGAGCCGATGCGCTGCGGGTTCTGCTGCGTATGGAGCCAGAGCCGATGCGTTTTAGTTACGTCGCCACTGCCGCCCGCTCGCACTGCGAGTGCCGAGCCGTGGTAGCCGGAAGCCGCAACCACGATGCCATCTTTTGAAATCACCGGTGATGTGTAGACGAGGTTCGTCAGCCCGTCGCACCACCAAAGCTCTTTGCCGGTCTTCGGATCGAATGCCCGCACTTTCTTCGGCACCGTGAGAATCAATTCTTCGTGGTCGCCGATTTTCACGATAATCGGCGTGCTCCACGAACCGATCCAGTTCTTGGCATCGCCGTCGAGGCCCGAAGCGCCGCCCGGCTCCTTGTGCTCCCAGACCGTATCGCCGGTTTTCTTGTTCATCGCCAACAGAATCTGCCGTTCCCCGGGCCCAATCCAAAGGTAAGCCATATCGCCATGAATGATCGGCGAGGATGCCGTGCCCCAGATATGAATCTGTGGCCCCGTGTCTTTCTTCCACAACTCCTTGCCGTCGAAATCGTAACAGTAGAGCCCCGCGGAGCCGTAGCTGGCGATCACGCGCTCGCCGTCGGTCGCCGGGGTGGCGGAGCAAAATGGATTGGTGTCGTGCGTCGGCTCCTTCTTGGAGTACTCGACGAATTTCTGCCAGAGCAGCTTCCCGTCGGCCCGGTTAAAGCACATGAGGCCGCGTTTCGCGCCCTTGTCGGTCGCCTGGGCAATAAAGACGCGATCTCCCCAGACTACCGGCGAAGCATTCCCCGCATCGGGCAACGGCGCTTTCCAACGAACATTGTCCTTGGCATTCCATTTTAAAGGCGGCGCCGAATCGGAAGAATAACCTTGCCCCGTGGGACCGCGCCAGCCGGGCCAATTCTCGGCGAGGGCCGAAAGTGCGAAAAGGAGCAGGGCCAGCAAGGATGCAACACGCGACATCAACGAAGCCTCACAGGGAAGTTATTTCGGACATTGTATGTAAGGCCGCCGCTTCTGGTCTGGGGCGAACACAGGCGATTCTTTTTCGATATGATGATTTCGATTTTTCACATTATGTATAGTGCTTCCTCCATTAGAGTCCTTGCTCCATGCCCGATTCCGAAATCACGATCCTGCTGCGTCTCATCGATCAGGCTTTTGATCACCAATCCTGGCACGGGCCCAATCTTCGCGGCTCGGTGCGCGGCCTGGATTACCAGGTTGCCGCCTGGCGGCCAGCGCCTGCCAGGCACAACATCTGGGAGATCGTGGTGCATGCGGCGTATTGGAAGTACGCTGTTCGGCGAAGACTACTTGCGTTGAAGCGCGGGTCATTTCCTCTGAAAGGATCGAACTGGTTCGTGCGGCCGGTGCTTTCCTCTGCCGAGGCCTGGCAGGCAGACCTGCGCTTGCTTTCGGAAATGCATCAGGAGTTGCGAGCCGCTGTGGCGGACCTTACCGCGGCCGACCTCGCGCGGAAACGGAAGGGTAGCAAGTTCCGCACCCTGGACCTTATCACCGGCATCGCGGCCCACGATGTGTACCATGCCGGGCAGATTCAGATTCTGAAGCGGCTGGCGGCACAAAGTGGCCGCTAGTTTCCATCCGTCTTCACAGCCGGCTGAATGACCCGCGTGTTTTTGCTGGGCTGGGCGGGCATCGGTTGCGCCTGCCCCGGCGGGATGTTCGCCGGCGGAAAGGGCGCAGGTTGAATAATCGTTGCCGGCGGATTCATCGGCATGCCGCCAGGGACAGCCGCGCACGGCTCGGCGGTCGAGGCCATGCCCATCGGCGCTCCCGTTCCGCAGCCGCAGGGCATCGCTTGCGGGCATGGGCATGGACACGGGCACTGGTTGTACTCGGGCATTTGACCCCGGGCCATGTAATCGTAATCGCGTTCGCGCCGATGATACAGGCAGCCGCAGAATAAAGAGAACACTGCCGCCAGTAGAATTGCCCGCGACCATGTTCGTGCCATGACAAGCCTCCGCTTTGCTGGCATTCCGACTTGAGCCAAAAGCCGGAAATGCTGCCCCCGAACCCGATCCATCGTCCGCGAAGCCGTTCCCTTCGACACAATCATGCGCAAAGAAGGTATGCAAGCAAAGCCCGACCGCGCGGGAAATTGCGAACAATCCCGCCTTTTGGTCCGGCTGACAAGCCTGCGTAAAAGAGGGGCACTGTTCCGGCAGCAACGGATTTTCCTGGGCGGTAAGGTCTGCGGGCAAGCGGATCAAATCCTACAATATCGACTGCCGGCGCCTGCGGCGTTCCAACTCTGGAGTGCTATCCGTGTACTCGCTGATCTTGTTGGCCGATAGCGAACCGCTTGCCGGCGCCATTGCCTTTTCGGTGATCTGCATCTCGATCGCGGCGCACTTCATTTCCGTGCAATGGCGCGAGGCCAAGCAGGCGCAGGTGGAGGTCGATTTGAATAGGAAGAATCGGCCGGTCCGGATTTGATTTGCTCCGGTTTCATCTACCGATACTACGGCGCGGCGAAGGCGTGCCCTTGCGCAGCATAATGAATGCAATAGGGCAAGGGCAGGCCGGCCCGGTATGCATTCACATCAACAGCAGCAATTCGTCATCGTGCAATGGATGCGCGAAGGCGCAGCCGACGCGCCATTTGCCGTCGGCTTCCTGCTCGCACTTGCGGACACGCAGCGTGAAACGGCGCGAGCCGGATTCGTCGCGGGTCGGCAGCGCCACCGACAGGTAGACTCCCAGCTCAATGCGCCGTTCCAATAACAGCCCCACCCCTCCGGCCGAGATGTCGAGAATTTTGGCGGGATGCTCTTGGCCCGCTTCATCGCGAACACGGCATTCCTGCTTGGGTTTGTCCAGGTCATAGCGGGCATTAAAACGCCGATTGGCGTACACGGGAACGTCGAGTCGTTGGCTTTCCGGCATCGTTACCTCACTGCCGATCGGAACGGGTCAATCTAAAGTACGAATTCGGGCGAAGTGGGCGCACGGGCGAGCAACAATGGAGCTAATAAAGACTAGGCTACGGAGCGGAGCTTGGCAAACGGAAGCGTCACGCTTTTCGGCATCGTTGGCAGGCGGAATAAATTGGGCGGAAGGTTCCCAACAACTATACTACCCATTTGTACATTAGTCCAGTAAAAGCGCGCCGCGTTTCACCGAATGCGCCGAATTTCATGGGCTTATTCTTTGTTTGCGTGAAAACTGAAACGCGGTGCGTCTGGACGCTAGAAAACCGCACTCGCGGAATCGCCGATAGTTGTCCGCGTTTCATTTCGGATGGCCGTGCAACTTATACCACTGCCGGAGCCGTGCTCCTCTTGTCGCAGTTTAATCCAGCCGCTATCGTAATAGATTCCTGATATTCCGACCGAAACTCCGGATGGAAACGAATGCCGACGATTAACCAATTGACCAAGAAATCACGGCGCGTGCAGCGCAGCAAACCGAAGCACCCCGCCATGCAGGGCTGCCCGCAGAAAAAGGGCGTGTGCCTGCAAGTCAAGACCATGACCCCCAAGAAGCCGAACTCGGCCCTGCGCAAGGTGGCCCGTGTACGGCTCTCGAATGGGATCGAAGTGACGGCCTACATTCCGGGCGAAGGGCATAACCTTCAGGAGCACTCGATTGTCCTGGTGCGAGGCGGCCGCGTGCGCGACTTGCCCGGCGTGCGCTACCACATTATCCGTGGCGTGCTCGATTCCCAGGGCGTGGCAGACCGCAAGCAAGCGCGCTCAAAATACGGCGCCAAGAAGGGTGGGAAGTAAATCATGTTCAAACCAACTGCCAGCACGAAAACGCTGAAACCGGACCCGAAGTACAATAGCTTGCTTCTCGCCAAGTTCGTGAACTGCCTGATGTGGCAGGGCAAGAAGGCGACGGCTCAGCGCATCGTTTACGGCGCGCTGGACCAGATCAAAAAACGCATGCCGGAATCGGAACCGCTGGAAGTCTTCTCCCAAGCAATCGAAAACGTCAAGCCGCCGGTAGAACTGCGCAGCCGCCGCGTCGGTGGCGCCACGTACCAGGTGCCGATGCAGGTGAGCCCGAAGCGCAAGCAAAGCCTGGCCTTCCGCTGGATTATCGCATCGGCCCGCGGCAAGACCGGCAAGGCGATGTACATGCGCCTGGCCGACGAACTCATGGCCGCCTACCGGCGTGAAGGCGAATCCATGTCCAAGCGCGACACCACCATCAAGATGGCCGACGCCAACAAGGCGTTCGCCCACTTTGCGTGGTAAGCACCAAACGTTATTACCACAAAGGACACAAAGAGCACAAAAGTGACACGAAGGCAAGAAAGAGATAGAATTCAATATCTCTTCTTCCTTTGTGTTTCTTTGTGACCTTTGTGTCCTTTGTGGTTATTTTTTGGGATTGCGCCGATGGCCAAGGAAGCTTCCATCAACCTGAGTAAGTATCGCAACATCGGCGTGATTGCGCACATCGATGCCGGGAAAACCACAACCACCGAGCATCTGCTGTATTATTCCGGGGCCAAGCACCGTCTGGGGACCGTCGATTCCGGTACCACCGAGACCGACTACGATCAGGAGGAACAGGAGCGCGGCATCACCATCTATAGCGCCTGCGTACCGCTCCAGTGGCAGGATTGCACGATCAACCTGATCGACACGCCCGGCCACGTCGATTTCACGGCCGAGGTGGAGCGCAGCCTGCGCGTGCTGGACGGCTGCGTGTGCGTGTTCGATGCTCAGAAGGGCGTGGAAGCGCAATCGGAAACGGTTTGGCGGCAGGCCGACCGCTATAACGTGCCACGGATCGCCTTCATCAACAAGATGGACGTAGTAGGCGCCAATTTCGCGAATGTCGTCGAGGAAATACGTGAGAATCTCGAAGGCCATCCACTGCCATTGGTGATCCCCATCGGCTCCGGTTCTGAAAAGGATAGCGCCACGCCATTTCGCGGAGTGATCGATCTCATCACGCAGAAAACGATCTTCTTCGACGCTGCCAACTTCGGCCGCACCTATCGGGAAGAAGCAATTCCTGAAGACATGCTCGACGATGTGAAATCCTACCGTGACCGGCTCTTCGACACTCTGAGCCAGAACGACGACCAGGACCGCATCACCAGTGCTTACCTGGAAGGCAAGGAAATCACTCCCGATGCCATTCGACTGGCGATCCGCGAGCAAACGATCAAACGCCAGATTCAGCCGGTGTTGGCCGGCTCCGGCCGCGAGCACATCGGCATTCAGCCGCTGCTCGACGCCGTCTGCTGGTACCTGCCCAGCCCGCTCGACCGCCCGCCGGTGACAGGAAGCAACCCGAAAAAGCCCGACAAGGAAGAAAACCGTAAACCCGATCCGAAAGAGCCATTTTGCGGCTTGGTCTTCAAGGTCGTGGCCGATGCGCATGGCGAACTCTTCTACGCCCGCATTTACTCCGGCACGGTCAAAGCCAATAGCCGGATGTTCAACCCCGGCAAGGACGTCAAGGAGAACATCACCAAACTCTACCGCGTGCATGCCGACCCCAAGCGCGGCCGCGAGGAAATCCCGAACACGCAAGCCGGCGATATCGTGGCGATCCAGGGCCTCCGTGATGCCATCACCGGCGACACGCTGTGCGATTACCAGCATCCGATTCTGCTCGAATCGATCCGCTTCGCCGAGGCCGTGGTGAGCCAATCGATAGAACCGGAGTCGTCTAACGACCGCGATAAGTTGGTGCAGGTGCTGAATGTGCTGAAGCGCGAGGACCCGACCTTCACCTGGAAAGACAATCCGGACACCGGCCAAAAGCTTATGTATGGCATGGGCAAGCTGCACTTGGAAGTAAAAGTCCACCGCATGGAGCGCGATTTCAAGCTCAAGGTGCGCGTGGGCACGCCGTATGTCAGCTACCGCGAGACGCTGAAGAAACCGATTCGCGTCGAAGGCGAATGCGTGCGGCAGGTGGGCGCGCAGATGTTCGCCAAAATGACAGTGGAGTTTGACAACGAAAAGAGCGAGCAACCAGTGACGGTGACGAACCGCGTGCCGACCGAGAAATTGCCGCCGTTGTTGGCCGCTGCCGCCGAGCGCGGCCTGAAGAATGCGCTGCAAACCGGCGCCATTGGCTACCCCGTCCTGCACGTGCAGGCAACGATTGTGGATGCCCAGATCGATCCGCAGCTTTCGAGTGAAATGGCCTTTGAGGCCGCCGCCAACGATGCCGCGGGCAAAGCGCTGCGTGATAACATTATCCTGCTCGAACCGATCATGCGCGTGGAAGTGCAAGTGCCGAATGAGTTTTACGGCGCCATCTCCGGCGACCTGAGCGCCAAGAGCGCGGAAATCCAAAAGACCGAGGCCCACGGCAATTGGTGGACTCTGGAGGCGTTGGTCCCGCTTGCGCGCATGTTCGACTATGCGGAAGAAGCCCGAAGCCTGAGCCAGGGCCGGGCCAGCAGCACGATGGAGCCGCACTCGTATCGCCCGGCGCCGAAAGAAGTGCTGGAGGCGATTTTGAATCCGATATGATACGGAGCCCGCAGCGCAAGCAAGGGATTCCTTTGCTTGCGCTGCGGGCTCCTATTTTTTCATTGTGCCGCCAGCAGCGCCTT
>DATGHS010000089.1:0-2277 GCA_035307785.1 Gemmataceae bacterium
AGGTTCCAACCACCGCCCAGATACGAAATCGCCAACTCAGGCTGGAAGGTCCACCAGGGATTGCCTGCGCCGGTGAGGCCGTTGGCTCCCTGAATCTGCCCATCGGGCGTATAGATGCCGAGGCCCGTCTTGATCGCAAAACCGCTTGTGCCGAGTTTCCAGCTCAACTCGATCGGAGCAATGTAGGTATTGTGCGCGCCCGCGAGCACATTGGCGACGCCATTAAACTGAGCAAGCGGATTGCCGATGGCTGCAAAGACCCATGGCTGCACGATAACCGCATCATAGGTCGCGCCGAGGAAAGTCCAGCCGGGTACGAACAGGAAACCCTGCACATCGACCGCAGCCCCGACGGTGTTATGGGCGCCTATCCCGAGTGCCGCAGTCCCGGGCCCAGCCAGATTGGTCTGGTAGGTGAAGACCTGGTTGAACATGTAAATGCCCGGCGGCGGAACGCCGGCGCTAGCACCAATCAGCGCGCCCGGCTTGGTGGCCCACCCAGCATAGCCGGCCTCATAGGCGTTGGCCGGCGAAGCAAACGCAAAGGCGGCCACACCTGCTGCTGCAAGAAGAGCCTTGATACTCGATTTCATGTGTCCCCCTTAGGAATCCTGTGAAACGCTCAAGTCCACCCAGGCACGTACGCTTGTACTTGGCTCGCTGCACGAATTTCCCCAGTGCAACGAGATCGCGCCCATTTGTTGCGTCAAGAGTTGCTGCTCAGGGGTAAAAAGGCAATTTAAACTTGCCTTATGACTCTTTGTCACAGTCCTTTTTCCATGGAGTGTTGCAAAATATGCACACACTCCCCGGCCGCGGCAAATCTATCCAAACCATTGTTTAAATAGAACATTTTCTACAAGCTGACGGTCGCGCGACGGGGGTTTCATAATTCCTTAGAACGAAATTCCCGACGTAACACACAGGCCAAACGTGCCTCTGTTAAGCGCGCAATCCAATGACTTTCGAATCCGCCAGGCGAATGATTCCACGAGAACACGTCGCGATCGCAGGACCGTTTCGTGCTCGAAGAATCTTGCGGGATAGCCGCTCGCCGACGTAGGTAAGCCCGATCAATTGGGCTGGGCGCCCCAACGACCGGAGGGAAGATGCGTTTTTCGTTGCTCCTTGCCGCATTGCTCGCATCAGTGACGTTGGTGAGTTCGCCGGAAGTGCGGGCCCAGACTGACCTTGATCGCTGCAGGTTCGTCGGAGAACTCAGCAAGGCGGGCGACGGGATCGCATCATGCGATCGCGTCGTCAACGATTCGAAGACGAACGCAGCCGAACGCGCGGCCGCGTTGAGCAGCCGTTGTGGATGGTGGTGGGCGA
This sequence comes from Gemmataceae bacterium, assembly GCA_035307785.1. Lineage (GTDB taxonomy): Bacteria > Planctomycetota > Planctomycetia > Gemmatales > Gemmataceae > DATGHS01. Next base: position 1,333 of record DATGHS010000089.1, read on the forward strand.
AAAAGGATTCCGACCGGGCGCTATCCGACTGCAATGAAGCCATCCGGTTGAACCGCAATCTTGCGGCCGCCTATCTCAATCGGGGCAACGTTTATTTGAGCAAATCCGATTTTGACCGCGCGCTTGGCGACTTCAACGAGGCGCTGCGGCTTGATCCAAAAAATGCCTGGGCCTATGCCGAGCGCGGCAATCTCTACAAGAACAGGGGCGAGGCCGAGCGCGCGCTTGCCGATCTCAACGAAGCGATCCGACTCGCACCGGACTACGCGCTTGCACGTTTCTCGCGCGGCGATCTGTACAAGAGCATGGGCAATCTTGCCCAGGCGATGGCCGACATGAACGACACGATCCGGCTCGATCCCAATTATGCGCTGGCCTATTTCACCCGCGGCCGTCTGTCGTACATGCTCGGCAATAATCCGGCGGCGCTGGAGGATTTTGGCAAAGCCATCAAGCTGGACCCCGAAGATCCCACCGCCTATTTCAACCGCGGCGTCTCCTACTATGTCATTGGCGGCCGCATCCCCGACGCTGCGGCGGACTTCAAGAAGGTCGCGGAGATCAACCCAAGGGACGCTTACGCGGCGCTCTGGCGAGAACTCGCCGAGCGGAGGCTGAATGCGCCGAGCCATCTGGCCGAAGCCGCCAGGCAGCTTGATTTGACCAAATGGCCAGGCCCAGTGATCCGTGAATTTCTTGGCGAGTCGACCGCCGAACATACCCTTGCGGCCGCCTCCGATGCCGATCCGACAACCAAGCTGGCACAAACTTGTGAAGCCCATTTCTACGGCGGCGAACTGGCGCTCTTGAAAAGAAACAAGAAGGAGGCGCAACGGCTGCTGAAGCTTGCCGCCGACAATTGTCCACCGAGTTTCATCGAATCAACGGCCGCCTTCGCAGAGCTCTTACTGTTGAAGTAATCGAGGACGGCTGCGCTCAGATCGG
>DATGHS010000090.1:0-2343 GCA_035307785.1 Gemmataceae bacterium
GGACGATCAAGAAGCCGCCACCGATTCCGAAAAAACCGGAAAGGCACCCCGCGATGAATCCAATCACCGCGAGCCGCAACGAGGTCTGCGAATTCAGGTGGGCGTCGCTACCCTTTGTCGGTGCATGACCCCGCACCATGATGCCGGCGATCACCATCATGAGCACGGCAAATGCAGCCAACAGCTTCTGGCCATCTACCATCTTACCGAGAGTCGAGCCGAAGAACGCTCCCAAAATTCCTGCGACGGCAAATACCGACGCGCATCCCCATAAGACTTTTCCGCCACGAGCATGGTGCCACAGATTGACGGCCGCATTGCCGGCCACGGCAACTGCGCTGGTGCCAATCGCCAAGTGAGGGTCGCCAATTCGAACGACATACACGAGCAACGGCACGGCAAGGATCGACCCGCCGCCACCGACGAGACCTAATGAAAAGCCGACGAAAGTTCCTGATAACACGCTCAGCAGGGCCTGTGTCGAAGATGGCGCCATGCGCGGTCCTTATTTCCGTCGCGTGATGAGGCGTGAGCCTTATGGAGTTCTACGGTTTCTTTGCGGTGAGGCCAATGACGGCCGACATGCCGGCGTGCGATGTGCCCTCGTCAATCTCACGTTCCTCTTCCACGATGGCGAGGTCGTTAAAGTCGCCAAAAGCGGATTCGAGCATGGCTCGCGTATAGAGGTTTTCGAGTTGCTTGGGTCCGCCGGTGCCGTATTGCAATTGCTTTGGCGTATAGCCTTGAATGATCAGGAGACCGCCTGGTTTGAGAGCGCGCCGCATGCCGGCCCATTTCCGCGCGCGCTCTGACGGCGAGCTGAATTGCGTGAAAATCTCGGCGACGACGTCGAAGGCCGCTTCCGGATAATCCCAATCGTGCACGTCAGTCAGGACAAATGATGGCTTGACCTTCCGCTCGGCGGCCAGCGCCCGCGCTTTGCCCTGACCGGTCGGAGAGAAATCGATCGAGACGACGTCTAATCCCTGTTCGGCCAGCCAAACACCATTACGCCCTTCGCCGTCGGCAACGGCCAACGCGCGGCCGGAACCAGGTAACAGCGGCTTGCAAGATTTGAGGAAGTAATTTGGCTGCTTGCCAAAGGTGTATTCCGGCGTTCCAAACCGCGCTTCCCAACGATCGTATTCACTCACCGAATTCTCCGTAACTAAATCGTTAGCTGCGCAGCGCGAGCAATGAATGACCAAGGCAAAGGATATTAATCGCGATTACATTTCGGTGCCTCCAGAGGTGCTCATTGTGGCGTCTTGCCCGTGCCGAACTGAGAGCGTTCTAGCTCTAAGAAGATCCGATAGGCATTGCCGCGATTATTGGCGTCGAAAGCCGGCATGTTCCTGTATTTTGACCAGTCGGTATTGGCATAGGCGTGGTCGAAGTCGTCCCAATCGGCGACAGCCTTGCTCATCGCGGCGCGAAGATAAGTGATGTACTCACGCGTGAATGCGATAGCCTCCTTGGCCCCTGTCGACGGAAGTCCATGGCCGGGGATGATGAATTTCGGGTTGAGCTTTGCCACTTCGTCGAGACTGCGCAGCCAGTTTGCCGTATCGACGTCTTCGGCATTCATGAACGGAACGCGGCCGTTCTGCACGACGTCGCCGGCGAATAGGACGCCATCCGGCTCGACCATCATCATCGAATCGCTCGCGGAATGTGCCGGTCCCGCATAAACCAGAACGAAGTGCTTACCGCCCAGGTAGAGGGTGGCTTGTGTCTTGAATGTCAGGTCGGGCGGCACGACGCGGGTCTTCTCGTCAACCCAGGGCGCGAGCGCCTGTCGCCTCTGGCCGAGCCGCTGATTGGCCCGTTCGCCGGAGGTTTCCTCGTCTTCGCGGTACTCGGTCGCGCGATCCTGCGCAATCACAACGCTTGAGGTGTGATCCTTGAAGGCCTGCAAGCCGTAGATGTGATCGGCGTGATAATGACTCACGACATTGTAGCGTATCGGCGTGCTCGTCACCTTGCGTATGGCCTCAAGAAGATTCCAGCCCAGGCTGGGTGTGCCGAGAGCATCGAATACGACCACCCCTTCCGGCGTGACGACAAAGCCGGCATTGGACGTGTTGCCTTCGTTGCTTTTCTCGGGGATGCCAGGGGCGCCAAGCGTGTAATAGATCGGCGCGCCCGGAACCTGTTTGATGACGAGCGGCCGCGAAAGCGGCGGATAAGGCGCAGCCTGTTGCGCCACAGCCGGAGCGCATAACATCAAAGTGAGCGTGATGATCGATCTGCACGCAACCTGCATCAGAGTTCGCCGCAATACATGTCTTTGAGCAGATTGAGGATCTGAGCCGCGCGCGGGTCGGCGACACGATAATACAA
>DATGHS010000091.1:0-6594 GCA_035307785.1 Gemmataceae bacterium
TGCGCCGCGCAAACCAACGGGCCGCACGCATCCGGCGAAGACGCAAGGCGGCACCGTCCCTCCGTGGACGAATGTGCGATTCCATCCCACGGTATTACCATATTCCTCGAAGTTTGTCACTCTATTATGCAAAACTCAGTAAGATAGACATCCAAGCATAATTCGCCACGATGGCGCCTTTCCTTTGGAGAGTAGCTGATGGAGGCACCCGCGTCCTCTCATTCCTTGCATCCGGTTGGCTGGTTCCCCGAGTTCCTGAAATTAGGCCAAAAGCGGCTGCGAGCACAGGGAAGGGTACTGGGTTCCTGCATCCTCGTGGGCATCGTGGCCGGGCTTGGGGCTGTGCTGTTCTCGGCGGCCTGTCATGTGGTTGTCCACTACACTCTCGATGAAGTGGCCGGCTATCGCGCCCGCACTCCGGCGGGCGAAGCCGTGTTGCCCTGGCTCGGCGACACACAAACGCCGTTGCGCCCCTGGCTCTTGCTCATCGTGCCCGCAGTGGGAGGATTGATCAGCGGCCTGATTGTTTTTACTTTCGCTCCAGAAGCAGAAGGGCACGGCACCGACGCGGCAATTGCTGCTTACCACAACGGCACGCCGATCCGGCCCAGAGTTCCGCTCATCAAGCTGGTTGCCAGCGCGATAACGATAGGCACCGGCGGCTCCGGAGGCCGCGAGGGTCCCATTGCGCAAATTGGCGCCGGGTTCGGCTCCTTGCTGGGCCGGCTACTGAAACTGCGACCGGCGGAAACTCGAATTCTTTTGGCCGCGGGCATGGGCGCCGGGATCTCGGCCATCTTTCGCGCCCCACTCGCGGGTGCACTTTTTGCCGCCGAGGTCATGTACTCCTCGCCGGAATTCGAAGCCGAAGCGATTCTACCCGCCGGCCTGGCGAGTGTCGTGGCGTACTGCACCTTCGGGATATTCTTCGGCTGGGGCCAGCTCTTCGACGCACCGCACTTGCAATTCAATAACCCCTGGCAATTGGCGCCCTATTTATTGCTCGCGCTGTTCATGGCCTTGCTGGCCATGCTCTACACGCGCACGTTCTATTGGTTCACTAGCTGGTTCAAGCACTGGCGAATTCCGGCGGCCTTGAAACCGATGTTCGGCGCCGCCGCCACCGGTCTGATCGGTGTGCTGTTATACTACGCGTTCGGCCGACGGCAGTTGGCACTGTCGGTCACGTCCTTCGGCTATGGCATTCTTCAGGAGGCGATGAAGCAGCCGACTAGCATGACGGCCGCACTTTTGCTGGCCGTGGCGCTGGGCAAAATCATGACCACAGGCCTGACCATCGGCAGCGGCGGTTCGGGCGGCGTGTTTGGGCCATCCATGGTGATCGGCGGTTGCGGCGGTGGCGCGCTGGGCTTATTCCTGCACGCCAATTGGCCGTGGCTTGCCCCGCAGCCAGAGAGCTTTGTCATCCTGGGGATGGCGGGCTTCTTTGCCGCAGCCGCGAAAACACCGTTCTCCACCCTCGTGATCGTCGCGGAGATGACGGGCGACTACCAGATGATCTTGCCGGCCCTGTGGGTCTGCACCATCGCCTACCTGCTTTCCGATAGCCAGTCGCTTTACCGTTCGCAGGTTGCGCGGCGTTCCCTTTCACCGGCCCATCAGGGCAGCTATGTACGCGAAGTCTTGGCTGGGTTGCAAGTGAAGCAGTTCCTTCAGCCGGATGCGACCGTTATCTGCTTGCATCCTAACGATCCGCTAAGCACGGTCCTTCAGCGTTTGGCCGCCGCGCCAACGACGGTTGTTCCTGTTGTGGATGATCAACAACATTTGCTCGGCGTGGTTAACCTGGAGGAGGTGCACTTGGCCACGCAGTCGCCGGATTTACGGCCGTGGCTGTTAGCTGAGGATCTTATGCGCCCGGTGGCCAATCCGCTCACACCCGATGATCGACTGGATGAAGCGCAGGAAACCTTCGTCGAAAACGATCTTCTCGCGTTGCCAGTGATTGAAAGCAACGGCTCGAAACGGGTCATCGGCATGGTCCGCCGTGCCGACATCGCACACGCCTATCTGCGGGCGGTGCATGGTGAGGCGGGCTTGCCCATGGATCAAACACTTTTCCTGGGGCCGGCCTAAGCCCAGGGACTTCCACCCCTGGGCTTTCGGCCTACGGCACATCATTTGCACACATACTCTCCTGCTCCCAGCAATTTCTGCATGGAGAAAAGATTATGATTCGCAAATTGAAATCCGGGGAGTACCGGCTTTATTCCCGCAAGGTCGATGCCAAGACCGGCAAACGCAAGAACCTGGGCACGTTTGCCACCCGTGAAGCCGCCCAGAAACACGAACGGGCCGTGCAATTCTTCAAGCATAAACATTAGACGGAAATCCGAGGGCACTTCCATGATGCGCATCATCGACAATGTTGAAGTGGACGAGCAGCCAATCCAGATTCAGGCTGACGGGGTGCTGCTGGATGGCGACCTGGCAATACCGCACGCCGCGCACGGGGTGATCCTTTTCGCACACGGCAGCGGCAGCAGCCGGCATAGCCCGCGAAACCGTTTCGTGGCTTCGGAGCTGCATCAGGCCGGGTTCGCCACGCTCCTCTTCGATCTGCTCACGGAAGAAGAAGAGGAGGTCGATCAGGTCACGGCTCATTTGCGCTTCAACATCGGCTTCCTGGCCGAGCGCCTCGTTTTTGCGGCCGACTGGCTCACACAGGATCGACGCACCGCCAGCCTGCCGACGGGCTTGTTCGGCGCCAGCACTGGTGCAGCAGCAGCATTACTGGCAGCGGTCGACCGGCCGCAGCACGTTCGCGCCGTTGTCTCACGCGGCGGCCGGCCTGATTTGGCCGGCAAGGCGCTCCCAGCCGTGAAGGCGCCCACACTTCTTATTGTCGGCGGCGATGACGATCTGGTTATCGGCTTGAATGAAAAAGCCCTGGCTCGCCTGGGTTCGCCCGTCAAGCATCTCGTCATTGTGCCGGGTGCAACGCACTTGTTCGAAGAGCCGGGAAAGCTAGATGAGGTAGCGCATTTGGCAGCGGACTGGTTTACGAAGCATCTTGGCGCGGCCTAATAAACCCCGTTTGTGGTGCCGGCTTTAGGCGGTGCCGCGACGCCGCTTTTCCGTCTGAAGGCAGTGCTTGGAACAATGTTGGTCACGTTCTGTTTCCGTTTGCGTGCACCACGCAACCGCTTTCCGTAAATATCGGCCCTTTGGCGTTGCCCGTTAGATCGCAGTGCTGCACGGTGGCCGTGGCGCCGGCGGTCACGCGCACGCCTTCCTCTTTATTCCCTTTGATCTGGCAACGGCTGGTGATGAGGCTGCCGTTCTTGGTCACGTCGATGCCCTTCATGCCGTTGTTCAAGATGTGCGTGTCTTCAACGGTGGCCGAGCCGTTATCGAGCACGTAGAGGCCGCTCTGCTTGCTCTCGCGCAAAATGCAGCGGCGAATTACCGGTTTGGCCTCACGGGTCGAAGCGATATTGGCCAGCGCGTGGCCCCACAATTCGCAATCTTCGATCAACGCTTCGCCCTTGTCGTAGGTGTAGACGCCGCAATCCTTGCCATCACAGAGCCGGCAACGGCGCAGTGTCGGTTTGCCCTCCGTGGCAACATTAACTCCGGCCAAGCCGTTGCCGGAAATGTCGCAATCTTCAATTGTTGCCTCGCCAAGTTCGTAAATGTAGAAACCGCATTCTTTGTTATCACGAATCGTGCAACTCGTCACGACCGCGTTGCCGAGGTTGTTAATGACAAGGCCGGATTTTTCATTCACCGCGACCGAGCAGTTCGTCAAAGTGCACGTGGCGTCTTCGGCCACGATTAGACCGCTGGAATGTCCCTTGCGTATCTTGCAGTCGCGAAAGGTAGCGTTCGCATTTTTTTTCACGTCAACGTTCGGCGGGTGAAAAGCGGTGCCGCCACTCTCGGGGTCTATATTCTTCGTCCCATTGGAGTAAATGTCGCAATCTTCAATGGTTCCTAGTCCTCCATCGAGAATGAAGAGGCCACTCTGCTTGCTGTTGTAAATGTTGCAATGCCGAATAATTGGGTTCGCCCCGCTCTGGATGGCAATATTGGCGAGCGCGTTGGCGTACAGTTCGCAGTTTTCCAGCACGCCGAGGCCGTTCTTGTAGGCGAAGTAGCCGCAATCCAGGCCGTCGTGCAGCCGGCAGCGGCGGATCATCGGGTTGCCGCCGGTCGTGGCTGCGATGCCGGCGTGCACGTTGCCGAAAATGTCGCAATCCTCGAACACGCCCTGGCCCTTGTCGGTCACGAGGCCGCCGCTGTCGAGCCCGTCGCGCAGGACGCTACGGCGAATGACCGGATTGCCGCCGCCGGTGATTGCCACGGCGGGCAGTTTGTTCTGATAGAATTCGCAGTCTTCCACGACACCGGAAGTGCCGGCGAAGTGGATACCGTTTTCCTGGCAGCCATGAATTCGGCAGTGCCGCAGCACCGCGCTGCCGTCGTTGGAGATGTAGATCCCGGTCTTCTCGCTTTCGGCGATCTCGCAATCCTCGAACTCCGGGCAGGCCGAAACACGCAAGAACACATTCTGCTGGCGATTTTTCACGATCCGGCATTTCTTGAGCTTTGGCTTCGAACCGGTGGTGACCTCCACCCCTTGCGTGGTGTTGTTCTCGATCAGGCAGTTCTCCAAAAGCCCCTGGGCATTGTCGGCGATATACAATCCGCCGGCCTGGCCGTTGCGAATCTTGCAGTTAAGCAGCATCGGCTGGCTCGATTTTGTGATGCCCACGTTGGGCTGAGCATTCCCCAAGATATCGCAATTCTCGACGGTGCCCCGGCCGTGATCGATGGATGTGAGGCCGTTGCTTTTGCCCGACATAATCGTGCAGCCGCGAATGACCGGATCGCTGCCGCGCAGAATGGCCACCTGCGCCGACAGGTTGCCGGAAAACACGCAATCTTCGACCAGCCCCCGGGCGTTTTCGGTGAAGAGCAAGCCGTTGCTCTTACCGTCGCGCAGGCAGCAATTGCGGATCGTGAGGTTACTGTTATCGATTTCAATTCCCGCATTGCCGTTGCCGACGATTTCGCAGCCTTCGATGGTGCCCTGCCCGTTCTCGCGCGCGTAAATGCCGCCTTGCATGCCATCGCGAATGGTGCAATTGCGCAGATTCGGCGCGCCATCGAGCTTGACGACCACATTCGGCAATGCGTTCGCAAAGACACTGCTACCATCGATCACGCCGCGGCCGCCTTCGCGCACCATGATGCCGTTGCCCTGGCCCATGTGAATCTGGCAATCCCGAATGGTGGGGTCGGCATGCGTGGAGATGAGGATTCCGAGCTTGGTGCAGCCGGCAATTTCGCAATCTTCAATCAGCGGCTGGCTGCGGGCCGACAAGAGCAGGCCGCTATCTTTCGCATCGTGAATCCGGCACTTGCGAATAACCGGGCGCGCTTCGGCATTCTCAATTCCAAGACACGAAGCGGTCTCGCTGCTGAGGTCGCAGTGCTCGATTTCAACGGTGCCGCTGCTGATGATTATCGCGCACTCACTCAGCGCGCCTTCCTCTCTCACCGGCACCTTGCCAATGAAAGCGAGCTTCTCCATGCGGCCATTTTCGGCATGGATACGGAGGCGCGCGTGGAGGTGAATCTTGGCGCCGTCCTCGCCGAAGATGTGAAGCGGTTTGTCGAGGATGATTTCTGCACGCTCGTCGTAGGTGCCGCGGCGGACGCGGAGCGTGGCGCCTGCTTGCGCTTGCCGAACGGCCTCGGCGAGCGAACAACAATCGCCCTGGCCGGACGCATCGACCACGTACTCGGCCATTTTCACTTCTGCTGCTTTGTGCATGCTTACGGCGCGCGCACCGTCAGTTCGTTCTTGATCAGGCCGACGCCGGGCGTCAGCCGCAATAGAGACTCGGCCAGCCGCCGCTCGTGGTCGTTGGCTACGACGCCGCGCAGCGTGACGAGCCGGCCTTCCACGGAGATGGAAATACTAGGCTGAGACGTGAGAGAAGTCGAGCGATCCAGGATGTCGCGAAGTTGGGCTTGCAGGATGCCGCCGGTCGGCACATTTACCGGAAAGGTGTCGTCGAGCATGGCCGCAACGGCAGGGCGACGTGTAGTGAGCTGGGTCACCGCGCCAAGATCCGCGTTGCTATTGTTGAGAGAGCTTTGCGATAAACCGCCGCGGCCGCCCACCGAAGTGGTTGCCAATGCTTGGGCGGTGGCCTTCGGCGTTTGGATCGTGTAGAGGGGCTGGCCGAATGACCCCATCGTCCGAGTGAGGGAGGATGTATTAAAGGCCGTGGAGAAGCCGGTAGCGAAATAAGGGAACAAGACATTCGATTGATTCACTGGATTCGAAACTCCGCCCGTGCCCGTGCCACCGCGGCCCCCGCCCGTGTTGCCGAAGGTGCTGCCGCTGCCGGTAAAGCCGGTATTGCTGCCGGTGCTGCCGGAGCCGAAAAAGTTGGAACTCGAACTGCTGCCACCGAAACCGCTGGCACCACCCCCAAAGCTGGTCGCTGTGCCGCTGCTGCTGATGGAAGTTCCGCCGAATCCGCCCGAACCGCCGCCAAAACCGCCGCCAGCCGACATGCCTTGCGCCAGCGCCAAAGCCGGAACCAACAATAGCGC
>DATGHS010000092.1:0-14374 GCA_035307785.1 Gemmataceae bacterium
ACGAACAACCGCATTTAGTCCGACCGAATTGGCGTAAAGGTCACCATCAAGCCAGGCGAGGTCATGCAGATAAAGACATCCCGGGAGATAACGGGACCACACGGGCAATAACGACGTCTTCCAATCCGGTCGCTTGCGCTCCCGGCTCGAAGACGGGCTGAACTCGCCCGCACAGGGCGCAAACGCAAGCACCATGTTCGGGTTTCTCGTGCTGGCGATGAATAGTTCGCGCCGCGCCGGATTGACCGCTAACCCGTTCGGATGCGGCAAGTGCAGATACGACACACGCGGCCGGCCACAAACCACGCTAAGTCCCAGTACGAGATGCTCGTACTCGCGCGTGACGATCAATGTCTGGCCCGATTCTTCCAGAATGTCCCAAAATGGCCCGCGAACATGAAAATGCAGCAGTTCCGGATCAACTTTCGACGCATCCTGCCACTGACAAACAATCTGATGCGGATCGCGCAGCAGCGCGTGATGGTGCTGCCAGAGCGGTTCCAGGTGCGCGGGGCGCTTTTGCATTATGTTCCAGCGCAGCGAAGGACGTGAATTGGCCCGATCTTCATGGCTTCCTCCGGCCGATGCCCAGTTGCTGCAAGCTCAGACGCAAGGCGCCGGCATACATCTTCCAGGCACTTGAAAGCGTGGTACTCGATTTGCCGCCATGCCGGCTGAAGCCGTGCACGGGCATTTCGATAACGGGAACGCCGGCCCTGCTGGCCGTCGCGATGAGTTCCAGGTCAAAGAGGTCGCCAACACTCGTGAGGCTGAGCGATTCGTAAAATGCACGTGAGAATATCTTGGGCGTTCCGTTGACGTCGCGACAACGGAGACCAAAGCAAAGTCGGGCTTCAAGATTGTAAAGCGCCGAGCCAAGTTCGCGCAATGGCGCTTGGCGGGCTTCGCGGCAAGCTTTTACAAGGGAGTCGCGGTTGCGCAAAAAGCGCTCGACGAACGCTGGAAAGAGCCTTGGATCGGTGCGCGCGCTGTTCGTATACGACAGAATGCTGCCCCACGCCAAGCGCAACCCGGCGCGGACCGCCCGGCCCCAGCCGCCGTCGGCCAGCTTAACCATGCGAATGCGCTCGTCCTGTTGGGCGAGTCGGCTTACCACTGCCACGGTGTCGTCGGTGCAGCCGTTCGGCACCACGATTAACTCGAAGGGCAGACCGGCGCGCTCCAGGGGCGGCATGTACCTCGGCAGCAGCGTGCCGATGTATTCACCCTGGTTGCGGCACGGCAGGATCAGCGAGAGGACTGGTTCGCTTTTCATGCCACCTTCCTCCGAACACGCGTGCGCTTGGTGGCCAGGGCCATGCGAGCGAGGGCTGCCAGGCTCTCGGGATCGAGCCCATGCTGCCGCCGCAGGTATTCGGCACTGCCGGTGTGCGGCAAGAACGGCTCGCGCACACCCGTGATGTGTAACCGGCAATTCAGTTCATACTGTGCAATCGTTTCAGCCACCAGTGACCCCAGCCCGCCGGCCGCCGAGCCTTCTTCGACAGTGATGACAAACGGAAATTCCTTTAGTAATGCAATCAACGCGTCGTCAGCCTGATACGCGATATGGGCCATCACCGCTACAGCGGCGCAGATGCCGCGAGCTTCTAGGATCTGGCGTGCCTGCAAGACTTCATGCGTGATCGAACCGGTGGCGAGGAAGAGCAAAACGCGGCCGGGTTGCAGCAACTCCGGCTGATACCACGCAAACCGGCCCGCCAATTCTGGGAGATCGGGAAGCTGAGCTTTATCGATGCGCAGATAGGCTGGGCCCGGCAGGTTGTGTGTCGCAAGAATGGCCGAGCGCGCTTGTGGCCCATCGGCCGGGGCAAGCACCGCCACGCCGGGTTGTGTGCGCGCTAGCGCCAAATCCTCCAGCGCATGATGACTGGCGCCCGCATGCCCATAAGCGAAGCCACCGCCGATTCCGACCACTCGCACCGGCAACTGGTGCAGCACAGGGCCATTGCGAAATTGCTCGTAGCCGCGCATCGAGGCAAACGTGGCGATGGAATAGACAAACGGCACCTGCCCCTCACGTGCCAGGCCCGTGGCAATGCCGTGCAGGTTCTGCTCGGCCACACCCACGTTGACAAAGCGCTCCGGAAAGGAGCGCTGGAATGGCTCGACCACGCTCCAACCCAGATCGGCCGTGAGCAGCCACACCCGCGGATCCTGGTCCGCCAATTCGCACAGTGCTTGAATCAATGCCGTTCGCATGTCGTGCTCATATCGTCTTGGAGCCGAGAGCGCAAGCGACCGGATGTTGTGCGTACAACATCGGGTCACTTGCGCACCCGACTCAACCGCGTACGCTAAACCCCTACTCCAATCTCTTGCAGTGCCTGCTCCGCTAGTGTCTCGTCGATATTCCGATAGTGCCACTCCACTTGCCGCTCCATGAAGTGCACACCTTTAGCCGCGACCGTGTGGGCGAGAATGATCGCCGGGCCCTCGCGGTTGGCGATTCCCGTCGTGAGCGCATGTCGTAGAGCGGCCTCGTCGTGGCCATCCACCTCCTGCTCATGCCAGCCGAATGCCTCGAAACGCCGGGCCAGCGGCGCCAGGTCTAAAACCTCTTTGGTCGGCCCCATGGCCTGCATGCCGTTGACATCCACCAGCGCGATCAGGTTATCGAGCCGGTGGTGGGCCGCGAACATGGCCGCTTCCCACACTTGGCCCTCATTGCATTCGGCATCGCTCATCAACACAAACACGCGAGCCGGCGAATTTCGACGACGAAGGGCCAGTGTAATGCCACAAGCCACGGAAAGGCCTTGCCCTAGCGAGCCGGTGGAAATCTCCACCCCCGCCAGGCCGAATTCTGGGTGCACGCCGAGCTGCGAGCCGTCGCGGCAAAAGGTCCGCAGTTTGTCTTCGTCGAGTAGGCCACGAAAGTGCATCGTCATGTACAGGGCCAGGGCGGCATGACCCTTGGCCAAAATGAAGCGATCGCGGTCGGGGTCATTTGTGCCTGGAGAGCGGAGAATATCGTTCCACAAGACGGAAATCATTTCGACGACGCTGAGCGCCGAGCCGATGTGGCCGACGTGCGAATCGAGCGACTGCCTAATAATGCCGTGCCGTACGGCCGCGCAGAATTGGCAGCGATCAGGCCGCTCGGGCCAGGGCTTCCGTGCCATATTGATCTCCCGTGGTTTGCATCCAGCGAGCCATGCGGGCCAGCCCCTGGCGAAACGTACATCGCGGCACCCAGCCAAGCCGCTGGACCGCGCGCGTGGGGTCGGCTACCCAGTGCCGGCTGTCCCAGTGCCGTGGCGCCATGGCTGCCCAGCGCACTTCCGACGAGCTATCCAAAAGTTCTTTCACCGTGGCCACCACTTCCGCCAGCGTGGTCTCGACACCGGTGCCCAAGTTGATAATCTCGCCGCGCAGGTCCATCAGGCGGGGAAAATCGACCAGCGCCGCAACCACATCCTGCACGTACACGAAGTCGCGCGCGATTCCCGGGTCCACCATCTCCAGTGGCAGCCCGGCCCGTGCTCGGCGAACCATCGTCGGAATCAGCCGCGTGGGCTCTTCCCACGGCCCGTATACGGAAAAGAGTCTAAAACACGCCACTGCCATCGCAGTCCGCTGGGCGAACAGCGCGCACAGATGTGTCTGTGCCGCTTTCGCTACGGCGTAAAAGCTGTTCGGCGTCAGCTTCATCTCTTCGTGCATCGGCTCCGGCTGAAAGCCGTATTCCGATGAACTGCCGGCATTCACGAACAGGCGAACTTCGTTTTCGGCACAAATCTGGAGCAAGTTGTACGAGCCAACGATATTCGTCTGCAAAATTGCTCGTCCCTCGGCTTGGCTCTCGTATGCGCCATGCGTGGCCAGATGAAGTACCACTTTCGGTTGGGCTGCTCGAAACGCTCTCCGCACTGTCGCGGAATCATTCAGATCAGCCGGATGCACCGTCAATTGCCGAGCTCCAACATCTGCCAGCCGCCACGGCAATGTTCCGGAGCGCAGAATTACATGTACTCGATGCCCTTCGGCCAGCAACTGCCGAACCACATTGGCGCCGATGAATCCCGAAGCGCCAGTCACCAACACCGTCTCGAAATTTCCGCACATTCCCAGCCGTGTCCTCGCTCATTTCTGACATTTGTAGCCGCAGGCTTAAGCCTGCGGACGCCCGTGCAGGCTTAAGCCTGCGGACGCCCGTGCAGGCTAAAGCCTGCGGCTACAAACAATTCATGCCGCGTCACGCTCGCCCGTCAGCGACAGATAGTTTTCGTAGTCAAAATGCTCGAGATACGGCCGCGCGCGAATGCGGATCTCCTCCTTCTCCGCATCGGTCAATTCTTCCGCCGTCGCGCGATTCGCTTCCGGCGTTGGGGTGCGCACAGTGCCCCACGGATGCACCTGGTTCAACATGCGGCCGTTCCACGTCGGTTTCGCGACTGTGGTCGATTTCGACAGGCCCATTTTCGACAACGCCGAGTTCAGCACCGTCACCGGGTACGCCACAATGTCTTCGTAGCGCAGAACGTGCACCCGCTGGGGAAACATCTCGGCAAATGTCATCGCCGCATGCTGCACGATGCACCAGCCGGTGATGTACTGGGCGAGCGGCTGAGGTACCGGCCGCTTCTTGGTGTCGGCATAGGCCGACCACGGGTTGCGCACCACGTGCAGGACATGGGCGTTCGGCAAGTCCTCGACAATTTTGTCGGCATCCACCACGATGATCGGGCTGTAGCCCACGTGTACTTTCTCGCGCCCGGTGCGCTGGTAATCCTTCCATGCGTCGGCGGAAGCGCGGAAAAAGGCGGAGACGATATTCGCCCGGCTTCGCTCCTGTCCGGCCATGTATTTCAGGAACAGGCTCTTGCGGTTCCAATCGTCCATCTCGAGCTTGCATTCGCGGAACTTGCTGGCGTGCGGCGTCTTCAGGCGGACCTTGCATTCTTCATCGATGATCGCATCGAAGTCGGCCTCGGCCGTGCCGGAGAGCGGGAAGACCGGCCAGCGGTATTTCACCGGAAACAGGTGGGTGAGGTGATCCTGCACAAACTTGGTGCCGGGCTGCGATTCGAACGGATAGCTGAAAAGCTCGGGATGGCCGTCGAGCAACCGCTGCGTGGTGTTGCCGCCGTTCTCGTACATCGCCGAGATCATGAGCAAGCGAAATTCGGTAGGCACGTCCACCTCCATGCAGACGCGGGGCGAATCCAGTCGAAGGACACGAACCCCAATAGTGCGGGCCGGTATTATGAGCAGAAAGTGGGGACGGGTGCAACGGCAAGTTTGGGCCCATCCCGCCACTGGCGACTTGACAGAGGGAATTGGAAAAATCATTGTCCCTAACTTGCGGTAGAGTAACATACTCCCCCATGAATCCACCTCTCGTCCCCAACGCGTCCGCGCCCGTGCAACTTCCTGGCAAGCTTCCACACCTGCTAGACGACCCGTTGCGCTTTTACCGGCGGTTGCTCAATTTCTTGCTCGTTTTCATGTTCCTTGGCGTTCTCGCCGGTTGCCTGCTGCCACGGCTTGGTGGTCAGAATTGGGGCTTGGCCATCTACCAGGCGTTTGGGGCTCTCCAATTCGTGGTGGTTGTGCTGGTTTGGCGACTGTTGCCTCGGCGTGCGCCGGCGGCGATTTATCTGCGCTCCTTCCGGAACGATTCCAGGGCTTACCCCATTCGCACGCTCATCGCGCGCGTCCTTGGGCCCGATTTTCGTCTGGCGGGCATTCGCGATCCACGCCGCCGTTGGCCCTGGCTATTGCGGCAGTTGGTTTATCTGTTCTTTCTCTTGCGCTATTGCCGGCCGCGTTTTATGAACCTGGAAGCCGGCCGAGATTGGAAGGCCCGGCTCTGGCGCACGCTCGGCACGGTGCGCTGCGCCTTTATCGACCTCACCGACATCACTCCATTTGTGCTCGACGAGGTCCAACTCGCCCTGCACTGCCTGGGCCCCGAGCGCGTCTTGTTCATCGTAGATACGTCGCTGAGCCAGAGCGAATGGGAAAACAAGATCGCCTCGCAGTTGGATCCGCCGGTTTCCGCCGATTCTCTTCGCGTCGCTATTTGGGACGGCGCCCCGGAAGGCCGCCGACTGTTTGCGAATCAGGTTCGCCATTTTGCCGAGAGGGTACCGGAGGAGCCCGTCGGCCTGAAGGCCGAAGCCTGGCCGCTCACGCAAAGCGAGCAGCCGATCCAAGGGCGCTCGGGCGGCCGGGAACTCGCGTTGATTGAATTCCTGTTGTCGTGCGTTCTTGGTTACGGGCTCGTCCTGTTGTTGAATCACCTGGGAGCCGCCACTCCGCCATCGCTGCAGTTGCTCTGGTTTATTCCCGCGCTCGGCCTTCTGCTGCTGAGCCTGTTGTTCCTGTTTCAATATTTGCAAGATGCGGGGGTCACCCGCGACTGGGTGGTTTCCTCGTCGTTTCTTGGGCTGGCAGCGTTCGGCTCTGCGGTCCTGTTCGTGTCCGAAGCACGGCGACCGCCAGAGGGCCTGCGTGGAATTGCGGCCCGAACGAGCACCGAGAACAATCTCGGGCAACTGGGTCTGGCGCTCCGTTATGAAGATACCGGCCTTCGCGCGGCCGCAGACCGAACGGTAAACGCCAACAATCTCAAAGAGATTGGGATTGCGTTATCCAATTATGAAGAAAGCTATAGTCGCGGACCGCCGGCAATCGGCTACAGCCCGGACGGCAAACCACTGGTCAGTTGGCGCGTGCTGCTGTTGCCGTATCTCGACGAGGACGCGCTCTTCAAGGAGTATTACCTGGGGGAGCCGTGGGATAGCCCCCACAACTTGAGCTTGAGCACCCGGATGCCGCGGGCCTATCGCTCGCCTTACCTCGCTGCCGACGATTCAGGAAAGACTCCCTACCGCGTATTCCTGGGCCGCAACACGCCATTCCGCCATGGCGCCCCGACGCCCGGCGCCCCATTCCAGCAATTGCTGTTCGGAATGGGAGAAAAGGGGGTGACGCCCGTGGGAACCTTCGACCCCGCCGGCAAACTCTTCTTCGACCGCGAAAGTGGCCGGGAAAGGATCCTGGTGGTTGAAGCCAAGGAATTGGTGCCCTGGACGAAGCCCGAGGGGATCGAAGTCGGCTCTTTTGATTTCGGCGACCCGCATCGGTATCTTGGCCTTTCCTTCAACGGCTTCTACGCCACGATGGGCGATGGCCAGGCTCGCTTCTTCGAGCGCTCCGAAAAACGGTCGGCGAAGGAGTGGCAAGCGATGGTTGCGCGCTTCGGGGTGGGGGAGCCATAGTCGGATGGCTTCTGCACGGCTCCTCCCACCGAGGGGCGTAGGTGTCCCTTCATTTTTTCGGGTTAAGTGGCGCGAAAAAAAACTGACCCGTGTTTTCCATGTTTTCACTAAGGCTGGGGCCGCGGCGACTTCGCAATGAATCGTAACTCGTTTGCCGCATAGCGCTGGGCGAATTGAACGTAGTTGCCGGTGTGAAAGGCCCAAATCAATTCGTGGTCGGCGGTGACTTCCATCAACGACTTCTCTACGGAATCGACTATGAACGTGTTGCCGTTGCTCAGGCGTTGTACCATCCCGCGTTCCGGACAATGGAAGGGCTCGCCTTTTTCGTCTGGATAACTCCAGCAGATCTTGTCGTCTTTCGGGTCCATTTCCAGCACGCGCGAACTCCGATCTGAGCCGCGGTTATCGAAGAGCAGCACGTGTCCACTGGGAAGAAATTGTGAATCATGCTGCATTTTCCAAGGGCCGGTCGTCGCCCAGATAAGTTTTCCGCTCTCCATGTCCAGTAGAGCGATGGCATTGAGATTGCGCATCGAGATCAGCGCCTGTCCGGCCTTCCAACGCGGCAAGCCGAACTTCGGCGCCAGGCTCGGCCGCAGAATCTCTACGTGGTTGGTGTGAAACAGGTCGCCGTGGGTGCGCGAATCGTTCCGTAGCTCGCGTGGTATCGGCGCGTTCTTGAGGATCGGGAAATATTCGTTCGAATCCTGGAATGCTTGTAGCAGGGAAATCTTGCGCAGTGGTTGACCGTCCGCGCTGAGCATTTCAACGAAATCCACGAGCGTGGGCGTGTGGATGAATTCCAGCCCTGGAATTGGTTCTTGGACCACTTTTTGTGTCGTTAGAAAGATATGGCCATCGTCATCTACGTCGACGTCGTGATGGACATTCTGATCATACGTCCAGAGAACTCGCGAATCTTTGTCAACCTTCGCCAACCCGATGCCCTCGGCCACCCCACCGTATCCGTGGAATGTCGCCAACAGGTCGCCGTTCGGGAATAGATGCAAGCCGAATGGGCAGGTGTATTCATCGGGGATCAGTCGATCGAGCTGCTGTGGATGCGGCCAGATTCGATTGAAGAACAGCGTCCAGTGATGGACAATGTTTCCTTCCATGTCAATGAGGTACACCTGATTCCCTGGAGAAACGGCGACGAGCGTGAAGCCATCGCATGTTTTCTCTTTCTTGTCCAGTCCCAAGTAAAAGCGGGCGGCGAACGGCGCCGGCACCATCGGCGAATCGGCTTCACTGCCGCTGGTTTGCCGCCAGCGATCGGCCTCCAGAAAGGCATCGGTGAGGAATCTGGAACTGGGCAGGCGATAAAACATGACTGCGGCGCCCAGAACATAACCAAGAGCGCCGATGCCAAGTAGCGATAATACGGGCACCAGCTTGCGGCCGAGTTTACGTAGCATGACCTGCTTACCTCTGCGGGAAGAAGTGGAGTCAAGCCTAGGCGCCACGGGATGAGAACCTGCTGAATCGTGCGCGAAAAAAGTTAATAAGTTCGCCAGCACTGCCACAAAAACCGGTTGACGGGCGCTGGGCGGGCATTTATGATCCCTTCATCTCCAAACCCGAGTTTCTTCGGGAAGGAAACCGCCATGCCCCGTCTCTCCCCCGCTGTCATGCTTGGCATTCTCGTGCTTGCATTTTCCGCTCCACCGCGCACGTTGGCGCAAGACGACGACCCGACCGTTCGTGGCAAAAAGATTTCCGAGTGGGTGAAAATCCTACACGAAGACCCGGAATTGCGCAAGCGGAAAGCCGCGCTGCTCGTCCTCGAATTAACCGGTACAAAGGTTAAGCGCATTGTTCCCGCGCTGTTGAAGGAAATGCGCGAGAATTCGGACGACGCGATTCGCGCTCGCTGTGCTGAACTCGTCGTGAAACTCAAGGACGAAAAGGATCAAAGCGACCGGTTGATCGACCCGCTGCTCACAGCCATGAAGCAGGACAAGTCGGCGGCGGTACGCGAAAGCGCTGCCACCTCGCTGGGCAAGCTGGGCCAGGGCGGTACGCGAGTCGTTACTGAACTGACCGATGCGTTGAACGACAAGGAACCGCGTGTGCGCGCGGCCGTCGCCGAGTCCATCGGTCAATATTGTTTGAGTGACGCGCAGCTGGCAAAAGATGCAATTCCCAAACTAACCGAGTTGCTGAACGATGCCGATGCGAATGTTCGCATGCAAAGCGCCTTTGCCCTTGGTCGCATGGGAACGAGCGCGGCGCCGGCCGTGCTCGTGCTGGCAAAGCTCGTTGGCGATAGGGAAGCAAATGTTCGCAAGGAAGCCGCAAAAACGCTGGCGGCTATCGGGCCGGAGTCCCGCTCCGCCGTGCCGGAGTTGGTAAAAGCCCTGGAAGACTCACAGACCGACGTTCGTCAATACGCGGCTCTGGCCCTCGGCAAGATCGGCCCCGATGCTTCTGCTGCCGAGCCGAGCCTGCAAAAAGCGCTCAAGGACAAGGACCAGGAAGTGCGCTGCCAGGCGGCGCGGGCCCTGGGCGGCCTGGGCAAGGCGGGCTTGCCCGCCCTAACGGAATTGATTCGCTTGCTGAAGGATGACGACGTGGCCGAAGTGCGCCTTGCCGTCATTCAGGTGCTCGGCGACTTTGGCCCCGATGCCAAAGATGCGGTGGATGCCCTGTCCATTGCCAGCCGCGATGGCCGGTCGGCCATTCGCGAAGCGGCCAGCAATGCGCTGAAGAAGGTGCAGAAAGCTCCGTGAGCATGGAAACTTCGCGTGTGGTCCCGGACAATGCGGCGCTGGCACGGCGCTGGCAAGACCTGGCCGTGGCCGCTGCGCGAATCGGCCATGATTTCCGCAATGTCCTCAGCGGCACCATGGGCTTACTCCAGTTGGCGCTTCCGTCGGTCCCAACCTCCAATCCCGCCAACGCTCTCCTGCACGAAACACTAAGTACCTGCCGGGAGTCACTCGTCCAGATAGAACGATTTGAACTGTTGGGGCGGCGGTTGCCGAAGTCATGGCGCCCCGCAGCCGCGCTGGACGTGGTTTCAGCCCTCGTGGCCGGACTTGAATTGCCCGAAGGCGTGCGCATCAAACGCGATTTGCCCAAGAGCTTGCCGCGCGTGCGGCTGGATTCGGAATCGCTCCAGCTGGCGCTGCAACAGCTTCTCATGAACGCGGTCGAAGCTTGCGGCGACAGTGGCCGAGTGACGATTCAAGGAAATGTCCAAGCGCTTTCCGCGATGGAATGCCGCGACCTCTACGGCGCGGCGCTGCCGGGACAGCATGTAGTCATTACCATTGCCGATAGTGGCCAGGGGATTTCCCCAGCCGTTTGCCGTAAGATATTCGCGGAACCGCTGTTTACCACCAAGGCCAATCACTTCGGCCTGGGGTTGACCCTGGCGTTTCTGACTTTGCATGCCTTCCAGGCGGGTTTTTGCCTGGCCCCGGCCAAACCGAACGGCACGGAAGCCCGCGTCTACCTGCCGGCCGAGGTAAAAGGTTCTTCGGGATGAACGAGTAGAATCGCCCATGGCCAAGCCTCCGATCGAGAAACAGCCGGATCTCTCTCACAACACACCTGTTGCCAACGGTGATGAACAAATTGGGGAAGAGCGACTCGAATGCGTCAGCCGGATTCACTTGCTGGTCGTCGATGACGATGCTCCCACGTGCCAGGTAATTCAGGCCGCGCTCGAAGAGAAGGATTTTCATATCCGCGCGATCAGCAATGTGGCCAAAGTGGAACATGCGCTCAAAGGCGCCACCAAGTTCCACATCATCATCCTTGATTATGTTTTGCCCGGCCTGAACACGAAGCACGTGTTGAATTGGGTACGCGAACATCAAGAAGATGCCGCTCTGATCATGATTACCGGTTATCCGTCACTCGAGGGCGCGCTAAGCGGTTTGCGCGCCCGCGCATACGAATACCTCACGAAACCGTTTCAGATTGCCGATTTGCGCGCCACCGTCGTGCGCTGCTTGCAAAGCAAAGGCCTGATGCGCATGAGCGGCAACACGCTGCGGCGGGCGGTGGGCGCGACCATGCGCAAGCGGCGCACCGCCCTCAAGATGACCCTCGAAAAGCTAAGCAAGCAGACCGGCATGTCGCTGGGCTACCTGTCCCAGATTGAACTCGGCCGCGTCGCCCCGTCGATTGAAACCTTATACAAGATTAGCGTCACGCTCGGCATCAGCCTGAGCGATTTTTTCGAAGATCTGGAACCACCGGCATAAAGTCCCTAATCGCAGCAGCCACCGTTTATGTTCCAGCGCTTGATGCCGCTCGCTCTTGTCAATGTTGTCGTGCACATCGTGGGATTGCTCTTCGCCGCCTTCGGAATGCGCCCCGGTTCTCCGTTGACGCCATTCCCGGAGCGCATGCACTACCTGGCGCGATATCCACTCGGCTGGTCAATGGGCTGGGGTGTGTGGATGGTGTGCGACTTTGCGGTGGTCGCGTTTATTTTC
Source organism: Gemmataceae bacterium (assembly GCA_035307785.1). Classification (GTDB taxonomy): domain Bacteria; phylum Planctomycetota; class Planctomycetia; order Gemmatales; family Gemmataceae; genus DATGHS01. The sequence goes on from DATGHS010000092.1 coordinate 11,705, forward strand.
CAGGCCGCGCGACGTCTGCGAAGCGATCTGGCTTTGCTGGCGGTTGGATTGGTCGTCCTCGGGGCCGCTTTCGATCTGGCCTGCGACAGCGTGTTCATTGCCGTTTTGCCGCGACTGGCCGCCGACGCCATGTTGCCCAATCGCGTTGATGTGCACTACTCGGTGGGATTTGGAAAACTGTACGCCAATCCGTTTTTGACCATTGAGAGAGTAACGAACACGATCAGTCTGATAATCGCGAACGGCCTGATTACGCTTTCGGCCGCCGTGTTTACACTCGCTTTGATTCAACGGATCGATCGGGGAAGGGTTATCGCTTTTCTTGGCGCGGCCATTCTCATCTTCGGTTTGTTGCTCTCGGCTGCCGGCTTCATGTCACGCCCATGGCTGACCGAATGGGTAACCGGCCCGACAATCGTTTCCTTCTGTGCCTGGTGCGTCGTAGTTGCCTATCGACTCGATCGCTTGGAGCCGGCCAGGTGAAACCGATATTGATCATCGGCGGCTACGGTACTTTTGGCTCGCAGGTGGCCAGCGCCTTGGCGAGCCGAGGATTGCCCGTCGTCGTTGCCGGCCGCGATCGCCGGCGAGCGGAAGAGTTTGCTCGAACGTTGGGCGCCGACCATCGTGGGACGAGTCTCGATCTTCGCCAGCGCGAGTCCATTTCGGCAGCGCTGCGCGAACAGCCGGTCGTGGTCAATTGTGCCGGGCCATTTCGGCATTTCGATCCGGCACTGCTCGAAGCCTGCCTGGATCAGGAATGCCATTATGCGGACATCGCCGACGACCGGCATTATTGTGGCCTCGTCCGGCGATTTGGAGAGCGCTTTGCGGCGAAAAGCCTGGCCGCCGTTTACGGTTGCTCCAGCTTGCCCGGAATCTCCGGCGCGCTTGGCCTGAAACTGCAAGATTCGCGAAAGCCCAGGGACGGCAGTCCCTGGGCCTGTCGCGTCACCCTCTTCATCGGCAACGATAACCCGAAAGGCCTGGCCGCCGTTTCTTCGTTGGTCGAAGGGCTCGGTAAGCCGATCGAAGCCCCGCAGGGAACGTTGCGTTGCTTCCATGATCGCGAAGTAGTGCCGTTGCCACCGCCATTTGGCCGTCGCGTCGTGTTCAACTTCGACAGCCCCGAATACGACTTGTTCCCCTCGTTACTTGGAGTTCGCAACGTACGCGTGAAAGTCGGCTTCGAGCTGACCGTGGGCAGCTACATCATGCACCTGCTGGCTCGTTTTGGTTTGAACTACAGAGCTTGGCATGCCAAATGGATCACGCGCAGCGGTCAGTTTCTTCGCGGCTGGGGCTGCGCCGGTGGGGCTGTGATGACCGAGTTGTTTTCCAGCGATGGCACAACGAGCCGGGCGACCATGTTGTCGCACACCGAAGGCCAACGCATGGCTGCCTGGCCCTGCGTCCTGACGGCCGAAGCGCTGGCCAAGTCGCAGCCAAACCGCGTTGGCGCCTGCACGGCATACGAGTTCCTGGGTGCGGAGCCAATGTTGATGCAAATGACCGGGGCCGGGTTTGAGCTGCATTATTCGAATTAGTAAAGCTCGGTAGCGGAATTCGCAAGAATTCCGCTGGTTGCGAGTCGGAATTCTTGCGAATTCCGCTGCCGAATTTGTCGATCCGTTGTTGTGCTCGAAACTCCATTCCTTGCTATCGGCGCCCGCAGTATAATAGACGAAAGATCGATACGCTTTCGCCCGATGGTGTATTGAATCATGACGGAAGCGGATGCTTTCCTTGCCACCATTTTGGAAAACCCCGACGACGATGCGCCGCGCCTGGTCTTTGCCGACTGGTTGGACGAGCACGGCGAAACCGACCGGGCCGAATTCATCCGCGTGCAAATCGAACTCGCCCACGATGCGATGGAGGCGCATCGCCGGTCGTTCCTGAAACGGCGGGAAAAAGAGCTGCTGCAAGCCCACCGCAAGGAATGGCTCAAGCCGCTTTATGAGCGCTTGCAAGCCCTTCGGGGTCCGACCAGTCCTCTGCTCGCCCCCGGCTTGTTCCAATTCTTTCCGAGTGTTTTGCGTGCGCGCAACTTCGCATTTTCGGCTGGGATTCTGACGGGAGACGAACCCGGCGCCGTGCCGGCGCGCGAAGAAATGGTCGCGTTCTTGACGCAAATGCTCGACCCGTTGCAAGTGCAGTTGCCGATGGAGAACGTGGTCCATTGCCGCTTTCGCCGCGGCTTCGTGGAATTCGCATCGTTGCTGGCCACCGATTTCGTGCGCTTCGCGGAAGTCCTATTCACGCTCGTGCCCTTGCGGGAGATCCAGGCGTATGGCGGTCCCCTTCAACGTGGCTTCGGCGAACTGTCCGCATGCCCCTACGTAAAGCGATTATCCGGGCTGCATTTAGATGGGATGCTTTCAGACGACGGGCTCGACCACTTCACGAATTCGCCCAACTTCACCGGGCTCCGCCGGCTGGATCTGCAAAAAGCCGGAGTTCAGCGCGATCAGTGCCCGCGCCTGCTTTCGGCGACGAATCTTCCCGCCGTGCGCGAGTTGAACCTGTCCAATCTGCAACTGGGCAATCTCGCTCTCACGACGCTGGCACGAAACCGGAACTGGGAAAACGTGCGCGTATTGAATCTGTCGCAGACCGGGCTGAGCGACGAGGGCATTCTCGCATTGACCGGCCCCGAGAGTTGTCTGC
>DATGHS010000093.1:0-3959 GCA_035307785.1 Gemmataceae bacterium
TGGACGGCGACACGCTCACCAGTTGCGTGGCTGAGCCCGGCAAGGATCGGCCCACGGAATTCTCATCGAGGGAAGGCTCCGGCTGGACGCTGCGCGTGTTCAAGCGCGTGAAAGAATGAATGGCAACCCCGGCCGGAAAGATCGCCGAGAATCCGACGAGAACGGGCAATGACCGCATTCCTGCCGCACTTAGACCCGAATCCGAGGTTGCGCGAGCGCCGGCTTGGGCGCCGTCGGCGGCGCTACCGGTTTAACCACACGCACGTTTCCCCGCTGGCGATTATCGATCGCGTGCCGCAAAAGGAGCGGTTTGGCTTTGCCTGGCTCCAGCGGGTGGCGCGCCAGGTAAGCAGCGTGTTGCGCAACCGCATGATGTTGGAGGGCGACTCGCGCTCGGCCCTGCGCATTGAAAAGCAGTACCGGATGTTGAGGCGAATTCTGCAAACCCGGGCGGCGTATTACGCGTCGGCGTTGCGGCATTTCGTGTACGAAGCGCTGATCTTCCGGCCGCGCGACGAGACGAGCCTGCGGCCAGAGGCGTTGGAAGACTATGCCACGCTGTTTCGGGCCATTGGCTTGCCGCCGGTTCGCGACGATTTGCACGACGACCGTACGTTCGCCTGGCTGCGAATCGCCGGCCCGAATCCTCTGACGCTGCGCCGCGTCGCCAAGCCGGATGACCGCTTCGCCGTAACGGAAGCAGATTTCCGCCAAGCCCTTCCGGACGATTCTCTCGAGGCCGCCGGAGCGGAGGGCCGGCTGTTCCTGGCCGATTTCGCTGCCCTCGCCGAAGTCGAGCCCGGTGATTTCCCCTGCGGACAAAAGTATCTTTATGCTCCCCTGGCGTTATTCGCAGTGGACAGGGTCCGTCGGGCCTTGCTTCCAGTGGCAATCCAGTGCAGCCAGCAACCAGGGCCTGAATCGCCGGTGTTCACTCCCGCCGACGGTTATAACTGGCTCATCGCGAAGACTATCGTCGAGATTGCCGATGCCAATCTGCACGAAGCCGTCGCTCACCTTGCCCGCACCCATTTGCTCATGGAGCCGTTTGTCATCGCCACGCACCGCGAACTGGCTGAGGCGCACCCACTGAATCGGCTGCTGGTTCCGCACTTTCGTGGAACGCTGGCGATCAACGAGGCGGCTTGGAGGCGGTTGATTGCCGACGGCGGCGCGGTCGACCGGGTATTGGCGGGACGAATTGAATCGACCCGCCGACTCGCGGCCGATGGCGTTCGCCAATTCCATTTTCGAGATGGCATGCTTCCCCGCGTGCTGGGCGGCGCCGGCATCGATGATACCGACATTCTGAAGACTTATCCGTATCGTGATGATGCCATCTTGCACTGGAATGCGATCCGGCAATGGATCAGCGATTACCTTGCCATCTATTACCCGGCCGACGCCGCGGTTCAGGAGGATACGGAACTTCAAGCCTGGTTGCGCGAGATTGCTTCTCCCGATGCCGGTCGATTGAATGGCGTTGGCCCCGAAGACGGCCAGACTCTGACAGGGCTGACGGATATTCTCACGATGATTATCTTTACCTGCAGCGTGCAGCACGCGGCCGTCAACTTTCCGCAATACGACATTATGAGCTATGCACCGCGCATGCCCTTCGCTGCCTATGCGCCGGCGCCGACATCTCGAACCGGCGCGAACGAGGCCGATTATCTGGCGATACTACCGCCGCTCAACATCGCCGAGCAGCAAATGGAAATCGGCTATTTACTCGGCTCGGTGCATTACACTACTCTTGGCGCATACGGTTCGAAACACTTCACCGACGCGCGGGTGCACGGGTCGCTGGCTGCGTTCCAGGCCCGGCTGAAAGACATTGCAACCACGATTGAGGAACGCAACGGGCTCCGTCGGCCGTATACTTGCCTAGCGCCGGAAAGCGTGCCGCAGAGTATTAACATTTGACGCCAAGCTCGGATAACGCGCGGCTCCTATCTCCATCTTCTGACCTCGGAGGCAGTCCCCCATGGAGCAAGTTCTCGGTATTGGCGGCATCTTTTTTAAGGCGCGCGATCCGAAAGCGCTGGCCGGCTGGTATCGCCAGCACTTGGGCGTTGCAGTGGACACGGGCCAAACCTATTGCGCGCTAAAAGCAGCCGAGGGTGATGTCACCGTCTGGTCCACCTTTCCCTCCGACACGAAATACTTTGGAGCGGGGCCGCAGCCGTTCATGGTCAACTACCGGGTGAAGAATCTCGACGCCATGCTGGCCCAGTTGCGGGCAGCCGGGGCAACGGTGGATGAGAAGATCGAGGATTACGATTACGGCCGCTTTGGCTGGGCGACCGACCCCGAAGGCAACCGTTTCGAGTTGTGGGAACCGCGATGATCCGCATCTAGCTCAAGCGAGCCCAATAATCCAACGGGTTCGACAAGTTGTTCATTGAAGCGGCAGCGCCGCCCTCAGGATATCGACGCCGTAATGGCGCACAACCGAGACATGGGCTTCGCCAGGAATTAGCCGCAATTCGGCGTTGGGGAGAACACTCGCCAACCAGCGCGCCATGACCGGCGGCGTGTCGCCATCGTCGCAACCCTGGAAAATCGTTACCCGCGTGTGCACGTCGCCGAGCCAAGTTGACCACGGGTCGCCAAGGATCGCAAAGGCGCGCACCGTCTGGGCCGGGCCTTGAGCCTGCGATTCGATGATAAGCCGCGACTGCTCGCGCACTTCAACCGGGTCGGCCGCGATGGCACTATCAGCCGGCGGCAACGCCCCGACAGCAAATGGCATGCGCTCCGGATGCCGCCTCAGCCCTGCGACATACTTCGCCCAAAATGCTTTGGCCATCAATTCATGCCGTTGCGCCAGGTGTACGCCCAGCGCGAAAAACCCGGGAACATTGCCCACTTGTTGCAGCGGCGCCACCGGTCCACACAGAATGACTCCAGTCACGCGCTGCGGCAGCGCTCGCGCTGTAGCCAGCGCATACGGCGCCCCGGCAGAAATGGCCGTCATTGAAAAAAGTTCGATGCCGAGCGCGTCGGCGAGCGCCACGACGTCGGCGGGCCACGTCAGGAAATGGCTCTGGGCGTCGGGATCGGACCGGCCTATTCCGGGGCGGTCGACGCCAATCATGCGGACATTTCCCAAGTACTGCAGCGCTTCGCGGAACTGCTCCGGCTCCCAGCGGCAACTAGGAATGCCATGCTGATGGATGATGGGCCAGCCGCGCGGGTTGCCGTACTCGGTGAACGCCAGGCGGCGGCCGCAGGGTAAACGGATGCTGCGGAAAGCGCCTTGGATGCGGCAAGAGGCCACATCATCTTGAGCGACGAGTGGTGAAGCGAGAACTGGACTTGTGGCCAGCGCGATGCCGCTTCGAAGAAAAGTGCGCCGCGAAATCGCTCGGCTACCGGCGATTGGCTCGTCCATGATGCTACTTCCTGAAATCTCGGCTGCGCACCGGCACGCACTGTCTTTCTTTCGGGTTGTCGGCAGTTGCATCCGCAAACTTTAATGCAACCAAAACGGGAAACCACGGATCACGCGGATGGCACGGATAAAAATCCCCTGATTTTCATATCCGTGTCATCCGTGCAATCCGCGGTTATGTTCTTGCTGCTAGCCCCGCTATTTCTCGCCAACGCGAATATGGAACGAATGCCGGATCGTTTGCCCGGATGCGTCGCTGATCGAAATCACGACGTTGGCTTCCTTCTCGGCGAAATCAGCGGGGACATTCCACACTAGCGTATTGTCGGCTTCCAGTTTCATTCCAACGGGGGGCGACTCCAGTTGCAACTTCGCGTCGCCCTTCTTGGAGCGCACATTTACCGGGTAACGGTATGTGTCTCCCTTCTTGGTTGTCGCCGGCGGCTGGCTGAGCACGAAGAGATAATCCCGCTTCGAATCTTTCAGAAGCTGCGCCAGATCGAAACGGTAGATTTCGATCCGGTTATTCTCCCACGGAATCACCGCTAGTGTGCCCAACTCC
>DATGHS010000094.1:0-7890 GCA_035307785.1 Gemmataceae bacterium
CCGTCCATGCCCGGCAGCATCACATCAAGAACGATTGCATCATATTGCCACGCGGTCGCCTTGAAGAGCGCATCTTTTCCTTCGCCGGCCTCATCGACCGCATACCCCTCTTCGCGAAATGCCCGCGCAATGACATCCCGCAACGCCGGCTCATCTTCGACCACCAGAATTCGCATGCGAACTCTCCAAAGCAAGCAAATTAAATGATAACAGATTAAGTAGGGTAGGTGGAGCATGGCTACGCAACCTAGTGATGCCGCACCGGTGGGTTGCGCTGCGCTCCACCCACCCCACCAAATTGCTATCTCCGCGCCTTCCCTCGTGAATTTGCACTGCTACCCACCTGCGTCCCAAATTGATTCTGGAAGTTATTCACCCGCTGCTGAAGTGCGGATGCCTGCTGGGAAGTGCTTTGGGTTGTGGTCGTTTGGCAACCTTGTCTTTGGGTCTGGGCGGTTGCACCGGTTGTCGCGCCGGTTGTGCCAGTCGTTGTGCCAGTGCCGTCCTGTCCGGCGAGCTGTTGCTGCAACTGATTGATTAGCTGCTGCAACTGGTTGATGAGTTGTTGTAGTATTGCCAGCTCTTGCGCCGCCGCCTGCACGCTGGGATCGTTCGCATTTTGCGTGCTGAGTGCTTGCTGCCAGGTGTTGAGTTGCTGCTGGTAAGTGTTGACTTGCTGTTGCAACGCATTCACCTGTTGTTGCGTCACCTGCGTTGTTTGGGTTGGGCGCGCGGTTTTACGCTGCGCCTGCACCGGCTGAGCGATAAGCAGAAATGCCAACATTGAAGCCACGACGGCCGCCGCCGAAACTCGAATCGTGCCAGACATGAGTTGCTCCTTAGATATGGATGCGGGAACTCGCCATGACAAGAGGCCGCGCCGCCTCGTCCCGCGCAAAACCGCGCTGCCAATGCATTCGAGCCTAGCCGACGCACCTTAAGTGAAGATGAAGCGGAGAAAGAAATGGGATTCGATATTGCAGGAGCGTCTACAACTTGATGAGCCATTTAGGGTTGTCGCCATTGCAGCAAGAATCGCCACGGCCAGTGCCGCTCGACCTTGGCGCCATCCAGCCCGGCGCGCCGCGCCAACTGGCGCGCTTCGGCGCGCGTGAACGCCGCGGCTACTGAAGCCGGGCCGTCGAAATGCACCACCGGCGAGCGCGACAATAGTCGCGTGCCGGCATGGGCCAACAGATAGCCGAGCCGCGAGCGAACGAGATCGTTCACCAACACCATTTGCCCGGCGGCTTGGCCCATGCGGCGCAGCAGTTCGACCGCGTCATGCTCATCGAGGTGATGCAAAAACAGCGAACAGGTAAGCACGTCGAAGCTTTGGGGCAGCGGATCGCACACTGCGTTCAGCGTGAAGAATTGAATCGTCGCCCGCGCGCTGGCGGTGCGCGCTCGCGCTTCGGCCAGCGCGAACCCGCTCAGGTCGGCCCCAGCCAACTCCACGGGGATCCGCGCGCGCTGAAAGCGCCGCCAGAGCCGAAGCGGTATGTCGCCACTGCCCGTGGCAAGGTCGAGAATACGCAGGGGCCGGTTCAGGTTTTCGCTCGCCAGCCGGCGGAGCGGCCGCCATAGAATGCCGGCGCTGCCGCTCCACCAGTTGATGCGGGCGACGCCGCGCAGCGCCGCCGCATGCGCTGCCGGGTTAAGCCCGGGTTGGTCCATCAGCTCGGGCTGGCGATTGCGCTTAGCTAAACTCAATAAAGCCAATTCGATAGGTCCTATGAGCCGTATACGGCCTATTCGCTCTTACTGCTGCGGCGGATTCGCTTCGCGGATGAGCGCGCCGTGCTCGTCACTCAGTACCAGAATGCTGAACCTAGTAATCGGCGACTTCTCCGGCGTGCTCACGGATGCATAATCGAACCGGCCGCGCAGATCGGTGTAGCCATCCTTGTAGAACTTCACCGTGCCGTCGGCCAGCCTGGCATAGGTCTTCACGTAGACCTTAGAGAGTGCCTTACCGTTCTCCGAATCGGTGACGCGAAGCTGGCCATAATTCTCCGAAAGCTTCACTGCCATGGCGTTGGCATAATAGGGCTCCGAGCGCGTCTTGCCGCCGGCGGAGATCTCGACCAGCACATTTCGTTTCAGCAGCGCTTCGGGCAATTTCATCTCCAGCTTCTTCTGATCCTTCGGCAGCTTCACCTCTTGGCTGAGGTTCGGCTTAATGGAAGAGAACTGCCCGCCGGATTGCTGCACGAACGGATTGCGGCTAAAGAGCAATTCCACGTCCATGAGGTAGTAGTTCACCTTGCAGTTATCCACATTTTGCCAAGTGAGGTTGACATTCTTCGAGTCGATCGTGAACTCCACGCCCGGCTCAGTCTGGGCGAGCTGGTTTTGCCGTTGGTCGCGTTCGTCCTTGTCCACTATGGCCGGCGGCGCCTTATTTTCCATCTCATTCAACTGCCCCAGGATGGCCGCGAACGTGTTCCGCCACCGATCCACCGGGTAGCTGGCGTACTTCGCCGCAATGGCCTTGGCCCGCTGCGGCTCGTCGTTGAACATGTCGAGGTACGCGGCACAGTAATCATACTGCATGCGCGTGGCGATCTTGTCGGGGTGCACCTGCTCCAAAACGTTGGTCGCCTGCTCGATGCGGTCCTGCAAGAGCAAGTAATACACCTCCGCGAGCCGGTCGTCATCGGTAAGTTGCTTGCGGTAGCTCAAGCCTTTCAGGAACCGCTCATACTGCTGGAGGAACTTGTCGTTCACAATTTGCCGGCGCTGGCCCAGCGAATGGGCGCGGGCATTTACCAGCGGCTTGTATTCCAGGTGCTCGTATTGATGGCGCGCCACTGGATCGACGATAAGGATTGGGCTCTGAATTGGCCCACCGCATTCGGCCACGATTTGATCCATGTGCGTGAGGAACTCGCGCGCGGCCTGCGGATCGTTATGGAAGATGCCATAGGACCAGAGCGTGCCCTCGTACGCATGGCGATTCCGCAACACCTCCAGCGTCGTGCCGAAGAGGGTCTTGTCCTTCATGCGGAAAGCGATCTTCGAAAGATCTAGCGCGAAGACATTCTCGCGATCGAGGAACGCGAGCACCTGATCGCTGCTGCCGTTCTGGGAGATGTAGTCCCACGATTCGGTGTCGAGCTTACTCGGCCTTTCCACCACGTTGAAGGCGAACGGCTGGGCGCTGGCCACCAGAGCCTCGGCCTTGGCCACGTGCACCGGGAAGTGCGCGAACTTGCCAGGCCTTGGGAAGTAAAACAAGTAATCAATCGTTTGGGTCCTGTACGATTCGAGATCGAGCATCACCGTCTTAGTGGGCTGGCCATTGCCGACGGGGATGGCCCCGACGGGAACCTGGATCAATACCGACAGTTTTTGCCGGGTCGAGGTGGGGTTGGTGACCACGATGTGCGCACCGTAAACGGTCTGCTGGACGAATTCAGTGCTAATGAATTTGTCGAAGCGTTCGCCGTTTTCCTCACGGAATCGGTCGCCAAAGCGGTAGAAGTTCTGGCTGACCAGGATTTGCACCTTGCCGGCCGCATCGGCCGCAGGTTTCACTTCCTCGTGGAAGGCGATCACGGGGTTGGCGCAAGTGAAGGTCATCTTCCCGCCGTCGAACTTCAATTCTTCCTTGCCGGCCTCAAACGGCAGGTCGAGCACCGAAAGGGCGAACATCATTTCCGTGAAGTTCTTGCTGGCATCGGCCAGGTGTTCCGAGAGGAACGGCCCCTTGCCCGAATGGCGGGCATAATCGAGCCAGAAATCGCTGGCCGGAACCAGGGCCGCGATCTGCTGGGTGATCGGCAGGTTGTAGTAATTATTCTCGGCCCATTCTTTGGTGACGTCGACCTTGCGATAGAGCTGCAATGCGAGTTTACCTTTGGCACGATCGTCGGCAAAGTACATGGTTTCCTTGTCTTTGTCGGTGTCAGAGAGCACATCCACGCCCAATTCCTCCGCTTTCTTTGCTTCCTTGGCATCGCCGCGGCCATCGCGCTTCATGGCGAGCTTTTTCGACATTTCCTGCGGCATCTTCATCGGGGCGTTGGCCGGCCCCGCGCCACCAGCAGCTCCGGCCGGTGCCGGTGGAGTCATTGCTGGCGAAGGTACTTCGGCCGCCGGTTCGGCCTTTCGAATTCCAGTATTTCCGGTTTTGTTATCCGTTGTTAGGACGTCTTCTCTAAGGCGCTCCATTTGTCTCAGAATTCCGTCCTCCGATGATAGCGCGCTACCCTTTACCGCCGTGTCGAACAGCGTCAGGAAGCGATCCATGTTCGGCGGTTGCAAGCGCAGCAGGTCTTGCTCATGGCGCGCGGTCTTGCCTGGCTCGCCGGCAAGGTGCTGGGCCAGCAAAACGCGCTCCACCGCATTGAGCCGGCCATATTGCCACGGCTGCACGAATTCACGCAAATCATCGCCCAAGAGCCAGTGATCGAGGACGGTCTTGTCCTTCTTATTCGCCAGGTATGGCCGGATTACGTTGTGGAAGAAATCCGGGTCCTTCTTCAGCAGGAAAAAGTTTAACTCATGGCAGGCGAACTTCGAGTAGAGCGCTCGCTTCTCCTCCGCCTTCAGCTTGGGCCAGGTGAGGATAAAGGCGAACTCGGCCAGCTTCGAGTCTTTCGATAGCGTGGCGTAGAGCGAATAAACCTTCGGCAGGCTATCGTATACTTCAAATCGCGCTCCGGCTGCGTCGGCCAGCACAAACGGCTTGCCGCCATCTAAAATGCTGATCTGCTTCTGCTGCGTGAAATGAGATTTTGGATCGAGTCCGTTACGAAGTCGCAGATCGACGAAGCCCGCTTTCTGCTCTGGCAAAAAAACGCAGCGGTACGTTGTGGATACCGGATCGACAGCCACCACGTGAATCATCGCATGCGGCCCCAGGACTTTGCGGCTCAGCTTCACCACGCCGTCTTTGTCGGGGATGAGGTTCACCAGCACGGTGGACGAATCGGCCAGGAAATCGAAGTCGGCAAATTCGCCGGCCGCAGTAGCGCTCCGGCCGCCGCCGGCCGAATCCGCCATTGGCCTGCCGGGCGGAGGCATATCTTTCGCGGCAGGCGGCTCGCCTTTCGGCTGGAACATTTCACCGCCCTGGGCCATTTGCTCACCAGTTTCCGTCGAGCGAACCACCCAAGGATTCAGCAATAACTCGGGCCGTTGGAGCAAGTTGCCCGGGTACTTCCGCTGCATCCGCCGGTCGAGCACGTAACGATACTCGTCGCCGATATTCCGGCCGGTCAGATAGGCGGCTTCCGCGTGCGCCGGTAGGACGCCGCCTAACTCTGCATCGCGGATTCGGCCTAAGTCGCTAAAGGCGGAATAGGCGGGCTCATAGCGCGTGGCAAAGACATGTACGCGGGCGAACTTCGAGGCATCTCGGAGATGCACCGTCACAAATTCGGCTTCGGAATCGATCTTCGAAATCGTCACCGGCGCCAGCGCCGGCACCTGCATGTGCCGGATTTTGCCGAGCACGTAGCCGTTCTTCACCGGGCCATCGACCGCGCGAATGCGAATGCGCTCGCCGGTTTGCTTCAGCCAGAGATCATAATCGCCCGCCGTCAGCCCGCGCAGTTCCAACAGTCCATCCTTCACGGCCAGGGCATCGAAGCGATCCGCTTGCACCACGCCGCCGCGCATCTCGAAGAGCGCCAAATCATCGTGACTCGGCGCCGCGGCCGTGCCCAGGTACGGCAACGTGATCGTGTCGCCGGCCTTCGCGTGAATAACTTGCCGGTAAGTATGCCGATCCATCGGCAAATTCCAGGTGTGGGCCGTGCCTTCCGGACCCGTGGCCGTGACGAAAGTGACGTCGGACAGTGCCCCCAAGTGCACGCGGCCCTGCACGTCGGTCTTGAGCGTCACTTGCACCTGCTCGCGGAAGTCGCGCTGCTTGACAGAGACTTGCACCGGTCGGTCGGGCTCAATTTCGCCCGTGCGGCCCAGCACTTCGACCACATACTCATTGCCGAATTTCGCCAGGTGCAGGTCTTCGATCTTCTCGGTCTTCGTGATGCCGTTGAGCGTGAATTGCTGCGAGGTCGATAAATCGACATCGCGGTTCTCGCTCAGGCTCTTCACTTTGGCAATGAGCGCCACTTGCAACGCGACCAGGCGCGGCGGCACACGCACTTCGTAAGTGGATTCTCGATCCTCGAACAGCTTGAAATTCGGCACTTCGGTCGAAGTGGCGATGCCGTCTTGATCTACGGCCGTGACCCGCAGCCTTACTTCTTCCAGCAATTTCGCCGACACAGGCAGGCCATTGAGGTACAGCCCGGGCCGGATCAAAATTAGCGCAATCCGCTGCGTGATCAGGCTTTCCCGATCGACGTGAATGCCGGCCGCAAGATGATATCCTTCGGCCTGATGCTGCAGGAAATCCAGGCAGGAGAAATCGCCGTGGCTGATCACGATCGGCCGGCGGCCGGGGCTGGTGCTGAACGGCACCAGGATAATTCCTTCCGCATCGGACTTGTATTCTTGCCCGCCGAGCCAGATGCTGGCATCTTTCACCGCTTGATCCGCATCATCCACGATATGGATGCGGTGCCCCGCCGTGCTGGCCGACACCAGCGGCCGCAGCCGGCCCTTTCGCACCAGCGCCCGGCTGCTCTTGCCGGCGCCGATAAAGTCGATCACATACACGCCCGGCTTATTCAGTTGTGGAAACTCAAACCGGCGCGGCATCCGTCGCAATGGCGGCTCCGTGTAGCTAAAGCTCTGCTCCGAATTGGCCACCAGGCCGTCGAGATTGATGTCGGTGTCCACCTCGCGCTTCTGCGTGCGGTAGAAATTAGACGTGTTGACTTCAAAGACTTTCACGAGCAGCGTCGGCACATTCTTTACGAACAAGTCGAGCGTCACCGGCTCATCAGCCAAAAACGCGGTCTTATTTGTGAAGGCAAAGTCGATGTCAATGCGTTCTTTCAGTTGCTTGAACAACTCCGGCGGCAAAGCCGAAGCCCAGGTCTCCGAATCGCCCTGGCCCAGTTCAATTTTCGTCTCGGCAAACAGGTGCCGCAGGTACACGTCGTTGATAAACGGCTCAAATTCGCTGGCACTTTGCATGTTCATGAAGAAGCGCTTCAGGTAACTGCGCACGAGCGGCTCGTCATTGCCGACGACGGGCAACAGCGTGACGCCGGTGAAGTCGGCATTCAGATCAGCCCCGTAACGGCGGGCCGCTTCCGATTCCAGCATGGCCTTCGACATGTAACCCTGCTGCCTTGGCAGCTTCAAGTATTCGTCGAAAATGGCGCGATCAAAGGTCCCTTGGCTGCGGTCGAGCACGAGCCGGTGGAAGAGGACGTGGGCCTTCAGCGCGTTATGCACAGGTGCAAGTTGGCGGGAGAAAGTCAGCAGCCGGTCGAGGTAAGCGCGCAGTTGCACCGGGTCGCGCCGCCAGTCGGCATCGTCGCCGGGATGAAGCTTCGTGATATACGTCTGCACGAAGCCGGTGTGGTTCAGCAGATCCGGCTTGAGCTTGAGAAGATCGTCGAGTTGCAATTGCGTCATCTGCCGGTGGATGCCGAAGGAGCCGAATTCCTGGGCGTGTTCGGAAAGCAGATCGTCTGCCACCAGACGCGTGAGGTTGGTAATGTCGGGTCGCTGCAAGCGCTGCAACAGATTGCGCCGCCGTTGCCAGTCGAGCTTCTCCGCCGCCAGCCAGTCGAGGGCGGAGTCCTCAAAATTGTCGAGGTTCGACCAGCGTTGCAGGGAACTGGCCAGCAGCGTGTTGCGAGCGAATAATCGCTGATCGAGCGCGGTAGGCAAATTTGGCGAGCCGCTGGCCACGATCTTCTGATGGTTGAATTGCAAGCCCATACGGTCGCGCAAATAGGCCAGCGATTTGGCTGGGTTGGAATCATATGTAAGGATTGCATAGCGCGTTTGAATCTC
>DATGHS010000095.1:0-2852 GCA_035307785.1 Gemmataceae bacterium
ATCCCGGACGGGTTCCTCGTCGGGCGAATTCCGCGAGATCCAGGCGCGGGCATCGTCGCGCGATTTGAATGGTCCGACGTGGTGCACCAGCCCATCTGGACCGCTGACCTCGACCATGATTTGCGCAGCCTCGGCGGCTGCACGCTTCTCAGGCTGTAAATTCATTTCGGATGATCCCCCAGCCTGCGCAGCTAGTGTCGGCTGGTTTGCTCTGAGTTCGAAGATTTCTTGACGTTGAAAAAATGTGCAATCTAAGAGAGAACAAATTACTTAGAACACGTATTAGTATCATAGGTCCCTAGCCAAATCTTACCTTAAGGAAGAAATTCTACTGTAAATCTATTCTAGCCCGGACATCTCCATTCGGAGAAACCCGAACAATTCCGCTCTTCTTTGAGTGCCGCCGTATATCGTAATGAATTACGTCGTCAAATTATCAAATTTGATAGTCGCCCGTACATTCTCACACGTCGGTCGCATCGCACTGCGTCGGACGACACTGACGTGGCGCATGCTTCTACGCTCAGCACATTTCGAAGTTGCCGGATCAGACCGTGCGAGATTGACGGAAACCACGCTCGCACCTTGTCGAAAGTAGTCCTTGTCCCTTAGCCTCGCGCCAAATCGGCGCGGGCTCGACGCGGGCTTTAGGGGGACATTCATGAAGTTGATTGCATTCGGCCGCGCCAAGGCGATCGTCCTTGCTCTGTTGCTGGTTGGCGCCCCCGCTCTCGCCGCGATCGTGCAGTCTCCTCCAGGGGTAAAGATCGACGGCGCGCGAATTGCCAATGCCGATGCGGATCCGGGCGAATGGCTCAGCCACGGTCGCACCTACTCCGAACAGCGCTTCTCCCCGCTGGACAAGATCAACACGTCGAACGTCAAGTCTCTCGGTGTAGCGTGGGAATATCGCACCTACTCCGTGCGCGGACTGGAAGCCACACCCATCGTCGTCGACGGCATGATGTACTTCACCTTGTCGTGGAGCAAAGTGGTCGCGCTCGATGCCAAGACCGGCAAGGAGATCTGGACTTACGATCCCCATGTGGCGGGAGGAACGGGCCGCTACGCCTGCTGCGACGTCGTCAACCGCGGTGTTGCGCTTTGGCAAGGCGCCGTGTTTGTCGGTGCGCTCGATGGACGTTTGATCAAGCTCGACTCGAAAACCGGCAAGGTGCTGTGGTCGGTCGACACGATCGAAAATCACAAGCACACCTATACGATCACCGGCGCGCCGCGTGTGATGGACGGACTGGTCGTGATCGGCAATGGCGGTGCCGAATTCGACTCGCGCGGCTATGTTTCGGCGTACAAAGCGGACACGGGAAAGCTCGTCTGGCGCTTCCATGTCGTGCCCGGCGATCCGGCAAAGCCGCAGGAAAATGCGGCGCTGGAGCGCGCGCTCAAGACCTGGGACACCACCGGCAAATACAAGTTCTGGACGATCGGCGGCGGCGGGGCGCCATGGAATTCCATGGCCTATGATCCGAAGCTCGACCTTCTCTATTTCGGCACCGGCAACGGCAATCCCTGGAACCGCGAAATCCGCTCGCCGAAGGGCGGCGACAATCTCT
The DNA here is from genome assembly GCA_035307785.1 of Gemmataceae bacterium. Lineage (GTDB taxonomy): Bacteria > Planctomycetota > Planctomycetia > Gemmatales > Gemmataceae > DATGHS01. Next base: position 1,575 of record DATGHS010000095.1, read on the forward strand.
ACCTGTCCTCGGTCGTGGCATTGCGCGCCAAGACGGGCGAGTTCGCCTGGGCTTACCAGACGACGCCCGGCGATACCTGGGATTTCGATTCCACCGCTGACGTGGTGCTGGCCGATCTGAAGATCGACGGCAAAGTGCGGCCGGTCCTGATGCATGCGCCGAAGAACGGCTTCTTCTACGTGCTTGACCGTGCCACCGGAAAGCTGATCAGCGCGCAGAAATTTGCCACCGTGACCTGGGCGAAAGGCATCGATCTCAAGACCGGCAAGCCGATCGAAGATCCCGATGCGCGCTACAAGACGAAGATGGCGGTGATCTATCCGCAGGAAACCGGCGCCCACAACTGGCAGCCGATGACCTTCAATCCGCAGACCGGTCTCGTCTACATCCCGGCCATGGACGGCGCGGCGATCTTCATCGGCCAGAAGGATTTCAGCTACAAGGCAGGCGCGTGGAATCTGGGCGTCGATTTCGCTGCGGTGTCGCAAGCCGTGCTCAAGGCAATCCGGAGCGGTAAGCCGCCGCCGCCCGCCGTTGGCTTCATCAAGGCCTGGGATCCCGTGACGCAAAAGGAAGTCTGGCAGGTTTCCATGGGCGGCTCATGGAACAGCGGCTTGCTGTCAACAGCGGGGGGCTTGCTCTTCGGCGGCGACGCTTATGGCAACTTCAACGCCTATGATGCGAAGACGGGCAAGAAGCTTTGGACGATCGATCTGAAGACCGGAATCCTCGCCCCGGCCATGACCTACATGATCGATGGCGAACAATTTGTTGCGCTCCTCGCGGGTTGGGGCGGCGCAGGCGGTCTTTCCGCCTTCCGCGATCCCAATACCGCGCTGTCGAAATACAAGACCAATCAGGGCCGGTTGTTCGTGTTCAAGCTCGGTGGCAGACAGACTGTTCAGCCGCTCGCGCCGGAGGGAACGCCGCCTAGCGAGCCGCCGACTTTGACCAAGGCAGACAACGCGCTCGTCGACAAAGGCTTCGCGCTCTACCACCGCAATTGTCTCGTCTGCCACGGCTTCTTCGCCCAATCGGAGGGCGAAGTTCCCGACCTCAGGCTCGCGACGAGCGAGATTTGGGGCCAGTACGATAACATCGTGCTGAACGGCGCCTTCGAGGACAACGGAATGGCATCGTTCAAAGACGTCTTATCCAAGAGCGACGTCGAGGCGATCCGCGCTTATGTTTTACAGCAATCGCATCTGGCCTGGGACCAGACTCACAAGCCCAAGGCCAAACATTAAGAGTGTGAGTTACCTGTAAATTTACCGCGCT
>DATGHS010000096.1:0-3475 GCA_035307785.1 Gemmataceae bacterium
TGCTGGCCGCCGGCGGCACCATCAATGCCGTGGGCCGGGCGCCGTTCCTGGCCGTGGGCCTCTATCGGCGCGACAACTCGTTCGGCCTCACCTTCCGCTTGCCGGGCGACCGCAAAGATGTGCCAGAAGCACTCGCTCTGCATGTGCCGAAGAAGGGTGAACCTGCCACTTTGCCGCTGTTGGAGCCGAAGAGCGTGCTGTTCAGCGAGAGTCTCTATTTCGACCCGAAGGCATTCTGGGAAGAGCGGCTGAAGCTCTTCAACGAAACGATTGCCAAGCAGATCGAGCAAGGCGAGCAGGGAATCGCCAAGTTCCTTCCCGGCACCTCCCTGGCCAAGCTCTCGGCGCAAATCGGGCCACATCACCGCATCGTGGCCGCGTATCTCGAGAACAAAGGCTACAAGATCAAGCCGAACCAGAACCTGCCCGCATTTGCCGTGGTCAATTCCATGCGCGATAAGCAGTTCGCCAAGTCGGCCGAGGGCATCCTGCGTGGCGCCGCATTGCTGGGCGGGACCCAATTCAAGCTGAAGCTCTACGACGAAATGTGCGGCGACGTAAGGATTGTCGGCTGGCGCTTCCCGGAAGACGGCGCCTTCCCGAATGATCCCGATAACTTGCGCTTCAACTTCACCCCCTGCTTCGCAAGCGTGGGCGATCAGTTCGTCTCGTGTTCGAATGTCGAACTTTGCCGCGAACTCATTGGCCTGCTGAAGAAAGAGCAAGAGTCGAAGCCGACGGCCAGTGCCGCCGTGCTCCGAATGCGCGCTTATACCACCGGCGGGGCCGAAGTGTTGAGGTCGTTCCAGGATCAGTTGCTGGCCCAGCTCGTGCTCGACCAGGCGATCAAGCCGGCCGACGCCAAGAAGCAAGCCGACATGCTCATCGACTGGGCCAAGCAGCTTGGCAGCCTGGAACTGCGGAGCGAATACACCGACAAGGATTTGCGCTTCCATCTGGAATGGAAGATTGGAAAATGATTTGAACCACAGAGGCAAAGAGTGCACAGAGAATTCACCGAGTGGAAGGGAACAAAGAATAACTGTGATTTCTTTTGTGTTTCTCTCTGTGGTCTCTGTGGTTAGTTCTTTGAGGTTGCATCGATGCCCGACAAGATTAATCTCAAATGGGCCTGGCAGCCGTACAAGCCCAGTGCCGATAACCCCTGGGACCTCAAGAAGGCCGGGCATCTGTGTCGTCGCGCCGGCTTTGGCGCGAGTTGGCCGGAGCTGCAGGCCGCACTGAAAGACGGTCCCGAGAAAACCATTGACCGCCTGCTCCAGGGCGAAGAAGAATCGCCGGAATTGAAGGATGCCGAAGCCTTGATGAACAAGGCTGCCCGGCAAAACATCGCCCAGGCCCGCGGCTGGTGGCTCGCCCGCATGCTCGAAGGGCCATACCCGCTGCGCGAAAAGATCACGCTCTTCTGGCATAACCATTTCGCCACCAGCATCATGAAGGTGCTCAACCCCGGCTTTATGTTCGGCCAGTACGAACTCATAAACCGGAACGCCCTGGGCAGCTTCCGCACCATGTTGCAAGAGATGTCGAAAGACCCGGCCATGATGGTCTGGCTCGACACCGTGCAGAGCAAGAAGGGCCAGCCGAACGAGAATTATGCCCGCGAGTTGATGGAACTTTTCAGTCTGGGCATCGGCAACTACACGGAGAAAGACATCCGCGAGGCCGCCAAGGCGTTCACGGGCTGGGAGATCCAGAACGCGAAGTTCCACTTCAACGATAGCCAGTTCGACAGCGGGACGAAGAGCGTGCTCGGCAAGAGCGGCAACCTGAAGGGCGAGGACATCGTCGAAATCTGCCTGAGCCAGCCGTCGTGCCCGCGCTTCATCGCCCGCAAGATGTTCCGTTTCCTGATAAGCGAATCGATCATGCCCGAGCCCGAGTTGATCGAGCCGCTGGCTGTGCAGTTTCGCAGCAGTGATTTCAACATTCGCAAGCTGGTCGAAACGATGCTGCGCTCGAACTTGTTCTTCGCGCCAGAGGCATTCCGGTCGCGCATTAAGGCGCCGGTCGATTTCGTCCTCGGCATCGTGCGCGGGCTCGAGCTTCGCGTCAGCCTCACGGCCCTGGGCACGGCCCTGGAAACGCTGGGCCAGAACCTGTTCGCCCCGCCTTCGGTGAAGGGCTGGGACGGCGGGCCGACCTGGCTCAACGGCCAGACGCTGCTCTTCCGCCAGAACCTGGCCTTGGCCCTGAGTTCCCGCGATGCGGCCTACGTCCGCCGACCGGCCGGTACGGAAATCGCCGAGCCATTTGACTTGCTCCACAAGTACGGCAAGAATTCGCCAGAGGAGAAAGTTGGTTTCCTGTTGGACCTGTTCCTTCAGGGCGACGTGGTGGCCGAAACGCGCAAACGGCTTCTCGATTACGTCGAAAAGTCGCAGCAACAGAAGCTGCCCGTATATTGGACCAAAGACGACCGCGAGCGCCACCCCACCCGGGCGCTGTGCCATTTGGTGCTGACGTTGCCGGAGTTTCAGCTGGATTGAAGAAAGATTTGCCCACGGATGAACACGGACTGCGTAACACGGATGAACACGGATTAGATAATTAAAAATTTCATCTGATCCGTGTTCATTCGTGTTGTGAAATCCGTGCAGCGCAGCTCTGTGGGCTTCTCTAAATGGAGACCCGCCATGCAAACGCGTCGTGATTTTCTGAAGACCTCGTCTCTCATCGGCTTTGGCCTCACGGTCCCGGCATTTCTGGGCCGCACGGCGCTGGCGGCCCCGCCGGCCGGCAAGCCGGGCAGCAAGGACACCATTCTTGTCGTCGTGCAGCTCACCGGCGGCAACGACGGGCTGAATACTGTTATTCCGTTTGCCGATCCGGAATACGCCAAGCTCCGGCCAACGCTGAAGATTGCCAAGGACCAGATCAAGAAGGTCAACGACAGCATCGGCCTGCATCCGTCGCTCGATGGCCTGTCGAAGCTGTTGGAAGAAAACGCCCTGTGCATGGTGCAGGGCGTGGGCTACCCCAACCCGAGCCAGTCGCACTTTCGTTCGATGGACATCTGGCAAGCCGCCAGCACCGCCGAGAGCTTGACCGAAGGCTGGATCGGCAAGACGCTGAAGAACAGCCCCGCCGGCGCCTTCCACATTGCGGCCGGCAACGAAAGCGCCCCACTGGCGCTCAGCGGCGCCCCGGCCCGCGTGCCGTCGATCGCCGCACTGAATGACTTCCAACTGAAGACCAGCGCCGCCAGTGGCATGGACAGCAAGAACCAGAAGGCCGTGATCGAAGGCGCTGCCAAGGCTGACCCCAGCCAGAAACCGAACCTGCTCGACTTCGTGCAGAAGACGGCGCTCAACACCTACGCCAGCAGCCAGCGCTTGCAAGAAATCGGCAAGAACTACCAGCCGAAGGCGACCTACCCCGCCACCGCCTTCGCCAACCGCCTGAAGCTGGCCGCCCAGTTGATCGATGCCAACCTCGGGGCCCGCATCTTCTA
>DATGHS010000097.1:0-2240 GCA_035307785.1 Gemmataceae bacterium
CACGCTGCTATTCTTCCCGCGCATTGTCGGCTGGGCCGGCGTGCGCGGCACCATGTGCATCGGCCTGCTGGCGGCCGTTCTCACGCTGGGCGGCCTGATGATCGGCGACCCGCTGGAAGTCGCGATCGGCGGGCTGAGCATGTATGGCTTTTGCATCGGTTGCTATCTCGTGGCCGGGCAAATGTTTTTGAATCATCGCGCCCGCGAAGATACGCGCGCCAGCGCTCAGGCGCTGCACAGCGTGCTCTGCGGCATCGGCTTGCTGATCGGGAATCTGCTGGTTGGATTCGTGCGCTTGCAAGTGCAGGAACGGTTCGTTCCGACGTTCGCGGTGGCCACCGGAATCGCGGCCTTGTTGCTGGCGGTCTTTGTCGTGGGATTTCCGCGCGACGCTTCTGCCTAACCACGGTAACTGGGCAAAAAATTCTCATTTCTCGCTAGATTACTCTTGACGATTGGCCTCATTCCGATTGACATGATGCTAGTAAGAGAAGCTGGCTCGCATTTGCGCTTCTCGGCGACCGGCGGAAAGGCTGCTGGCTGCATCTTTTTTTCTGGTACAATGACCTACCATTTATTTGTGGGAACTTCCGGCGTGGCTGGCGCGTCGGAAGTAGGGCTTCTTTGGGAACGCGTTGCGTGCGTCGATTGCCCCATTGTTTTTGCGGCAATTGCTGCGAGGATCACATCATGAGTTCGTCCGGTTCGTTGGCCCGCTGGCGGTGGGTGACGGTTTTCGCCCTGGTGATTTTGACGGTGCTGGTGGTGGGTGGAGTTGCATTCGCGCAGGAAGCTGGGGGTGGAGACGCCGGCGGACCGAAAGACGATGCCGGACCGCTTGCCTTCGTGGCCCACTTCTTCCGTTCGCTGGGGTGGGTATTTACGCCGATTCTGGGTGTGGTCTCGATATGCCTGTTCGCGCTGGTCGTGATGCTATTTCTCGACCTGCGTATGAGCGTGATCATTCCGCCGGGGTTCGTGGAGGAATTCACTGACACAGTGAACAAGCGGCAATTCAAGCAAGCGTTCGACCTCGCCAAGAATGACACTTCCTTCCTGGCCCGTGTGCTTACGGCCGGCATGAGCCGCTTGCAATATGGTTTGGAAGACGCGCGGAAAGCCGCCCAGGAAATGCTCGAAAGCATCAAGTCGAGCAAGGAACAGGTCAATTCCTACCTCGCGGTGATCGGCACGCTGGGGCCGCTGCTCGGTCTGGTGGGCACGGTGTTCGGCATGATCCTCGTGTTCATGTCCATGGGCAAGACCAAAGCGGGCGTGAACGTCAATGAAGTGGCCGATGGTATTTCCAAGGCTCTTTGCATCACGCTGGCCGGCGTGAGCATGGCCTTGCCGGCCATTTTCTTCAGCGCGTTCTTCCGCAATCGCATCATCCACATCTCGATGGATGCCGGCAACATCGCGGATGACCTGCTCACACAGATGTACCACAACTCGAAGAAGCCTGCGCCGCCCAGCACCGGGGCGGCTTCCGTGCCGCCAACGAGCGGGCAGGCAGTGCCGGCGCTCAACAGCCAGCCCACCACGGTAACGCCAGTGCGGCCGGGGTGAGGCCATGAGCGCATGCAGGAACATTTGGGTCAATAAGTCCTTTTCAGAATCGGATAAGCAAAGGTTTTGAATTATGGAAAGCCAGCCGGGTGGTTTTTCGGATGAAAACCTCGTTCCGCTTTTGGATCTCGTTTTGCAGATGCTGATGTTCTTCATGGCCTGCACCAATTTGGCCAAGGAGAATTTCAATGAAGGCATCAAGCTGCCGCTGGCCCAGTCCGCCAAGCCAGTGGACGATCTGGGGTCTGACATTCTCTATGTGAATGTGGACGACAAGGGCAACCTTGTCGGCATTCCCATTGAGCCAAAATTCCCGGACGGCAAGATCGACGGCATGGAAGGGAAGGTGATCCAGGACGGCCGCGTGGTGAATCCAGGCACGTTCAATTATTTGTTGCGTCTTCGGCAAATCGAGTCGTATTTGAAAGGGATTTATAAAGACAAGAAGAGTTTGGCCGAGAAGCGCAAAGAGGACCCCGGCGTCGTGAAGACCCTCGTGATCTTGCGCGCGCACCAAGACGCCAATTATAAAGACGTATTCAACATTCTCAGGCTTTGCCGCGGCGCCGAGTTCCACAAGATGGAACTGCGCGCCACGATTGATTCCAGGTGACTTTCAGATGGCCAAGCGCGAGACTGATTCGGGGACGCACGTTGCGATTCCCATTGTA
>DATGHS010000098.1:0-4285 GCA_035307785.1 Gemmataceae bacterium
TGTCAAAGGTCGTGGTGAAAGGCGCCGGCACCTGCCCGCTGTACCAAAACCTGACCAAGAATTCGAAGTTCAAGGGCGACATCACCTGGAATTTCGAAAAGTTTCTGGTCGGCCGCGATGGCCAGGTGGCGGCTCGCTTCAAGCCGGGCGTGAAGCCGGATGATCCGAAGGTAGTGAAAACGATCGAAGACGAATTGAGCAAGAAGTAATCGATTGAACGGCCACCACTCGACCCGCAAGGCTCGAAGACTCGCCTTGCGGCTTGAGTGGGGTTCTTACCGCTGTCGTGCTCCATAGCCGAAACCGTTGGCGGGATTGAAGCCTTGCGGCATGACGAGAGCCAGCGGCATGATTTGAATACCCCAGCCGAAGTTGTTGAGAATGGGGTTGTAGCTCACGCTTAGCTGGATTTGCAAGTCGGTGCCATTCCGATTGAACACCAGTCCGTAATTCAGGCCGCGCATCTGGCCGAAATCATAAGCCCCCACGGCCGTGATCGAGTATTTTGGGCTGAAGTTGTAACTGGCGCTACCAACCAACAGCCGGCTTTGCAGCGGGTCGGTATGCCGGTAGCCGATGTAAAAATTCGTATTGTCCGGCCGGTTGAGCATGGCGCCGACGGTGAAGTAATGCGTGCCGGTATCAAACGGGTCGATCCAGCCGCTGGAGACCAGTGCCGTTCGGTCTCCCACGTTCCAGGTTGCATCGTATTCGATGAAGCTGATCGGGTTGCCGAAGTTGTCGCGAACCGGGTCGGGGAAGATCGAGGCCGACAGGTCCAGTGTCAGCCAGTCCACCGTGTGTTCATTTCCGGGATATCCGCGCTTGGTTTGGAAGCGCTGCCGCCAATCGATTTGGAACACTTGTATCGTGTTGAGCGTGTCGACATTGGTATCCACCAGCCGGCGAATCGCCAGCAATTGCGGATTGAAAAGCGGCGAAGTTGCCAGCGCGTTGCCATTGGCTGGGTTCAGGGCCGGTTGTTGCGGCGTGATGTCACGCAGGGCCTGGTCGGTGGCGTCGTCGTTGAGTCGGTCGAGCTGCGGCAGCAGGTTGTACGGCACGCTCGACCAGGCCGCATAATACGTGGCGCTGAAGACCATCTTGTGGTAGATGCCCTTCACATTGAACAAGTCGCTTTGCACGTCTGGATATAAACGCGATAATGGCAAGCTGGCGCGCGCGCCCACCGCGCCGTAGAACCGCTCGAGACTCTGGCCGGACAGAGCGTTCGTATACGTTGTGGCGTCGATGATGCCGAACGGCACCACCTTGAACGCGCCGAGCTGGAATGGCAGCGACAGGTCCTGCCAGAAATCGAACCGGCCCGTGGTGTCGGGACCGTCCGTGGCGAGCAACGCGGGCGGCGGTTGTGCCGTTGGCAACAGATTCGCATAGCCGATGCTGGTTCGCGCGTTGTAGGTGAACAAATCCCACGGCGACCAGCCGAAGAGATGCGCATCGGCGCGCGGCAACCAGTTCGTTTGGGTCATCCAATTCTGGCCAACATATGGATTCACGAGGAACGAGCTTCCCCAGATTCCCTGCGAGTTCTTGAGGTAAAGGAAAGTTTCCTGATTCGGCGCTGCGTCGAATTCCGGCTTGTAATACTGCTCCTGGAAGTTCTTGTCGCTGAGCAGCGAAAGCTGCGTCATAACCTGCCAGCCGGCCGGCAAATCTTCCTGATGCTCCCAGAACACGCGGCCGCGCCAGAGCGGATGTTCGCCGCCGCGGCCGCCGCCGAGAATGTCGGTGCCATGATCGGCCAGGCCATACGCCTTCAAGATGCCGGTGTATTTGCCGTCCATGCCGAGCAGCTGGTCGCCGGTGTAATTCCAGAAGAAGCCGTCAGCCCAGCCGCGCCGGCTCAGGTAATCAGTGTTCAACGTCAGCGAGTTGCCAAAACGTGGATCAATGCCCAGCAGGTTAAAGACGTTCCAATCGGTGTAAGCCTGGTAGCCGAAAATGTTGTCGTGTCTGACGGCGAAGTCCTTGATCGGCCCCTGGGTATTGGCCGCATCGCCCTGCATGTAGGGCACATAGAGGATCGGCACGTCGCGCAGTTCGACCAGCCCGTTGTAGCCCTGGAAGATGCGCTGTGTGGTTTCCTCCACTTGACCAGTTTGCTCGTTCACAAACGGAAGGCCGAGCACGCTGGTGCGCGTCGTGTGCTTCTGCGACATGGTGGCTTCGGCGAAGACGATCTTCAGCCCGGGGTCGGACGGCAGCCGGCTCGAAAAGATTTCGACACGTACGGCTTTGAAATCGTTTGCATTCAGTTGATAGACTTCGCCGGCGCGGAAATGCAGCGCCTCGGTGAAGGCCTTGTCGCGGAATTCGACATCTGCGCCGATGGCCACGGCCACGCTGCGCTTGGTGTCGTAGTACGCCTTCTCGCACCGGATCTTGCGGTCTTCATTCCCCACGTGCGTGAGGATGACCACATTGCCGCTGAGGAAGAATTCGCTGTCGCGGCTGGTTTGTCCCTGGGCGGTCTGCACGTTCTGGAAAAACTGCTGGGCGTCGTCCTTGGTCCAGATGACGGCATTGTCGGCTTCGATGTCGAGCAGTTCAGATTGCTCGGTTCCGCGGATGTTCAGCAGCACACCGCCGCTAATGAGGATCGCCTTCTGCTCCGGGTCCGTGTCGATCTGAAACTTGTTGCCATAGCGCGGGGCAATGCGAAAGACGCGTGGCGGCGCTTGTTCCGGCGTCGCCGCAATGCGCGGTTCGGTGGCCGGAGCAATGGGCGGCGGCATAACGGGGCCAGGGGCGGGGTTTGGGAGAACCTCGGGTCTGGACGGCGTTTGCTTCGAGAGGGTTGCCGGCGGTAATTCGGTGAGCCGGGCCGTTACTTGGCCGGCCGGAGAGCGCACCGTCTCCTGGGCCGGCAAATTCGGTGTGAATTCCAGCGACAGCAGCGCGGTCAGGGCGCAGAACCACCAGAGGATTGCCCCTCGTCCTGCCACGAACTTCCCTCGGGAAAATGCGCATATTACTATGCGGGGCGCGGAGTATAGCAGCCGCGCTGGCGCTGACAAGGCGAAGGGCGAATTGCCCAGCTTGCCAACGGCACGAATTCTTTCGACTTTTTTTAACTTTGCAGGGGCTCGGGAAACCGAAGCCATTGCCGGAAGTTGTTGCTGTTGCATGCAGTTACGGCGTGCGCACGATGCCTTCGCACAAATTGACTCACTTGGAGTGCTGCTTCGTTGATGGGTTGGTGGTTTCATGGTTTCATGGTTTCATGGGTGGGTTGATTCATGGATTCATTGATTGGTGAGCTGCTGGTCATCGAAGTGGTTTCTGACTTGGTTTGGAGCTGGGGCGATACCCGCGCCGGTGGCGCGCGCCACATTTCGCCGTCAGCGACATGATTGCCGGCCGACCACAAAGGTACGATCCGGTTTGCTCTGGGTCAAATCGCCATGGCGGAGCAGTCCAAGAATTCAGGTTATAACTCAAATTTCAGGTGACAGTCATAATTCCAATGCCTTTTTGAAGAAATTTTAAAAAATCCATCCGAACTGCTCTTGCGTTTCGTTGCGCGCATGATTTAAATGTTCGCGCAGTTGGTTCTCATTTTGCAGCTTCCGTCTTCCTCGTGCGCTTCCGGTTGGACCGGGCGCGAACTCCATCTGCCGCCAAGGATGGTCGTGGCGGACTCGCCCTCGTTTCGGCGGGTCCCGAGGATTCTCCGTATGGCGACCCCACTCCGCGCACAAAGTCTTTTGCAACAACGTTGGCGGAACCTGATCCGGAAATGGACGTTCCCTTTCGGCGTGGCCTGGAACGAGTGTTTCGGCAATGGCCGTCGCCGGAAATTGCAGGCGCGGCTGAACTTCGAGCCGCTGGAAGAGCGCGAGATGCCCTCGTTTGGCCTGGGGCTCGCGAACTACTCGGCGGCTGATCCGCTGCAAGGCACATCGACCAACGTCGGCCGCGTGAACATCGGCTTGCTTGACGGCAACGCCTCGCTGGCCATTCCCATCGACCTCTACTAATCGAACAGCGGCGGCCCGGCTTACCTCACTTACAATTCCAACAATGTGAGCGTGCATCCGGTGGTGCAGGTAGCGTTGAGCAGCGCTTCGAATGATCCGGTGCCCACTTCGATCACGGCGGACCTGGTTTTCAACGGCGTCGATAGCGGGGCGCAATCTTTTTCGACGACCGGACACAATTCGGGTGATACGTACCTGCTGGCGGTGCAAGACCCCTCAGCGATTTCCGCAAGCGGCAATTACGCGTGGTCGATGACGGTGACGGTAAATTATTCCGGCGG
>DATGHS010000099.1:0-2863 GCA_035307785.1 Gemmataceae bacterium
CCCGCTTACTGCGCTGCGCTCCGTGCGCGGCTCTGAACGTCTGATCCGTGGTTTTTCTATGTTGCTTTCATGTTGTTCCTGTGAAACCTCACCCTGTGAGCTGGGTACACTTGCTTCGTGCGGTACGTTACCTTTGAGTAGTAACATCTTCGATGGACCACGGCTGCGAGCAAAGGTTTGCTTCACGGATTCTGCCGGCAACGATGTTGCTCCGGAGAATTAGGCCAGGGTGCTGCACTCATAATGCCCAAGATCGCCTTGATCACCGGCACGTTTGGAAGCGAAGTGCAAAATGGAGTGGGTCGTTTTCTCCATGGCTTGAAGCAATGGTCGGAAGTTGACGATTACCCACTTAAGATCTATTCCGCCGGCCATCATCTCCGCAACTACGAAGAGATCCACAACGTTCACGCCCTCTCGTTCCCCATTCCCGGCGGCTTTCACGCCATTGAAGGCTATTACCTGCTGGAAGGACGGCGCAAACAACTGGCACGGGCGCTGAAAGCGGCGAAACCCGATGTCGTGCATATTTCCACGCCGGAGGCTCTGGGAATGACGGCCCTGGCCATCGCCAAGCGCCAGCGCCGGCTGAAAGCCGCGACTTACCATACCGACTTCCCCGCCTTCGTCGAGCGAGTGGTCCACGATCATTTGGAGCGCTTGCGTAATGATCAGCGACTTGTGCTGCGGCCCGGCAGGCCAGGGAATCCGCAATCCATTAAGCCAACGGCCGTAGCGGAATTCGCAAGAATTCCGATATCGCAATCGGAACTCTTGCGAGTTCCGCTACCGCGTACCAGAGTCAGGGCAATTCCGCTAGCTTCGGCGCTTCGCGATTCCAGCGGCGCTGTTCTTTTCCGCCGGCATCGAAGAGAATGAACGTGGGCGTATCTTTGACGTTGATCTTCTCGGCATACTTTTTGTTGATTTCGGAAATGGTGTTGAGGCGAACAACCCGGCCGGTTTTCCAATTTTTTGCAATCCCGCTCACGGCGGGAATCTGGAAACTTCAAGAGAATCCATAGTCGGCGTAGATTTCCAACAGCGTCGGTTTACCGACCTGGCCGACCAACTTCTCAATCTCTTCAACCGACTTCGGCGCCGGCTCGGAATAGGCGAATGTAATGCTCTGAACGTTCAGCCCTTCGTATGAGATGTGTTCGGTCTCCGGCCCGCGATATTCGCTTACCGTCGCCGCCGGCGTGCGCAGGACCATCAACGCCCCCACGCTCATGCCGCTGATGGCGAACCAGACCAGCCACATCCAGATCGAGCGCCAGCGCAAGATGAGGATAACAGTGACGAAGAGAACGAGCGCTGCACACGCCAAGAGAATTTCGTGCTGGTGCAGCCATTGCGAGAAGGTGAACATGGCCAGGCCTCCAAGTGGAATGCACTGGCGATTGTACCGTGTGTTGTCGGGAAATGGCGCAACAGATGTGTAACGAACGGACCCCGCACGCTCGAAGACTCGCGTGCGGGCTTGGCTTGCATCTCCAAGCCCCGCAGCCGAGTCTTCGAGGCTGCGGGGTGATTACGATAACTTCACATTCCCTTCTTCAAACACCCGCGCAATCACCGACTCCAGCGGCGGATCCTGCACGCTCACATCCACCACGCTGTAGCGATCGAGGATAACGCTCAGCACCTCGGCCACGCGGGTGCGCTCCAGTCGGAGATCGGCAACCGGGCCGGATGTCTCGGTGACTTCGCCGAATTGCTCCAGGTCCTTCGGCGTGGTTTCGCCGGCAAATTGAATCTTGAGCAGCTTGGCGCTGCCGAAGCGGTCAGTCAGGCCGGTGAGTGCGCCGTCGAAGAGCACCTTGCCGTGCGTGATGACCAACGCCCGCTGGCAGAGTGCTTCCACATCACGCATGTAATGGCTTGTGAGCAGCATGGTCACGCCGCGCTCGGAATTGTATTGCTTCAGGCATTTCTGGATCATCACCTGGGCCACCACGTCGAGGCCGATCGTCGGCTCATCGAGCAGCAGCAATTTGGGACGGTGCAATAGCGCGGCGATCAGTTCCATCTTCATGCGTTCGCCGAGCGAAAGCTCGCGCACCGGCTGTCGCGTTAATTCCTCCACACCGAAGAGTTCGAGCAACTCGCCAAGTGTTTGCTGAAAATCTTTGTCGGGCAGTGAATAGATTTCGCGGTGCAGTTGAAAACTATCGCCGGCAGGCAGGTCCCACCAGAGTTGATTTTTCTGCCCCATGACCAGCGAGAAGCTGCGGCGAAAGCTGTCTTCGCGCTGCCAGGGAATGTAGCCGAGCACGCGGGCGGTTCCGCTGGTGGGGAAGATGAGCCCGGAGAGCATTTTCAGCGTGGTGGTCTTGCCGGCCCCGTTCGGTCCCAGAAACGCCACCATCTCGCCCGGTTCGATCTGAAAGCTCACGCCATCGACAGCCTTCACGTTCTTGTATTCGCGGCGAACCAACCCGCGAAGCGCTCCGCCGAGCCCCGGTTTCTTCTGAAAGACGCGATAGGTTTTCACGAGGTCATGTGCTTCGATGATCGGCATGTTTTTATTGTAGAGGAGGAGGGAATGACGCGGTGATGGGGTGACGGGTGACAGGTTGACAAGCCTGCCGCCCAATTCGTTGCCGAACTGAGGGGGTGGGGTGCGCAATTCGCGGCAACGATGGCAACGTAGCAACGAATTGGTCACGACCGGCGGTCAAATCTTTTAAGGGATTGTGGAAGAAGGACTTGCGCCAAAACAATTCGTTCGGCCGCGTAACCGCCTTTCGTTGCCGGGTCCTGCGACCTACGCCGCAATGGCCCGAGCCGGCAACGAATTGAGCCCACTTTGAACCCCGAAGGGGTCCCATACCATAGCCCAGGGTTGTCCCGGCGCGCC
>DATGHS010000100.1:0-3834 GCA_035307785.1 Gemmataceae bacterium
GCCGCTTACTGCGCTGCGCTCCGTGCGCGGCTCTGAAATCTGAATCAACCCAGAATCCGGTCCCACTTGGCCTTGTGCCAGGCCATTTTTTGGGCAGCTGTCATCTTCGTGAAGTCGATCTCTTCGCAGGCGCAGCCCGAATTGCCGTCGTCCGGCGGTTTGTGTACCTTGCATTTGCACGCGGTGGCCGCTGTCTTTTCTTTAGGCGTGACGCCTGCCGCCGGCAGGCTCACCGTTGTGCCACTGCCCCCATAGCTCATCACGCCGGTTTGCAGTTGCATATCTTCTTCGAGCGCCCGGTGCGGCTTGACATTCAGCCGCTGCAACACACCGTGATACGCCCGCACCGCTTCTTCCGCGCCGATCTCGCCGTCGGCAATCAAGCGCAGGAAATGAATGAATGCCAGTTGATTCTCGGCATTGTTGATCTTGCGGCCATAGAGGGCGACGCGGGCGCCGTATTTCTTCGCCTCGCTTAGCAACTTGAAGGCGTCGTAAGTGGTTCCGGCCGAGCCGCCCAGGATGCCGACGATCAGGTGCGGATCGTAATGCACCAGTTCTTCCATCGCCTTCGGGCCGTGGTACACGATCTTCAGGAACAGCGGCCGGCCGCGCGAAGTGACGCCGCCGAGAGTGCGGATGATCACGTCGTTCATGTATGCCGGCAACTGCTCCGCCGGCACCGCCTTTGGCAGATTCGGATCGAAGACTTCCAGAAAATGGCGAAAGCCTTTGCGCTCGGCTTCGAGCCGAAACTGCTTGTATTGCTCAATGTGTTCGAGGTCCAGCCTGATGTCATTGTTGAACGTGAGACTGTACAGCCCCAGATTCGCGCCCAATGTTCGCTCCGCCGGCGCACAATCGAGGTGCCCGCATTGTATATGGTCGAGCGTGGCCGTGCGGAATGGTCGCGATGCCTCCGTCGCATATTTCCCGCCGCGGACAATGTGGATGTCAGTCGTGTCGTTGGCCCGCACCGCGGGCGTAACCGGCGATTGATCGAAGATGCGCTTCTGAATAGTCAGAACTTCGCTGGTGTACGCCGACATGAGCATGATCTCCACCAGTCCCTGGCGAACGATCTGCTCGATAGTGTCGCGATACTCCTGCAAACTGCGAAAGCGCACTTCGCCGGCGTGACTCTCCGGCGACTTGCCGGGCGCTCCGATGGCGAAAGCCATGTCGGCATCTTTGGCATCCGCGAGGATGAAGTCCTTCGCCCGCGCCGGATCGGCGTGGATGCGGGACAGCTTTTGATCGAGAGATTTCTGTTTCATGATGCCGTCAGCGGCCCCAATCCGAACCAAACGTCATGTAGCCAACCACCACACAAAACAATGCCTGAACAGCGATTACGGCCCAAGGGCTGAGGAAAATCAGCAGCCAGGAGGCCAGATATACGGCGGTGACAATTAGCTTGGGGCGAAACTCCAAATCGCCCCAGATCCAACAGCAAACAAGCAGCACAAAAGCCAAGACATAGACGATGAGGAACATTTGGCATCTCCCCGGGCTATTTCCCAGCCTGCCATGCGGTCCGAGGAATTGCGCGCCGTTCGGATGAAGTCGTATTGGCCATCGGCTTTGTAATCGTTCCTGTGCCAATCCGCTTTTCCACTTGTTCGATCGTTTGACGAAGCACTTGTGCCGACTTCCACAGCCCGGCCTTTTCATGCGGCGTAAGTTGCAACTCGATCTGCTCGCGCACGCCGCCGCAGCCGACGACCGTGGGCACGCTCAGGCACACGTCCCGCAGACCGTACTTGCCCATCTGCAGTGAACTCACCGGCAGAACCTGGCGATAGTCCTGGGCGATGGCATGCACCACATCGCGAATGGCCACGCCCACGGCAAAGCCGGCTCCGCCTTTGAGCTTGATCACTTTCGCGCCGGAGCCTTTCGTCTCTTCGAAGATCTCTTTCTGCACTACCGGCGAGAAGCCCGGAAACTGCTCGAGTGGCAAGCCGTTGACCGAGGCGCTCGACCAGATGGGAACCATGCTGTCGCCATGCTCACCAAGGATCAGCGCTTGCACCTGCCGGGCCGGCAATTTTAACCGCCGAGCGATCAAGCTTCGAAAGCGGGCCGTGTCCAACTGTGTGCCTAGGCCGATCACGCGCTGCCAGGAAAGATTGAGCCGGCGGACGGCGAGGTACGTGAGCACGTCCACCGGGTTGCTGACGACCAGCAAGTACGGATTCTCTTTCAACCCGGCCTGCTTGATTTGATCGAGAATCGTCAAAAACAGATCGACGTTGCGATTGATAAGGTCCAGCCGGCTCTCATCCGGCTTGCGGCGCAATCCGGCCGTGATGATAACCATGTTGCTGTCGGCCACGTCGCTCATGTCGCCGGCGTGGATACGCTGGTCGGCACAAAAGCTGGCGCCGTGCAGTAGGTCGAGCGCTTGCCCCTCGGCCAATTCCTTGTTGGCGTCGATGAGGCAGATGCTGGAAACGAGGCCCGCGGTCTGAAGCGCGAAGCCCGTGCAGCTACCCACCAGCCCGCCGCCGCCAATGATCGACACTTTCATAACTGCACCAAGAATTCAGCACAAAGGACACAAAGCTCACAAAGAAAAATCAATGTCTTCTTTGCGTCCTTTGCGTCTTGGTGGTGAAAATTGCTTGCCTATCTGCCCATCTCCGCCATCACGCGATCGGTGATCGTCTTCACCAACTGATCGAAGTCTGCTTGCGGCGGCGAATGTTTGCCGTTGGCCGAAGGCTTCACCTCGGCGACGGCTCCGCGCTGAAAAGCGTGCGGTTCCAGCACGAAATTCGGATCGGCATCCGTCAGCACGCCGTCGCCGCAGACGTCGCAGCTCGGATTGTGCAAGCGCGGATCGTCGTAACCGAGGCGCTTTTTGAGTTGCAACAATTCGCGCGTCTTCTCTTCGGAGAAGTAATTGACCGGCCCCAGTTGTTTGGCGAGGATCAGGATCTTGCAATACGCGTCAATGATCTCGCTGTTCCAGTACGCCTTCTCCAGGTCTGGGCCGAAGGTCACGGTGCCATGGTTGGCCAGGATGATCGTGTTGCAGCTTTTGACGAACGGCAGAATGGTGGAAGCGAAGCGCTGGTCGCCCGGTGTTTCGTAGCGGGCCACCGGCACTTCACCCAGGAACACCTCGACCTCCGGCAGTATGCACTTGGGAATCGGCTCGTGGGCCACAGCGAATGCGGTGGCATGCGGCGGATGGCAATGCACCACCGCGTGCACGTCGGGTCGGTTCTTGAACACCGCGAGGTGAAGCATCACTTCGCTGGTGCGCTTGCGCTTGCCGGCCAGTTGCTTGCCTTCGTAATCGACCGTGCAAATGTCGTCGGGCTTGAGAAAGCCCTTGCACACCATCGTGGGTGTACACAGAATGGCGCGGTCGTTGAGCCGGTAAGTAATGTTGCCGTCGTTCGCTGCGGCAAAACCGCGCGCATACACCCGCCGGCCGATCTCGCACATCTGTTGCTTGATTTGGAATTCATTGATCATGATGTTGTGAACTCGCAAAGCCCAGGCACTGCCGTCCCTGGGCCTTCACTCCTTATTGATGGTCACACTGTCCAACAAACACGCACAATATGCATCAACCGGTTTCTTCTCGGGGTAAAACGGGGCGGCCGCTTCGGCGCTTTCGGCGATGGCTATGCGCATGCCGGCCCCAGCGCCCAACTCGTCGTAGATCACCAAGTCCTCCCCGTCGGGGCCGCTGTTCGCCAGCAATGCTTTGCGGCTAAATGGCACGCCGATCACGAAACGCGCGCCGTGTAGCGATGCATGCGGCCGCGATAGCGTTACGGTGCCAATCACTTCGCAGATACGCATTCACATTCCCCA
>DATGHS010000101.1:0-8379 GCA_035307785.1 Gemmataceae bacterium
GCGCGGCTACGGGCGCGGCGCACGAGCCGTACTCGAGGCTATGGAAGACGGCCGCGATTACCGGCAAGTTGCCGAGCAGCATTTCCCCGGCGGCTCGTTCGGCAACGGCGCAGCCATGCGCGTGGCGCCCGTTGGGTTGCTGTTCCACTGTGATCGCAAGCGACTATGGGTACAGGCCCGACTTTCTGCGCTCCCCACTCATGTGCACCCTCTTGGCATTGAAGGAGCGCAGCTGTTGGCGCTGGCTGTCGGTCATTGCGCCAGCGTACAGCAGTTTCACCACGACGTATTCTTTGACGAGCTAATAGGAGTTTGCGAATCATCGGAATATCGATCCCAGCTTGAGCGGGCAGCCCAAGTGCAAGGGCCGAAAGATCTGGCAGCAATGGGCAACCGGATCGAAGCACTCTATTCGGTGCCGACAGCCATCGCGAGCTTCGCGCTAACTCCTGAATCGTTCGAGACGGCTGTGAGCAATGTGATCTTTCTCGGCGGTGACACTGACACCTTGGCCGCCATGACAGGAGCATTGTCGGGGGTTTATCTTGGCGTAGGTCGCCTGCCAGCAAACTTGGTTGGCTTGCTAGAAAGCAGCCCGAAAGGGCGGAAGTACATCCAGCACCTTGCGGACCAATTGCTGGCGGTTTACCATCGAGGGCACGAGGTTTCCGTTAATAATTGAACTGAACTCGCTCGCGGACAGCCGCACAATAGCAACTCGTTATGTTTCAGCTTTTGGAGCAAAGCCGATAATGTTTATCGACCCGGCACAATTCGAGTTCGTCGCGGCCTTGGAATCGCAGTGGCAGGCCATCCGCGAAGAATACCTCGCGTTGCCAGGTGACTCCTTCGATCCGTGGGTTCAGCGGCAAATGCACGGCGGCGGCTGGACGGTCTTCGGGCTATACGCGCTGGGGCAGCCAATCCCGGCGGCTTGCGCTGCTTGCCCGAACACGGCTCGGGTGCTGAAGCAGATTCCGGGCCTGTCGATGGCCGGGTTCTCTCGGCTCGCTCCACATACCCATGTGAAGCCCCACGTCGGCTGGGCCGCAAGCGTCTATCGCATGCATCTGGCTCTGGTGGTCCCGCCCGGTTGCCGGCTGCGGGTGGCCGGTGAAACGCGACATTGGCAAGAGGGCCGCTGCCTGATCTTCGACGACATCGTTGAACATGAGGCCTGGAACGACTCCGATCTGCCGCGCGGCGTCTTGCTCATCGACTTCCTTCGGCCGGGAGTTACCGGCTCCGTCGCGGATCATGTGCCGGAAGAAGTGCGACAGTATGCGGCGCAGCTTTTCACACCAAAACACAAGACGGTGTGAATGATGAGGGGTGAAAGCCTGTGTAATGATCTGGGGAGGAGCTTGGATGGAATACGAAATCCGACTTGAGCAATTCGCCAGTCGGCCCATCGCCGTATTGCGCCGGCGGGCCAGCTTACCCGAACTGGGCAAGATCATACCCGACGCCTGCGGCCTTGTGTGGAACGTAGTCCGCGCGCTCAAGATCGTGGGGGCCGGCAGGCACGTCGCGCTCTATTGGGATGACGTCTTCAACCTGGAAATCGGCGTTGAACTGGATGGTCCGTTCGCCGGGCACGGTGAAGTTATCGCTTCGGCCCTCCCCGGCGGCACAGTGGCCACGGCGGTACACCTCGGTCCTTATCAACAGCTACCGGCAGCGCATCAGGCGATTCGCGAGTGGTGCCAGCAACACGGCCACACGCTGGCAGGCCCCAGTTGGGAAATCTACGACCACTGGAAACACGAATGGTGCGATGATCCGACGAAGATACGCACGGATGTTTTCTATCTGCTGAAGTTGGACGCGTGAATCAAATCGTGCTTCAGGTAGTACCCATGAACCAGCAAGATCGCTTCCGTGGTTGTCTTCTTGACCTCGCTTGCGGCGATGCCGTGGGCACGGCAGAAGGCCGCAGGTCCCGTTTTGCCAAATCAATGCATCCAAATCAATTGCACATCAGGCGTTGAAGGTCGCCAGCAACGCCGCGGCGCGGAAGGCGGCGCTTGTGCCATTGGAGGAAGCGAAGCCCGAGATCGGGCTGGTAAGACTGGCGTCGGATGCCAGGATGCGCAACAGGTCGAAGTTGCTGAACGGCGTCGTCGGCGGCGGATCGGCCGGACTGGTGATTGCCTTGCTGACGGGAGAAGCCGGCGCCGTGATCGTGACTGCGGAAACTCCCACGCCGGAAGAATTGCTGCTTGGCGAGACCGCGGATTGCGCGCTTGGCGGTGCGGCATTGCCATTCTGCGAAGGCAAGAAAGCGCTTTGGAAACTGAAGGTGGCTGGATCGCCGCTCGCTGCAGGAGCCGCAACCGGATCTGCAAGCGCCGGCCACGCGACGCCAATAATCGACTGATTCATGCCCAGGAAGTAGCGCTTGGTAAACGGCGGGTCGAGCGGATTGAACGGCGAGACGGCAAACGTGTAATTGATGAACTGGTCGTTCGCGCCGACCTCGATGTTCGACATCGTGTTGCCATTCAGCGTCCCACCGCCCGTGCCGAGCTGATTGTTGCCCATGAACAGCCCGGCTGGTGGTGTTTCGGTCACCGCGTAAATTCCCGGCGTCAAGTTGTTGAAAATGAAGGTCCCATCCACGCCGCTGGTCGTCGTCTGCGTGATCGAAGTGCCATTCGACACGCCGGTCAGCGTTAGCGTCACACCTGGCAAGTTCGGCTCGCCGGGGTCTTGCTGGCCATTGCCGTTCGCGTCGAAATAGACCTTGCCTTCCAGGCTTCCCGGCTGCCACTGGCCAAAGGAGTTGCCGCTGCCGGTTTGTCCCGGCGCTAACGTAAAGTTCGCGAAGGTGCCGGGGCTGGTCTGCGTGCCGCCCTGCGTGCCCACGGCATTGGTGCCCGGCTGGAACTGCGCCGGCTGCGTTTCTTGCAAGGTGTATTGGCCCGGCCGCAAATTCGTGAAGGCAAACGAGCCGTCCGACGCCGTTGTTAATGTCAAACTCACACTGGCGCCCGTATCTTCGGTGCCCGTGAGCGTCATGGTCACGCCGGCGAGGCCCGGCTCGCCGGGGTCCTGCGCGCCGTTATCATTGAGGTCGTTGTAAACGATGCCGATGACTTGCGCGCCTTGCAAGTCGGCGAAAAGATTGCCCGCCACCGTCTGTCCAGAGGTCAGTTGGAAGGTCTGCATCGTCTCGCCGGAATTCGTCACGCCCGCCTGGCCCGGCGTGTTCTTGCCGGCCAGCCAATTACCTGGCAGCGTCTGCGTCAACTGATAGGAACCCGGCCGCAGGTTGCCGTAGGAGTAGGCCCCCGACGCATCCGTCGTCATGGTCAGGCTGACGCTTTGGCCCAAATCATTCGTGCCGGTGAGGGTCATGGTTACGCCGGCAATGCCGGGTTCGCCGGCGTTCTGCTGGCCATTGTTGTTGAGGTCATTGAAGACCGTGCCGGAAAGCATGTTCGCCTGCACTTCGGCGAAGTTGTAGCCGGCGCCGTTGGTCCCGCCGCTCAGCGTGATCCCGCTGATCTGGTCGGTGCCCGCGGTGCCGCCGGCGCTGCCGGGCGTGTCCTTGCCGTCGAGGTAGCCGGCAGGCGGCGTTTCGGTAAGCGTGAAGTTGCCGCTCGGATTGATGCTGAACTGGAAGTTGCCGCCGCCGTCGCTGGTGACGGTCTGCGGCGTGATCGTGTTGCCCGAGGTGTCGGTGCCGCTGAGGACGATGGTGACCCCGGCGACGCCCGATTCGCCTGCGTCGAGCGTGCCGTTGGCATCGGCATCCAAATAGACCTTGCCGGCCAGGCTGTTTGGCGCGAACAGCCCGGCGTTGGCAATGCCGACCTGGCCGGAAGTAATGGTCAGGCGATCCGACGAAGGTGTACTGAACTGGTCGCCGCTAGGCGCACTGAACGTCACTTCATAGGCGCCCGGGCTGATGTTCGGGAAGGCATAGTTGCCATTGGCGTCCGTGGTTGTCGTGCCGATCGTCGCATTGCTGCTATTGAGCAGGTACACGGTGACGCCTGGCAAGTTTGGCTCGCCGGTATTCCGGACGCCGTTGGCGTTGGTATCGAGCCAGGCGTTTCCAGTAATGGCCCCGTTCTGGTACAGCCCGGCGTTGAAGCTGTCGGTCTCGCCGGAAGTCAGCGTGAACGCATCGCTGGATGGCGTGCTGAACAGGTCTCCCACCGGCGCGACGAACTGCACCGAGTAGCTGCCCGGGTTGAGTCCGGCGAAGCTGTAGTTGCCGTTCGCGTCGGTCGTGGTCGAAGTCAGCGTGGTGGTGCCGCTGACCAAGTCTACCGTTATCCCGGCCAGGCCATTTTCGCCAGCATCGATTACGCCATTAGCGTTGGTGTCGCTCCAAACTTCGCCATTCACTGCCGCGGGTTGGAACAGACCGGCGTTCACATTGTTATTGGTCTGGCCCGAAATCAGCGTGACGGCGTCGCTCGAGGAAGTGCTGAAAAAATCGCCGGCCGGGGCCACGAATTGGATGCTGTACGATCCCGGAGCCAGGTTCGCAAAGGAATAATTGCCGTTGGCATCGGTTGTTGCCGTGCCGACGGTGGCGCTGCTGTTATTCAGCAAATACACAGTCACGCCGGCCACATTCGTCTCGCCGGCATCGTTCACGGCATTGTCGTTGCTGTCGAGCCACACGTTGCCGCCGACCTCGGCGTTCTGATCCAGGCCCGCGTTGGCAGTTGCCTTTTGTCCAGGGATAAGGGTGAAATTGTCGCTGGCGGGCGTGCTGAACTCGTAGGTAGCCGGGGCCACGAACTGCACCGTAAAGCTGCCCACCGTGAGGCCGGTGAACGAGTAGTTGCCGCTGGCATCGGTGGTGGTGGCGCCGACCGTGCTGCCGCTGCTTTCCAGATACACCGTGACGCCGGGGAAGTTAGTTTCCGTGCCTTGTTGGACGCCATCGCCGTTGGTGTCGTTCCAGGCGTTGCCGCCAATGCTCGCCGCGGGGTAAATGCCGGCATCGATGGTGTTATCGACCTGACCGTCGCTCAGGGTGACCGGTCCGGTGAGCCCGGCGCCGTTGGGATTGCTGTCGACGGTGGGATCGCTCCCTTGCGTCTGCGGGCTGAATACATCGCCGGCCGGGGCGCTGAATTGGATCGTGTAGGCGCCAGCCGACAAGCCGGAAAAGAGATAGTTGCCGCTCGCATCGGTGGTGGTGGTAGCGATGGTGGCGCCGGCACTGAGCGCATACACCGTGAAGCCGGCCACGCCGTTTTCGCCGGCGTCCTGAATGCCGTTGCCGTTGCTATCGAGCCAAACGCGGTGGCCGATGCCGGAAGCCAGCGTGGCGGTGGCCGTGGCCGTTATCGTTTCACCAATCGAATCGAGTGTGGCCGTATTCGTTAAGCTGGTGGTGCCGGCCGGCAATCCCGAATTGATCGTTGCATCAAACGTGATCGTCGTCACCTGATGAGGATCGACATTCACCACCGTGTAGCCGCCGTCGTCGAGTGGAAAGGCGGTGCCGCTGCTGTCGTCGGGAATCTGCGTGGTGGTCGTGCCGTTCTTGATCTGGGTGCTATTGGCGACATAGGTGAGACCGGCCGGCAAGCCATCGAACACGATGGCGTTGGTGATGGGATCGATCCCGGTGTCGGAGACGGTCAGTGCATACCGAATGGTGTCGCCGGAGTGATAACGTCCATCGCCATAAATGTCGCCGCCCGGAGCAAAGCTCACCGTTTTATTAAAGTCGGGAACTGGAATACTGGGAACAACTGTGCCGGCATCGAATCCCGGATTGCCGATGGGCGCCACGGCCGGATTCTCGCCCCAGGCCACGCTGATCGGCGTGCCGTCCAGCGAATACAAGCGCATGCCGGAGCTGTCAAAGCTCGGGTTCGATACCAACTGCGATTGCAGCGCGCTCAAAGTGTAAGAAACATCGTAATGGTTGCCATCAGGATCGATGTTGGGGCCAAGGCTGGTGTTGCCGGAGTAATTCACATAAACCGTCGTCGCTTTGGTGGCCGTGACCCAGATCGGGCTGTCAGCGGTAGTGGGCGGTGAGCCGCTGTCGCCCACGCCGAGCGCGACGATGGCGGAAGTAGTCAACGTGTTGGTCGGCTGCAGGGTAAAGCCCCAATCATACTGCGCGCTGTCGCCGTTCTGGCCGGCGGGCGTTACGTCGTCGGCCGCCACCGCCACGAAATTCATGCCATTGCTGGTGTATAAGCGGGTCGCTGACGCATCGGGAACCGCGTACTGGTAAGTCGCACCGGCCGCCACCGTGAAACTGCCAGAAGTGGTTTGCGTTTGGTAGTTGACCGTGATGGCCGTAGAGTTCGGATTGAAGACAAACAGGTTGACCGGATGTGCGGCCGTTTGCGTGCTGAGTGGACTGTAGTAATCATTCGAAAGCTGAGAGTTGTCGTAGAGCGTGAACCAGCGCGATTCGTAGGTGTCGCCGAGGTCGCCGGTAGCCAGTGTCACGGTAACCGGCGCGCTGGAGGAAACCGTATCTCCCGCTTGGACGGTGGCCGGCGAAACATAGGTTTGGCCCTGGTTCAACGTTTGCGTAATCGTGCCGCCGTTTTTCAGGTTGATCGTTACCTGCGTGTTGTCCTGGGCCGCCGTCACGTAAAAGGCGGAATAACTAAAAAGTTTTTGGCCCGAGGCCACGTCGGTGCCGACCGGGGCCACGAAACTGTTGCCGTAAAGCCGCGTATCCGGCACCGCCACGGCCGTGGCCAGCACGGTGCCGATATTGGTTGGCCACGCCGCCTCCGTGATGTTCACATTCGCCGAGGCGCCGATCAAGTCGCCGCCGTTGTAATACGTCGTTCCCGGATTGGCGGGCACCGGCACGTCATTGGTGATGGTGATGACATCACCGGCCTTCAGAATGTCGGTGGCGAAGCCGGGCGCGGTTCCATTGGACGTATTGCCGTCACCCCAGACTTGCGTGGTTGCTTGTGTGGGATTAGCCAGATTCGCTTCGTAGCCGTCTTGCCCGTGGTCGTAGTAGATCACGGTGTTGTCTTGCATGACCGTGATGGTGACTACCACATGGATCGTGCTGCCGGCCCCGGTACTCAATGTGTGAAACGTGTTGTACAAGTCAGCAGCGCTGAGCGGCAGATACGAGAACTGCAAGGGCGGCGCAACCGGAACTATACGGCCTTCCAATTCTTCGACGTTGCCAAACCGGCGCGACGGGCGCTTCGTAAGAAACTTGTTCTTGGCGGCCTTCGTGGTGGAATCGCGGCCAAACAGGCACTTCAGCCACCTGGTACGGGACAGTAGGCTCATCGGTAACCTGGATGTAGTACTTGGGTCTGATCCAATAATCCCAGGGGAAACAATATCCTCCTGAAGGTCGGCGCCTGGTGCGCGCGGCCAACCAGTAGGGCGTGAATTCCGCTTGGGAGTAGGGCGAAGGGCGTGCTTTCTAACTGCGGGTGGTGATGCTATTCAGATCATAGCTTAAATTTCAAATGAATGGGAAGATTTGTGCGCAAATCACGCAGCTGCAATGCCTTTGCGGCGATTCGGATCTTCGGCTGCGAGTTGCTGCCGGATGGAAGAAGCCGCTGGATGTGGCAAGAGTTTCTGGGGGCTTTGCTGGCCGCTATGGTTGCGTTTGGCGGGAGAACTATCACCGATTGCATTTGTTGCAAACCATTGGCTGCTGCGCGCGATCCGCAGTGTACGATCCGAAAGGTGAAAAGTCATTCAAAAATGCATTTGATTTCACGAAAAAGCGTTTCGTTTCACGGGGGGTGTTAGTCTTTCGGTGAAATGGAAACGAAATGCTCCGCCGACCACCTGCCCCAATAAGCATTTGGCTCCCGAACACAACGACCCAATCCACCCAAGACCTTCTGGTAAGCCCCAAAGCCTTTCGAATGGGCCATTAAATCTTGCATAATCCCCCCTGCGCAGGTATACTTTAAAGAACACGTTTGGAACCTGGCGCCAGGGACCGCGTCAGCTGGGTTTTACCGCAAGTCACGCTGCTTGTGTAACCCCTTCAAGAAACGCCTAATACTATGTCTGAGGAATCTCTGCGGGACACACCCACGGACCGGGTGCCATTATGTCCGCATTGCGGTTTGGAATTATATCCTTTTGGCGCTTTAATCCAAGAATGGGGCCAGTTTAAGTGGGTCGAAGGCTGGCACTGTCCAGTACATGGCCCCATCACACAAGAACCGAATGACCATTTAAGTTCGACCAAGCCCAAATAAATGGCGTCCGTTGCGAACTCATCTTTCGGCAAATTGCAAAAAACGGTATGAATAGCCGCGATTAGATGGTGCGCAGACACTCCGTAGGAGCGGCGGGACGCATGAACGGGCGCTGGCGGCTAAAGATTGTGCTGGCGATCTTGGCCCTGATGGCATTGGGGGCAACTTGCGCGCTTGCCCA
>DATGHS010000102.1:0-9449 GCA_035307785.1 Gemmataceae bacterium
TGCGGCCCATCCGGGAAGTAGTGGTGCCGGCGGCGGGGGCGGTGGTGCATCTGGAAGGATACGGGTTGATCAAGGTGTTTCGGATCGTCGCCAAGGACGGGGACACGGAATACTGGGCCACCAATGACCTCCAGATGGATGAACTGCAACGGCTGACCTTGGCCGAGCACAGTTGGCGAATCGAGGAGTTTCATCGCGGCCTCAAGCAGGGGACGATGATCGAACGTTGCCAAGCGCGGTCGGCCTGTGCCCAACGCAACCACATTGGCTTGGCGCTACGGGCCTTCCTGCGGCTGGAGAGTTGGTGCTTTCGGACCGGCATCTGCTGGTTGCAGGCCAAGTGGGACATCACTCGCGACGCCGTCCGCGCCTACCTCGCCAACCCTCGCTACCAACTGACCAACGGAGCTACTGCGTAACTCCTAACAGATATGAATGTCAGATTTTTCGTGTTGCTCAAAAAAAGCGCAGTCCGCCTGCGCTGCATCGCCGTCAGCCCAAATCTCACTTCGGCGAATCTTGGGACAGCACCACGACACTGTAGGGACCCAGGTCAGTCAAGCCGAACTGCGGCAGACCATCGTAGTCGCCGGGCAAGGCGTCCAGCTCGGAAGGCGTCACGCCGGCATACTCTTCCGAGTACACCTTGGCGTCGGAATTGCAGCGCGTTTTCCAGCGTCCGCCGGCGGGCAGGCCAAACTTGTAACCCTTCCGAGTCGCATTAGAGAAATGGGCGATGACGACGACGTGGTCGCCGGGGCCGCCGTCGTACCAACGAAAGAAGACGATCACCTTATCCGCCGGATTGACATGAACGACCTGCATCTTCGAGCCGATGAGCCCCTTCGTGTTGCCGTCGCGATTGAGCCGCAGGCGAATCAAGTCGCGGTAGAGTTGATTGATGCCGACGAATGCGCCGAGGTTGGACCAGTCGAGTGGTTCATCGTCGCGGAACCAGCGATCTTCCAGGAACTCTTGCCCGGCAAAGAGCATGGGCACGCCGGGGGCCGTAAAGACCAGACCGGCAGCCAACGTGGACCGCTTCCGGGCAAAGTAGCCGCCGGGATTGTCGGGGGAAATCTCCTGCGGCACGCGGGCTTTGCCGTTCGCGACTTCGTCATGCGATTCGCTGTAGATCACCCGCTTGAAGGCATCTTGATCGTAACAGGCGGCCAGGGCGCTTTGGATGGCCTGCAGGTTGCGATCTTCGTCGGCCGGCGTGACGACCGCGGCGCGAACCGGATGCACGAAGGCCGCATCCCACTGCGTGAAGAACCCGGCGCCGCCGGCACCGGTGCCCTTGACGAGCCATTCGTTGTTCTGAAGATCCTCGGCGATAGTAATGCGGCCAGGAAAAAACTTTTGCACTTCGTCATTAATCCACCGCAGCAAGGACCAGCCGTCGGGCAGATCCTCGCTGGCGTTCGCCCCGCCGTTGATGTTGCGGATAAACGCCGTCATGTCGAAGCGCAGGCCGTCAGCGCGAAACTCCTTGAGCCAGAACAAAGCGTTGTCGCGGAGGTATTGCCGCACTTCGGCTCGGCCGAAATCGGGTCGGGTATCGCCCCAGGGAGTCTTGGCGCGGTGGTCGTTGTAAAAGTAGATGCCGCCCAGATTGTTCTCGCTCCAGCCGTCAAACTGCCATAGATCCAATTCGCCGGGCCCGAAATGGTTATAGACCACATCGACGATTACACCGATGCCGTTTTGATGCGCCGTGCGGATCAAATCGCGCAACCCATCGGGGCCGCCGTAGCTCTCTTCGACCGCAAACGGGTTCGTGGTGTTGTAACCCCACGACAGCGCCGTTGGGAATTCGGCCGGCGGCATCAGTTCGATCGCGTTGATGCCCAGCGCTTTCAAATAGGGCAAGAGCTTCTTGACCCCGGCAAAGGTTCCCGGCAAGTTCGGGTTGGAGCGAGCGAACGTGCCAACATGGATTTCATAAATGACCAATTCATTCAAGGGCGGAAGATGGAAGGAGTCATCTTTCCATTCGAAGTCGGAGCGCTGAATGACCGCGTTCTTCGAGGCATTGTTGATTCGTAGCGCGTGGGGATCGTTCTTGAGGACAGTGTTTTCGCCGTGGCTAATGGCGTACTTGAATTCGTGTCCGACCTGCGCCTCGGCAACGTGGCCGGCCCAGCAGCCTTGGTCGTCGCGCTGCAGCGGATGGGCTGTCGCCGACCAATTGTTGAACGAGCCGGCAACCGCGACCTTGGTCGCGTTCGGCGCCCAGACGCGAAAGAATACACCTTGGTCCTTGGGGAAGGCGCCCAATTCCGGGAATTTTGCCTCGAGGACGTCCACCTCGGGCGGAGGCGCCATTGGTTCCTTCTTCGGAGCGGACGGCGGCGAGAGGATTGCAGGCATGATTGTTTTCACTTTTAGGGAGTAACCACAAAGTAAACTGTTGGGCTGCTGATGCTCTCGTCTCTTAGACGAGGCGGATTACTTGTGTTCCAAGGCGCCCTTTCCCTGGTCGGCCGACTCTTGCAGCTTTTGCTTGCCCTTTCCGATATCCGATTCCAGCTTCCCTTTATCGATGTTCACCTCAATGCTCGGTCTTTCAGGGTCTGTTTTGTTCATCGAGTAGTTGAACCAGCCGCGCCAGATGCCCACAGCGACTACAAGCAAAATGATGATCACCAACCCACCCAGTAACTTACGCATAACTCACCTCGTTTCGGAACTACCACCACCGCCGCCACGACCAGTGTCCTCCCCACGAACCGCGCCGCCAGCGCGTGTAGATGAGGATAACCACAAACGCTCCAAGGATTGGAAAGATCCAGACTTCCCAGGCACTGCCGAACCAGATCGGCAGACGCCCACGGACGAAGCCATAGAGGAGGCCGCCCGCAACGGCGCCGGTGATCCCCGCGAGAATGGTCCGCAGGAAGCCACCGGGAGAGCGGCCTGCGACCAGCCAATGCGCAATCAGGCCGACGATTAGACCGCACACAATCCAAGTCAGGAGGTCGCTCATGATGGTCTCCGTCGCGGATGAGAACGAACCGTAACATTGAATAGGCAACTGCTTGCCTTACAGAGTGGGCATCCCAGCTATTCAGTACTCGTTTTCCGGGAGAAAGTTCAGCGCCTAATGCGCTCAGGAGTCCTTAGGTGCGGAAAGAGAGCAAAACGAGTGCCGAGTACACGCTTGCGCGAGGCATTTGGGGCCTTCCTCGGTTTCGTCGGCCACGAAACCATGAGCTGCCGACGACGCGATTTCAAGAATTGAAACACAATTGAGAAAGGGAAAAACGGGCATCGCAGGTTCCGGTGGAAACCACGGGGGCAGACGGAATGACTCTGGCAGCAATTAGAATCATTCCGGTTTGCTCCTTTTTTCACCTCATCCTTGCTGCTGGCGAGCGCCGACCCTGGTAGCACCGGTCGTTTGCCGGTTTCGAGGCGCGAGAGAGCCGGGGTGCGATGCCAATGCGTTAGGCCACCTGGGTCATTGTCAGGCATGCGTCTCTCACCAGTTCCTCATCGCCGATTGCTTACTCTGAGCGGAGCATTTTTATCCCGCGTGGAGGAGACAATCATGCGCCCCACTTTGGTCCTGTGCTTCTTCCTTCTGGGAACCGGCCTGGCGTCGGCGGCCGACTGGCCTCAGTTTCGGGGGCCGAACAGCACCGGTATGTCGGCCGAAGCGCGCCTGCCCGACGAGTGGTCGGCCAAGACGAACATCGCGTGGAAAGCCAAGATTCCAGGCTATGGCTGGTCGGCACCGATCGTATGGGGCGACAAAGTTTTCGTGACCTCGGCAGTAAGCGACAAGCAAAAGAAACCTGCGAGCGGTTTTGGCGGCCCCGGCGGGTTCGGCCCTCCGGGCGGCGGCCCACCCGGCGGCGGATTCGGCCGCGGCGGCTTTGGCGGCGGCAAGCCTCCCGACGAGGTGTACAAGTTCGAAATCTATTGCCTCAGCGCGGCCGATGGAAAGATCCTCTGGAAACAAACGGCCGCCGAGCAGAAGCCCACGATCCCCACCAATCCCACCAACACGTATGCGACCGAAACCCCGGTGACCGATGGCGAGCGCGTCTACGCGTATTTCGGAATGACCGGCGTGTTTTGCTACGACCTGGCCGGCAAATTCGTCTGGAAGGCGGAGCTCGGTTCTTATCCAATGGCCATGGGCAATGGCACCGGCAGTTCGCCGGCACTGGACGGCGGCCGGCTGTTCATCCAGTGCGACAACGAACAGAAGTCGTTCCTCGTGGCGCTGGACGCGAAAACCGGTAAGGAATTGTGGCGCACGAACCGCAGCGAGCGCACCGGTTGGAGCACGCCGCTGGTTTGGAAAAACAAAACGCGCACCGAGATTGTGTGCGTCGGCAGCCCCAGCGTGCGTTCCTATGACCCGGCCACCGGCAAGCAGCTTTGGGAAATGAGCGGCGTGAACGGCCAGATCAAGGCGTCGCCGGTGGCCACCGAAGAGATGCTGTATGTCGGCTCGGGCGGCGGTCCCGGTGGGATGGGCATGGGTGGCGGTGGATTCGGGCCTCCGGGCGGCGGACGGCCAGGTGGCAACGGCGGCGGGTTCGGCGGCGGCGCTCGGCCTTTCTTCGCCATCAAGCCAGGCGGCAGCGGCACCATCACTCTCAAGGACGGCGAGAAGTCGAACGAGTATGTTTTGTGGAAGCTGCCCCAGGCCGGGCCTGCCACCCCTTCGCCACTGATTTACGACGGCTACCTGTACGTCCTCGAAGATCGCGGCGGCCTTGTCAGCTGTTACGATCCGAAGACCGGCAAGCAGCTTTACAAAGAGCGAATTCCCGGCGCCCGCGGCTTCACTTCGTCCCCCTGGGCTTGCGACGGCAAGGTCTTTTGCCTCGACGACAGCGGCACCACCCACGTGCTGAAAGCCGGTCCGGAATACAAGGTTCTGGGCAAGAACAAGATCGATGAGATGTGCTGGTCCACACCGGCTGTAACGGGCGACTCGCTCTTCCTGCGGACCGTCGAGAACGTGTATTGCATTCGCAAATAGCAGCCCGCGGAATCCGGGAGACTAAGCGGGAAGCCTCCATTCCGAGCGCGCTCGCGCGGCTTAATCCGCCGCCGGTCCCACCTCCAGCTTTCGGCCCAACGCCTCGGCCCATTTGTGCGATCAAGATTTGGAGCAATCCGAAGATTCTTGGCGTCGGCTTTCTTCTCGATGAACTTCCTCAACGCAACTACGCGCTGCCGCACCGGCATTTTCGACCTATGCTTGCGTGTCGGGCCGCATTGGGTCGATAATTCACCGACCTGCCGTCGCCCCGCACCACACCGAGGCAATCGATGACTTCCACTTCGCGCTTGGTGCTCGCCGCCGCCTGGTTGCTTTCAATCTCCACGGCCGCGCTCGCCAACGATGCCGAGAAGCGCTGCGTGTATTCGGCGCCCAATATCCTGACGTTTTTTACCGCTGAAATGAAGGCCGAGCTGAAAATCACACCGGACCAGGAGCGCAGTCTCAAGGGCAGCGAGGAGCGGCGGACGCAGATTTGGCAGCGCTACAGTAAAGCCTGCGGCGAAGTTGCGAATTCCAAGCTCTCTGAGCGCGAGAAGAACGCGAAGTTGCGGGGCCTCGAAATTCAGGTGGTTGATGACTTGTGCAAGGTGTACAGCGAAACGCTTTGGCCCGCCCAGCTCAAGCGGATGAAGCAGATTGTCTTGCAGGTGCGCGGGATGGAGATCTTCGATTACCCGGAAATTCGCTCGGCATTGAAAATGGGCGATCCGGAGGTCCGGGAACTTCAGTCGGCCTACGGCAAACTGGCGACCGAATACACGGCGCAGCTGCGCGCGGACGTGGAGGCGAAGAAGATCACGAATCAAGAAGCTGCACGAAAATTAATCAGGCTGACTTTTAGCGTGCCGAAGAAGGTTCGGGAAACCCTGAGCAAGGAGCAACAGAGGATACTCGATGACCTGCTCGGCGAGAAGTACGTCGACAAGAAGTGAATCGGTCGGGCTGGGAAGCCTGACCTACAGGGCTCGAATTTGCCCCGGCCACCGAGGGCGCGTCCGCCGGTTGCACGATTCTTCGACGCACGCCTGCGCCACGACTCAAATTCCGCTAACAGTAGCCACGACACCTGACCAATTCCCCCTACACGAGTAGGGGGTTTTTTGTTAGCATTCCAGTGCCGATTTGGTGGCGAATGGTGAGGCGATAAAATGGTGGGATTTCAAAAAGGTAAATGAAAGGCAGAAGGGAAAAGCCGCTGAAAGCCCTTGGAAACAGGCATTTTTGGGGAATAGTGTAACGGTAGCACAACTGACTCTGGATCAGTTTGTCTAGGTTCGAATCCTAGTTCCCCAGCTTGGAATTTCGTAGGCGTCAGTTTTTTCTTGCTGGCGCAAATAATCCGAATTCTTGTTGACAACGCTGCTGCGCCCGCGCAGACTGAATGGAAGGTTCCCTTTTCCAACTCCCATCGGGTGCCTTATGTTCCGCTTGCTCGCTACATTCGCCTGTCTGTTCGCGCTTTGCGGCGTTGCGTCGGCTTGCCTGAATGACTCGGAATTACCGGGGCACGAGCGCGAGTTTCGCTCGAGTTACAAGCGCGAGGCGCCGCCGGCGCCTTCGACCGATTCACAGCCTTCATCGAATACGCCGCTGGTGCTGTACGGCACCGGCGGAGCGCTGCTGGCCGGGGCGGGATTGATGATCCTTCGCAGGCCCTCGACGAAAGCATGAGTCATGTCGCGTGGCGGGCGACTTATCTGGACGCTGTTGGCGGCCGGCGTCGCCTTTGTGCCCGGCTGCATCGGCAGCGCTTTTCTGTTTCGCACCAACACGGGCCCAATAACCGAATCCGTTCCCCTTCCGCATCATGTGCCCAAGTCGCCGAATGCGGCCTCGTTCCGCTTTGCCATGGCGCATGATGTCATTCACGAGCGCTATCCGAAGCACGGCTCGGTCTGGTACATGGAGCGCGAACGGCTGGCGCGCGAGAAGCTGAAATCGGTTCCCGCCGATTCCGACGAAGCCTTCGGCCTGTACGACGACATCGGCACTGGCCTCGACCGGCTCGGCAAGCCTGCCGAGGCGATTCCGCTCCTTCGCAACAAGCTGGAACTTCAGCAAAAGCGCGGCCTGAGCGGCCGTGATTTGTACACAACCTACGCCAATCTCGGCACCTTCATCGTCCACACGAATATGCCGAAGGCGATTGCCGGCGACTCGAAAGGCAAAGACGCGGTGCGCGAAGGGATCGATCTGCTGAAGAAATCAGTCGAGGTGAACCCGGAAGCGCATTTCGGGCGCGAAGTTTGGCAAATTGTGCTAGCCGAGTTTCTGCTTGCCGCCAGCGATGATCCGAAGTTGATGACGAAGTTCGATTTTGTAGGGGATCGGATTGACCAGCCTTGGGGGGAATTGCGAACGTCGGAGCATGTCGCGCGGTTTAAAGATAGAAGCAAGGACTCTTTCGGGCGGGCTTCATTCTTTGGTTTGGGTTACGTGGATGAACGCGAATTTCAACGGCAATGGAATGTGATTGGTGGCAACGAGGATCGACTGCCGGAGGTGTGGGACAACGTGAAGGGCGTGCGCGACGCGATTATGATTGTTGGTGCGGAAGAAGATTGGAAGGACGTACCCGTACGATCGCATCGCAGCCACGCGGAGTTCGATGACCCCATGCTGGCCATCATCGGCATGTGGCGGCAGGGCGGCGGGGCGAATCCGCATTTCTGTTTGTGCATCGGCGAGATCATGCTGCGCGTTGGGCAGCGGCGGATTGCCTGGACGGCTTACGAGCGCTGCAAGCAGCTGGCCAGCCGCTACTGGCCCAAGCCCGAAATCCAGCAGGCGCTGCGCGACCATTGCGATAGCCGGCAAAAGGAGATTGAGCAGACGCTGCCGGCCGAAGAGGTGGCGAACCTGCGGCCGAATTTCGACGATGAGCTGGCGTACGGGCAGCGCTATCAGAAGGAGTATCAGGACTTCGAGGCTGCGAAGATTGCCGCCGGGGCCGACATGCACGACGAGCATTTCTTCGATGAATTTCAGCAGCGCCACAAGCCGATTGCCTCGCCTACTGGGCCGGAGGAGTGGTACGTCTTTCAGAAGCCGTATTATGATTCCTTTCCTGCTATGTTCAATTTCATGCTAAGCGGCGGCGTGTTGTGTGCCGGCGTGGCGGCATTTCTGATGTCGTGCTGGCTATATCGGCTCACGAAAATATGATTTATCGAGCTGGAAGGGGCTCTGCGTTCTCTGCGCCCTCAGCGGTTAAATACGATCAGCACATAACCGCAGAGAACGCCAAGAACGCAGAGAATTAGAGAACCCCTTATGCCTCCCCTGCCAACCGATATTCGCCTCGACTCAGTAGTCTTCGGCTACGAAGACTTCAATTACCGCACGCCCATCAAATTTGGCGGCATTGCGCTGGATCGAGTCACCATCCTGAACGTGCATGCCAACGTGCGCACCGTGGCGGGCAAAAGCGCCCGCGGCTTCGGCTCGATGCCGCTCGGCAATGTCTGGTCGTTCCCAAGCCGCGTGTTGAATTACGATCAGACCCTCGCGGCCATGAAGGCATTGGCCGAGCGCGTTTGTCGCCTCTTCGCCGGCTGCAAGGAAACCGGCCATCCTATCGATCTTTTTCACGCGTTGGAGCAAGACATCTTCCGCGCTGCGGATGCGGTGAGCCGGGAACTTAAGCTGGCCGAGCCGATTCCGCAATTGTGCGCTCTGGTGGTAGCGAGCCCGTTCGATGCCGCCGTTCACGACGCGTTCGGCAAAGTTCATGGCCGCAATTGTTACCAGACCTACAGCCGCGAGTTTTTGCCGCGCGATCTCGATCACTATCTTGGACCGGAGTACGCCGGCGAACACCTGGAGCGCTATGTACTGCCAAAGGCCAAGCCGCGGATGCCGCTCTATCACTTGATCGGCGCGCTCGACCCGATTACCGATGCCGACATCAAGCAGCGGATCAACGACGGCTTGCCGGAGACGCTGCCGGAGTGGATTCGGGCCGACGGATTGACACATCTGAAGATTAAACTGAATGGCGACAATCTGAGCTGGGACGTGGAGCGCGTGTTGCAAGTCGATGAAGCCGCCGCGGAGACCCAGCACGAGCGCGGCGTGCGGCAATGGCATTATTCCCTCGATTTCAATGAACGTTGTGCCAACGTGGGCTACCTGCTTGAATTCCTGGCCCGGGTGAAAGAGCAGCGGCCGCACGGCTTCGAGCGCATTCAGTACATCGAGCAGCCCACCGCCCGCGATCTGAAAGCCAACCGGCACAATGTCATGCACGAGGCCGCGAAGCTCAGGCCCATTGTGATTGATGAATCGCTGATCGACCTGGAGAGCCTGAAGCTGGCTCAGGAACTGGGCTACACCGGTGCGGCTTTGAAAGCGTGCAAGGGCCAAAGTCCTACCCTGCTGCTGGCAGCCGCGGCCCAGAAAGCCGGCCTGTTCCTCTGCG
>DATGHS010000103.1:0-20543 GCA_035307785.1 Gemmataceae bacterium
CTTTTCCACGATGTCACGATTGTGAAAGGCAAGAGCGCATACAACGATGCCGCGGCCAAGCGATTGGCGAAGATTCTCGAACCGTGGGGCGTGCGTTGTAAGGAGACACCACTGGCCGACGCCGCTAAATCGCGCAAGCTCACCGAAGAAGAAGCTCGAACGTGGTGCGGCCTGGTATATGCCGGCAGCGGGCAGATCAAGCCCGGCGACAGCAATTCGCCAGCGCTGGCCGGCTTCGCGGTGCAGGGCCCAGTGATCCTTCTCGGCACGCCGGAAGACAATCCGATCATCGACTTTCTGCTGAAGGAACGTTTCCTGCCGTACACGCCGAAGGCCGACAACTTCCCCGGCCCGAATCGCGGCATGCTGGCCTGGCAGCGCGACGGTATTGGGCCCGGACAGGAATCGATCACACTGATCGGCTATGATGAAGCAGGCATGGGCGAGGCGGTGGGCAGCTTTTACGAAGCCGCCGCGGGCATCGATCCACTGACCAAGTACCGCCTGCCGGAAACCGTAAACATCAAACCGGCGAAATCGGCGCCCGGCCTATATCCGAGGGCGGCGATCGCTTGGCAGACCCTTCGACCAGACCGGATTCGGGCGGTGTGGGTTGACAAGGACCTGCTCTCCGTCGTAAGTCACGATGGCTCGATGGTCCAGTATCACTCCGATGGAAAGGCCGGATCTTCGGGGACGCTGAAGCAGAGTGAAGTCGAAGCTATGGTGCAGGAAAAGACCGCTCCTGCCGATTCATCCTTCACTGCCCTCGCCAAGAAGCAAGAACGCGTGGATCGCTTAATCAAGTTCCACTGCGGCTCTGGCGGCAAGCTGGCGGTCGCTTACTGGGGCGGCACGTTGCGCATAGCCGATTCCGACGGCAGAATTCTCAGCGAGCAGCAGTTGCCGCAAGACATTACCGCGATGGCGTGGCTGGGCGATACGCTCATCGCAGGCTTGGCGGACGGAAGAGTGATGGCTCTGGAGTCGCCGAAATAGCAGGGAATTAGCCCGAAGCGCAAGCGAGGGGTGCCGGTCGCCCTCGCTTGCGCTTCGGGCTAACGGGCCCTGCCCAAATAGGATCAGTGTTTTACGACAGTTGCTGACATGGGAGACAATCAAGTGTTCATTCGCTCGATTGGTATTACCACGGTCATAATGTGGTGCGCCACTTTTGCCTTCGCCGCGCCGCCAGACCCGAAAAAGACCGGCTGGTTTCTCGACTTCGCTCAGGCCAAGGCCGAAGCGCAGCGCACCGGCAAACCGCTGCTCGTGGTCCTGCGCTGCGAGCGGTGAACGGACTGCCGCGACTTTGACGAGCAGGTTGTTCGTCTCGAGCAGTTGACCGACGTGGCCGACAAATTCATCCGGGTGCGGCTGGTGCGCATCCAGGGTGTCGATCTCAGTCTCTTCGATTTCGACTTCGATCTCACCTGGGTCGTGTTCTTCATGAATGCGAATGAGAAAGTTTACGGGCGTTACGGCGGCCGTGATGCGCGCAGCGCGGAAAGCCGGCAGTCTTTGGCCGGGTTGAACTACGCGATGGAATTGGCGCTGAAGACGCACGAGCGCGATGCCGAAGCGAAGCCGGCAGCGCGGTCGAGTAAACCGCTGTTCGTGGACGATTACCCTGCCGCCAAGCGCCGCATTCACAATGATTGCATCCACTGCCATCAGGTCTGGGAATTTCGCCGCGACGAGTTGAAGTCCACCGGCCAATGGAGCAATGATAAAGTCTGGATTTACCCGCTGCCGGAGAATGTCGGCATCACGCTGGAAGTGGACCGCACGGATTGCGTGAAGGCGGTGAAGCCGGGCTCCGCGGCCGAGAAGGCCGGGCTGAAAGTCGGCGACGCGCTGCGCCGCCTGAACGGCATGTCCGCGGTTACGTTTCTGGATGCGCAGTATGCCTTGCATTACGCGCCGGCCCGGGGCCAGACTGCCATCGCCTGGGAACGCAACGGTAAGCCGATGACCGGCACGCTCGACCTCGCCGAAGGCTGGCGCAAGACCAATATCACCTGGCGGCCATCGGTGCTGGACATTTTGCCGAGCCTCAGCCTGTATGGCGAAGACTTGAGCGCAAAGGAAAAACAAGCACTTGCCTTGTCGGAGAAGCATCTCGCATTTCGGCAGGACAAGACCGTGCACCGCGATGCCAAAGCCGCGGGTGTCGAACCTGGCGATATTATCGTGGGTGTGGATAATCTCAGTCTCGACATGACGATGCTGGAATTCCTGGGCTACGTGCGGAAAAACTATTTGGTCGGCGACCAGATCACGCTGAACGTGCTGCGCGGCGGCAAAAAACTTGATTTGCCAATCACGCTGAAATGATTTTCTGGTAAAGTAAACTTTGCGTTCTTTGTGTCTTTGCGGTGAAAAGCATTTTTCACCGCAAAGGCGCAAAGAACGCAAAGAAAAACAGTGAAGAATCATGTCAGCGAAACGCATGCCGCAATTGATCGACACCTTTGGCCGCATTCACAACAACCTGCGCATCAGCGTCACGGATCGTTGCAACCTGCGCTGCGTCTATTGCATGCCGGAAGACGTGGTCTTTCTCGACCGGCATGAGCTATTGAGCTTCGAAGAGATCGCGCATTTCGTGCAGGTGGCCGCGCCTCTGGGCATCGACAAGCTGCGGCTCACCGGCGGCGAGCCGTTGATGCGGCGTGAGCTGCATCGGCTCGTGAAGTTGCTCGCGCCGATCCCCGGCATTCGCGACATCGGCCTCACCACCAACGGGCTGCTTCTGGCCGAACACGCGCAAGCGCTGCGCGAGGCCGGGTTGCAGCGGTTGAACGCGAGCCTCGACACGTTGGACGCGGGCCGCTTCTTTGAACTCACTCGCCGCGAAGGCTTGGACCGCGTGATCGATGGCATCCTGGCTGCAAAAAAGGCGGGCTTTTCGCGCATCAAGATTAACGCGGTGGCTATTCGCGGTTTCATCGAGCATGATGCGGTGCCGCTGGCGCGCTTTTGCCGCGAGCATGGCTTTGAGATGCGCTTCATCGAATACATGCCCATTGGGGCCGAAGCCTGGGAGCGGGCCAAAGTCTTCTTCGCCCATGAATTGCTGGAACTACTGGAGCGCGAGATCGCCCCGCTGGCTCCCGCCGAGGATTACGATCCCCGGGCCCCGGCCATGGACTTCGAATATGCCGACGGCGGCGGCCGCGTAGGCATGATCGCTTCGGTCTCGCGGCCCTTCTGCCGCAGCTGCAATCGCGTGCGCCTCACGGCCGATGGCAAGCTCCGCAATTGCCTTTTCGCTCTCGATGAAGTGGACGTGAAGCGCTACCTGCGCGAAACGCCAGACGATGCCGCGTTATCGGAAGTGATTCGCCAGAACGTCTGGCAGAAATGGGAAGGCCACGAAATCAACACCGCGAAGTTCGTGAAGCCGGAGCGGACTATGCACGCGATTGGGGGGTAGTGGGTGGTGACCCGCGGGGCTCGAATACTCGCCCCGCGGCTTGAAAATCACCCAATAGCACTCACCACTCACTATTTCTTCTTCCCCGGCTCCACTTTAATCGAGATCACAATTTCGCGGTCGCCTTTCTTGATGGTGCCAATGGTCACGCTGCTGTCTTCTTTCACGCCTTTCAGGCCGCCTTCGATGCCTTCCTTGGGGCCGGGCTTGTTCTTCTTGCCCTTGCCGGTGGTGTAGATGTCGGCATCCTTGGCCACTTCGAAAGTCTTTTGATCGCCGGTCGGCAAGTCGACGGTGATCGTATTCTTCTCCGCATCGACCTTTTTCACTTTGCCGGTAATGTCGTCGGCCAGCGCCAGGCCGGCCATGAGGCCGAAGACGGCGCAAATGCCCAGCAATTTTCGCAGCATGAGATTCTCCTTTGGAATTTGCTTCGGTGGGGATGACCAATCGAACACCGCATATCGTAATAGGTTCCGCGACTCTTGGAATAGGCAGGAATTGCTATTTCCTCTCTTCCCGGTAAGCCAAAGCGATACGATAAATCCCGTGTGTGAAGCGAACTCACATGGAGCTAATACGGATGCCAGTCAGCAAACGTCCCGGCGCGGTGACGGCGATCGCGGTGTTACACTTTGTATTCGGCGGCCTGGACATCGCCGGAGCGCTGTGCATTGGCATTGGCTCCGTCTTTTTTGTTTCGATGATGAGCAGTATGCCGCCGCCGCCGCCGGGGCAGCCCGATTTGAAGCAGATGCTCCAGATCTTTGATCGCAACGCGCCCACCGCGAAATGGTATTTCGTCGGCGTCGTGGTCGAAATGCTGGTCGCCGGCATTCTCATGATTACGGCCGGCATCGGTCTCATGAAAATGAGATACTGGGGCCGGAATCTTACCATCGTCTATGCGATTATTCGCATCCTTTGGACGCTCAGTTCAACGACTTATGTCATCACGGTGTTGCAATCTCAAATGCAGAATGCAGGCAAGGAACTCGAAAAATGGAGCTAGGAGCAGCAAAAGAATCGGCCGGCAGGCGGTCCCGCGACTCCGCCTCCCGCATTCGGCGGCATGGGGGGAGGAAGTCCGACGGCCAATGCCATCAGCACGATTATTCAGCAGGCGGTTTATCTGGCGTACCCAGCAGCGGTTCTGATCGTCATGATGCTAAAGAGCGTACGCCACGCCTTTGCGGTGGCCAACGGCGACGCCCCGCCTCCCGACGAGCCGCGCGATGACCTCGACTGGGACCGCCCCGTTTCCGACCGAAATGATTTGGATGAACCGCCGCCTCGGCCAGACATTACTTCTTTCCGACCGAAATGAACGAACACCTGGAATCGTGCACCATAAGGAGAGCGAATGCCTCGCAGACGACGAAGACGAAGACGACCGCCTCGGCGGCCCGGCGCCATCACGACCATGGCAGTGCTAAGCTTCATTGTCGGCGGTCTTGGGCTCTTGTGCACGTGCGGCGCAGCGTCCGATCCGCTCTTATCCTTGGCATCGCCTGCCGGTGCGAAAGATCCAGGCCGCGAGGCTATCGACTTTATGAAGAAGGAAGTGCCCGGTTACCTGGCCATTCAATCCACGCGCGCAATATCGATTCTGGTACTCTCCATTGCGGTCGTGGTAGTGGGAGCAGGCTTGCTCAAGATGCAACCTTGGGGCCGGTGGCTAGCGATCCTATACGGAGTCGTGGCGTTTCTGGCCCATCTCATTTACCTCATCTTCCAGGTAGCGGTGATTTTTCCCGCGCAAGACAAGTTTTTTCTTCAGGCCGGTGGCATTCCTGGCAATGCCGCGGCATTTCACACGAGCCGCCTCGCAACCGTCGGTCTGGTATTCGTGATCTTCTGTGGGCATGCGCTATCGCTCTTAATCGTTATGCTGCTTCCTGCGATAGCCGCCGCCTTTGCGCCGCGGCGGTCGCGGGATGAGGAAGAGCTCGACGAGGATATGGACGGTGATATCGACCGTGATGAGGGCGAAGATCGGGACGACGATGATGACCGCGATGATCAACGATACCGGCGAAGCGAATAACCGGATTGCGACTGCGGCAACGCTTCTTCGCCATGCCCGGCGCGTGGCCGTGCTCACCGGGGCCGGCGTGTCGGCCGAGAGCGGTGTGCCCACGTTCCGTGGCAGCGACGGGCTATGGGAAGGCCACCGCATCGACGAAGTCGCCACACCGATGGCTTTCCGCGACGATCCGCGTCTGGTCTGGCGCTTCTACAACCTCCGGCGCGCCAATCTGCGGACCGTGCAGCCTAACCCGGGTCACTTCGCGCTTGCCGAACTGGAGCAGCGCTTCGCCGGCGAACATTTCACGCTGGTCACGCAAAACGTGGACAGCTTACACCGCCGCGCCGGCAGCCAGCGCGTACTGGAACTGCACGGCAACCTGTCGCGCACACGCTGCATGCAATGCCACGCGATCGAAGATCGCGGCCTGGATGAACTCGGCGAGCTGCCGCATTGCCCGCATTGCAACGGGCTGCTCCGGCCCGACATCGTGTGGTTTCACGAAGCGCTGCCGGCAGCCACCTGGGAAGAGGCAGCGCTCATGACTTCGCTGTGCGACGTGTTCCTGGTCGTGGGTACCAGCGCCGTCGTCTACCCTGCCGCGGGGCTGATTGTTGCCGCGAAACGCAGTGGGGCGAAGGTCATCGAAATCAACCTCGCCGAAACCGACGCCAGCTACCACGCCGACGTGCGGCTCACGGGCCCGTCGGGGGCGCTGTTACCGGGATTGTTGAAGGCGATCGGGTAGGAGAGAGGTCAGAAGTCAGAAGTCAGAGGTCAGACCGGTTCTTGCTGACTTCTGACTTCTGACTTCTGACTTCTGACTTCTATAATGCTCGCATGAGTACCACGAAGCCGAATGCCAAGATTCTAATCGCTGAAGATAATCCCCAGGGCGTGGAACTACTCGAGGCCTTCCTTAGCGACTTGCCGTACGAAGTTCGTTCCGCCCGAGACGGCGAGGCCACGCTGCGGCTGGTGCAGGAATGGCAGCCGGATTTGCTGCTCCTCGACATTATGATGCCGAAGCTCAGCGGCTTCGAAGTTTGCAAACGGCTACGGCAAGATTCGACCACGCGGGATTTGCCGATTATCATGGTCACGGCCTTGGATCAGCCGAGCGACGTCGAGCGGGCCGTGGAAGCCGGTACGAGCGATTTTCTGACGAAACCGATTCACAAGCTGGAATTGCGGCTGCGCATCGAAGCCATGCTGGCCAGCCATCATGGCCAGGGCGAACTCGGCGAGACGGTGGATTACATTCAGGCTGTGCAGAAAGCGAAAACCTAAATCATTCACCGCAAAGACACAAAGACCGCTAAGAATACAAAAAAGATGGGGTTTCCGAACGCCTTTGCGCACAGTGTGTCTTTGCGGTGAAAATCAAATCATGTCTCTCCCTCGCGTCATCTTGAAACCGCGCCGCGCTCAGCCATTTTTTGGCCGGCATCCGTGGGTTTACGCCGGGGCCGTCGCAGCCGTCACCGGCGAGCCGGTGGACGGGGCCGAAGTGGACCTTTATTCGCAGGCGGCCAATTTCGTGGCTCGGGGCTTTTACAACGGCCAGAGCAAAATCCGCGTTCGGCTCTATTCCTGGTCGGCCGATCTGCCGCTGGATGCCGCCTTCTTCCAGCAAAAGATCGAATCGGCAGTTCGCTTTCGACAAGACGCGCTCCATCTGGACGGGCCGGAACAAGCATGCCGGCTCATCTTCAGCGAGGCTGACGGGCTCTCCGGCGTGATCGTGGATCGCTACGGCAGTTGGCTCGTCGTGCAATTCACGGCTCTTGGACTGGCCATGCGCAAGCAGATGTTCGTGGATTTGCTGGTGGAGCAACTGAAGCCGAAGGGCCTCTATCTCCGCACTGAACGCGGCATCGGCAAGCTCGAAGGGTTGGCCTTGCAGGATGGGCTCTTGTGGGGCGAAGAGCCGGCCGAACCGATTGTGATTGAGGAGAACGGCATCCGCTTCCGCGTGAATTTGAAGGAAGGGCAAAAGACCGGCTTTTACATGGACCAGCGCGAGAATCGCCAGGCGGTGGCCCGCCTCGCTCGGGGCCGGCGGGTCCTCGACGGCTTTTGTTACACCGGCGGCTTCGGCTTGCATGCCGCTAAGGCCGGGGCGGAGGGGGTGCTGGGCC
The DNA here is from genome assembly GCA_035307785.1 of Gemmataceae bacterium. Lineage (GTDB taxonomy): Bacteria > Planctomycetota > Planctomycetia > Gemmatales > Gemmataceae > DATGHS01. The sequence goes on from DATGHS010000103.1 coordinate 7,610, forward strand.
TCGATGCGTCGGAAACAGCCCTGGTTTTGGCCCGCGAGAACGCCAGGCTGAACGAACTGGAGCGCGTCGAGTTCGTCGCCACCGATGTATTCGACGAGCTGGCCCGGCTCGCCGCTACCGGCCGCACCTTCGACATGGTGATTCTCGATCCGCCGAAATTCGCTCGTGCCCAGCACGCGGTGCCCGAAGCGCTTCAGGGCTACCGGCGTTTGCAGACTTTGGCCTTGCGGCTCCTCGCCCCGGACGGCATTCTGGTGATGTGCTGCTGTTCCGGGTTGATCACGCAAGAGATGCTGGAAGGAACGCTGGCCCAGGTTTCCGCCAAGGCCGGCCGCGAGATCCAGATTCTGGAACGCCGTGGCCAGGCGCCGGACCACCCCGTGGCCGTCTCCTGTCCGGAGTCGAACTATTTGAAGTGCCTGATTTGCCGGGTGATATGATCGGAAATCTGTAGTTGGCCATCTACGTTAATCGATATGGGTCGGGAGCCGAGCCACCGCCCGCGGCTCGGCAGGAGCCTCTCCCTCCCGACCCACCGTTTTGGTTTAAATGGTCTGGTAGGGTGGAGCGCAGCGCAACCCACCTGCATGTTACCGGTGGGTTGCGCTGCGCTCCACCCACCCTACAAAAGCCGCGTGGACAATTGCAACAACTAGAGGAGTTTCAATGAAATATGTTTTGCTGACTTTGACCTTTGTTTTTCTCTTCACATCACAAACGCCCATACGCGCCGCCGACATTGATCCGTATGTCCTCAACGACAGTGAACTGGTGATGTCGTGGAACGTGGAGCAATTCCTGCAGTCGCCGTTGGCGAAGAAATTCGTCCGCACGAGCTACATCGAGTTGCTCAAAAGCAACGAGCAGTTCCACACGCTGCTGAAGGACCTGGAACTCGACCCGATGAAAGACATTAGCAGGGTCACGGTGTCCGGTTCGGCGGACTCCGGCGGCCGGGGCATTGTTATCGTCACCGGCAAGTTCAACCGCGACAAGATTCAAGCGCTCGCGGCGAAGGTAGCGGCCGATCCAAACAGCAAGGACAAGATCAAGGTCCATAAAGAGGGCAGCCAGTCGATCTACGAACTTGCCGGCGAAGAGAAGCCAACATTTGTCACGTTTGCCGGCGACTCGACGCTGCTGGCGTCGCATATGCGCGACGTGCTCAAAGAGGCCATGAGCAATACGAGCGGCAAAGTCGGCCAGCCGAAGAAGGAACTCGCGGCCCTCATCGAAAAGGCCAGCGACAAAGACGCGCTGTGGCTGGCCGTCGTGCCGAGCGACGACAACCTGAAGTCGATTCCGGTGGGCGATGCGCAACAGAAAAAGGCCATCGAAAAGATCGGCGGCATCTCCGGCACAGTGCGCGTGGATACCGACGTGAATATCGAGCTTCTGATCCACAATGCCGACGCAGCGGCCGCCCAAGCCGTCAACAAGGCCGTGCAAGACGGCATCAACTTGCTGAAGCTATTCGCCCCCAGCCTCACCAAGCAAAAGGCGGAGTACGCTTCGCTCACCGACATCGTGAACAGCCTGCACAGCGGCGTAAAGGGAAATGACGTGCGCCTGACCGGCGAGGTGACTGCAGCGGCCATTGAGAAATCGTTGAAAGCGCTGAAGGATGAGAAGTGAGCGCGAGGGGCCCAGGGACTTCCGTCCCTGGGCTTACAACGAAGTTACTCCACCACCTTGATGGGAACTAGCAATTCAATCTTCTTTTTCTTGATCTTGTCTTGAACCTGGATTCGCAGGCGGAAATTGCCGGTTCGGTTCAAGGTGAGATTCGCGTTCAGCGTTGCCGATGTGGCCTTGGCCACCTGGTCGGCGTCCTCCGACGTCACTTCGGAATTAATCGGACGGGCCATTAGTTCTTTGCCGTTTTCATCGAGGGCTTGAACTGTCATGGCCAGGTCCAGCTTCATGGCGGAGCGATCAAACCCCACCACATTGAGCCGAATGTACAGGCTTTGACTGCGGACCAGGGTGCCCGGGGCCGATACCTTTTTGTCGGCATCCAGGGAAAACTGGAGATTAATCGCAGCAAAGTCCGGCGCCTGCACTTCGATTTGGCGCTCAAACGAAGCAGTTTGCTTGGAAAGCTGATCGCTAATCGAAACGGCAAGCACATAGGTGCCCGGCGTGTAACCGGCGCCGAAAGAGACACTCGCATAGGCACGATATTCGGCGCCGCCCAAGGCCAAAAACCCTCCCATGGGCTTCTGGTCGTTCAAGAGCACCTGGCCGGCCATATTCTTCAACTGGATGCGCATTTGAATGTCGATGTCGCCCTCTTTGCCGGTCGTAACGCCGGTCACCGTGTACGACACGAAAACGGAGTCGCCCGCATAGGTCTTCAAGGAAGTCCGTTCGGGACCGTAGGGCCCGTACGTCGGTTTGATGTCCTGAATTTTCAGCTCGGCCAACGCCGGGCCGGTACACGCGAGAGCAACAAGGCAGGCGAGCGCGAGCCGCATTTTCGGTCACCTCCGCACGGGGGAAAAAGCATCGCGATAAATTGGATGTCGCGCTCAGCCTATGTTCACCGGCCAACGTTGACAAGCGGATGTCGTTGTTTCGTGGGCGGCCCGGTTATAATGCCAGTATGAAGCTAAATCAGGAGCATGGAAGGACGCCGACTATCACCTTCTGGGGCGCGGCCCGGGCGGTGTCGGGGTCGATGCACCTGGTGGAAGCAGAAGGCCGGCGCGTTCTGCTCGACTGCGGCCTGAATCAGGGCCGCGGCGACGAGGCTCGCCGCCGCAACAGCCAGTTCCCGTTTCATCCTCGGCAAATTGATGCCGTCATTCTGAGCCACGCCCACATCGATCATAGCGGGAACCTGCCGTCGCTGGTTCGGCAAGGTTTCCACGGTCCCGTCTATTGCACGGCCCCCACGCGCGACCTGCTCGACGTGATGCTCGTGGATTCGGCGCGCATTCAGGAAGAGGAGGCGGCACACGAGAACATCCGTCAGCATTACCGCGAACCGTGGCGCGAACCACTCTATACACTAGCCGATGTGACTGCGGCGACTGGCCTGGCGCGAGCGATTCCCTGGCGCACCAAACATGAGATTCTGCCTGGCGTCCATTTGACTTTGCTGAACGCGGGTCATGTTCTGGGCTCCGCGATGGTGCACCTGACGTTTGACTCCGGCGGCAGCGTGGCCTTCACCGGCGACCTGGGTCGGCGCGGCATGCCGGTCTTGAAATCGCCCGATCCGGTTCCGCCGGCCAACGTGGTCATCTGCGAAAGCACCTACGGCGGCGACGTGCATCAGCCGATTGTCCAGGCCACGGCGCAACTCATCGAAATCGTGCAGCGCACCATCGTGCGCGGCGGAAGGGTGTTGATTCCCGCTTTTAGTCTCGGCCGCACGCAACTGATTGTGCATCAGCTCTGCGCCGCCATGCGTGGCGGCGAACTGGAATGGATGCCGATCTATGTTGATAGCCCGCTGGCGGCCGATATCGCCGAGGTCTATCGCCGGCATGCCGAAGGCTTGCGGCCGCCAGCGCGCCAGGATCTGGAATTCCTGGGAGGCAAATGGGTGCGCTACATTCGCGAGTATGAGCAAAGCTTGCGGCTAAGCCGGAATCCGGAAGCGCGCATCATCGTGGCCTCCAGCGGCATGTGCGAAGCCGGGCGCATTCTGCATCACTTGAAAAACGCTATCGATGACCCGCGTTGCGCCGTGGTGCTGGTGAGTTATCAGGCGGCTGGGACTCTGGGGCGCAAGATGCTCGACCGTGGCCCCATGGTGCGCTTCCTGGGCAAGGACTGGAACAAGTGGGCTGAGATCACGCGCCTGGAAGGGTTCTCCGCTCATGCCGATCAGCCGGATTTTCTCGCGTACTTGCAGCCGCTGTTGGGAAAGGCCGGCAAAATCTGCCTGGTGCATGGCGAGCGCGAGCGGGCTGAAGCGCTGGCCAACGCGCTGAGAGAGCAGGGTTGGCCCGATGTGTGCATGCCCAGCATCGGCGACGAGGTGGAATTGGCGCCGCCGCTGGCGGCGCCAACGGCTCAAGACAAGCGCTGACCAAGGAAATGAAGTAGGTTTGCCAGCTGGGAAGGTTGAACAGCGTACAGATTCCGCACCACCAACAAGTTGTCGGAGGCGAAGCGAAACCAATTCGTGCTGACGGCCAATCCGTCAGCGACCGATTCGCCGTAATTATCCATCTTCTTCACGTGCTCGCGAGCAGCGGGATTGATTCTCAAGGTAACTTGTTGGTCTTGCTCTTTCACAAAAGGCAGATCAACGCGAAAAAGCGACCAGGGGCAGAAAATGCTTCGCTCCCGATACTCAAATTCAACGCTGTGCCGCCGCAAACGAATGTACCCGCCGACATACCAGCGCCGCGCCCATTGCGCAACTGCGATCACAATGATAACGAGCATCAGCAGGCCGGCAACAGCGCCAAAAATCCGAACGCTGACGCCGACATTTTCCCAGCCGACCGCAGCCTGAATCGTGAGGCCCACGACACTGACCGCAACGAAACCCATAAAGAGACCAAGGAAAGATCCTTCGTACATCGCGGTGAAGCGGCGGCTGTTGGGACCAATTACGATTTCGGCCTTATCCAAATACCGTTCGGGATCCCCGCGCAAATCCTGAATATCGGGAATGACCACGGCCAATGGGACCAATTCAGCCCGATCTTTATTCTGAAGCTCATGTACGAGCAAGTGAAACAGTATCTCGATCATGGCGCACCGGCGAAACCGCAACTGGCGAATACAGGCAGGAACGCCTGACCTACTCAAACAGTGCCGCGACATACGCATCCGGATCGAACAATTCCAAGTCGTCCACCTTCTCGCCCACGCCGATGAATTTCACGGGCAGGTTCAATTTCTGCTTGATGGCGAAGATGGCGCCGCCTTTGGCGGTGCCGTCGAGCTTCGAGAGAATGATGCCGGTGCACTGCACGGCCTTGGTGAACATTTCGGCCTGGGTGATGGCGTTCTGGCCCGTGGTGGCGTCGAGGACTAACAACACTTCATGCGGGGCGCCTTCGATTTGTCGGCTCACCACCTTGCGTATCTTTTCAAGCTCACGCATGAGATGCGTCTGGGTGTGCAGCCGGCCGGCGGTGTCTACGATCAAAACATCGAAGTTGCGGGCCTTGGCTTTTTCGCAGGCATCGTGAGCTACCGCGGCGGGATCGCTGCCAGTTTGTGTTTTCACGATCTCGCAGCCGAGCCGCTCGCTCCAGATGGTGAGTTGCTCCACGGCTGCCGCTCGAAAGGTGTCGCAAGCCGCCAGCAGGACTTTCTTTCCCTCTTCCTGGCAGGCTTTCACCAGTTTTGCAATGGACGTCGTCTTGCCGGAGCCATTGACGCCAGCCACCATCACCACCGTGGGCCCGCTCAGAGCATAATTCAGCCCTTGTGATGGGGCTGAGAGAAGATCGCGGAGTTGGTCCTGCACAAAGTTCTTGACATCGCCGGTGATTTCCTTGTCCAGATAGGCCTTGCGGACGCGCTCGACGATCTCGCGGTTGGCCGCGGTGCCCACGTCGGCCAGGTACAGTTTTTTTTCGAGTTCATCCAAGAAATTCTGATCGACCTTGCCGCGCAGGCGGAACAGTTCGGCAATGCCGGAAAAGACGCCGCGCGTCTTCGCAAGCCCTTGTTTGAGTTTTTGGAACAGCCCTCGCAGGACCATGCCCTTCTCCTGAAATTGGTTGACGACAACCCTGTCTTCCTGTGCTATCATATCGGAATTACGAAATTGATGCGGGCAACCTAACCCCCTCGCCCCCTTCCCCAAAGTGAAGGAAGAAACTGTCTTCTCCTCTTCCCTCTCGGGGGAAGGAGCCGCGGGTTAGGTAAAGCAATTGCGGGCACCGGACGCCCCACCTTGAGGATATTCACCCATGCTTCCCGTTGCCCCACGCTGGGCCGGTTGGATCGCGGCCGGACTGCTGGCCATGATTCCCGCGGCTACGCCCGCCAACAATTCGCTGCTCTCTCCGGAAGAGTACAGCCGTGCGTTATCGCTGTACCATCAATTGGGAGATCAATCCTACAAGGTGCGTGAGGCTGCCAGCGCCGAAATCGTCCGCTATGGCCGCGCAGTTGAGCCGATCTTGCGTGACGGTCTGAACAATCCGAACCCGGAAATTCGCTCTCGCTGCCGGCGCCTTCTTCCGCTGGCGATGCACTATCACCTTGAAAAAGACATCGCGGCCTTTTTGGCCGACAAAGAAGATAAAAATCAGACCATGCTGGCCGGCTGGGCGCGCTTCAAGGAACTCGTGGGCAAAGACGACCTGGCCAAGGAACTCTTCATCAGCATGCACCGCTTCGATACCGAATTCATGGAGACACTGGATCAGAAGCCGGCCGACCTGTCGCAAAAGCTGAGCGCCCGGTGCCAGGAGTTCATGTACCAGCGAAACATCAATCGCAACAGCATCACGGCCGCGCAGCTGGGCCTTCTGCTGTTTGCCGTCCAGGATCCGAAGGTGAACATTGAGCCGCAAGCCGCCTCGTTCTTTAGCAGCGGCCTGTTTAGTCTGTCGTACCAGCCGCACGGCAAGGAATTGATGCGCGACAACACCGCCATCCGGAAGTTGCTGATTCAATTCGTGACGAACAGCAACAACCACATGATGATGTTCAACAATATGTATCTGATCGCAAACCTGGAATTGAAAGAAGGCGTGGACATTGCCAAGCGCATCATTCAATCGTCGGAGCGCGATCCGTACACGCGGGCGATGGCCATCGGCGTGCTCGGCAAAGTGGGTAGCAAAGACAATATCCCCGACCTGTTGCCGTTTCTCGACAAAAAAGACAGCGTGGGCTCGATGATGTTCAACAACACGCAGATCAACACGCAGATGCGCGACGTGGCCCTGGCTGCTTTGGTACAGCTGAGCGGGCAAAAGCTGAGCGACTATAGCTTCGCCTACATCAAGATGTTCGCCAACGCGAACGTAAATATCTTCATGTCGCCCGGCATGCTCGGCTTCAGCGACGACGCCGCCCGCGACGCTTCCATCAAGAAGTGGAAAGACGGGTACGAGAAGGAGAAGGGGAAAAAGTAAGGATAAGGAGCCAGGAACGCAAGGGACTGGATGAAGCGCCGACACGGTGGCGCTTCATCCAGTCCCTTGCGCTCCCGGGTCCTCCTGCTGTCTTATTCCGCAACAGGGGTGTTGCAATTCGCCACAGCGGCGAAGCGCCTTCCCATCTTCATCATCTTCCCGATTCAAATCCGTGCGCACGCTCTTTGCGCAAGTCATTGCCAATCCATTGGTTCCACCAAACGATTGGCTCAACGCCGAAAATTATTTCCGGCATTGGCACATTGCTTGCATTTACTCTCTGACGGAAAGGTTGATTGCGAGTCTCGACCTTTCGAGTTCAAGATATCCTCCCGAATTCTCCCCATCCACCGGGCACGGGATCTGATTGGTTGCGAGTCCCAATCAGGCAACATCCCGTGCCCGCACCTCTTTTATAGCCACCCAAGATCCACCGCTAGCGGCTTCGCGCTTGGAGTTTGGATGCGATACGTTCCGTCAATCGTCCGCGAGCGCTCAGCCGCAAGCGGCTATTGAGTGCCCCTTGTCATCCGCGCAAGCGTCGACTATTTTTAATTTCACACCAGATTTCGTGGGCGAATTCTCCCACCACAAGACTGAAATCATCCAAGAACGCATACGGATAGCGGGCGACGGAAGAAAAGGTGCGATGGAAATGCTGTTTTCCCGATGCGCTCTTTTGGATTCGGAGTTGCGGAATGATACATGTGGAACATCTCACCAAGTATTACGGTGAGTATGCGGCCGTTCGGGACGTTTCGTTTGATGTGAAGGAAGGCCTCGTGGTCGGTTTCCTGGGCCCGAATGGGGCCGGCAAATCGACCACCATGCGGATCCTGGCCGGCTACCTCACGGCCACTTCCGGAACCGTCAGCATTGCCGGACTGGACGTTTTCTGGAATCCCGTCGAGGTTCGTAAGCGCATTGGCTACATGCCGGAAAGTTGCCCGCTTTATCCGGAAATGCGCGTGGAAGAGTATCTAAAGTTCCGGGCCGGCCTCAAAGGCGTATACGGCTCCAAGCGCCGCAGCCGGCTCGACTATGTGCTAAAACGTTGCTGGCTTTCCGACGTGCGCCGGCAACTTATCGGCACGCTGTCGAAAGGCTACCGCCAGCGCGTGGGCCTGGCCGACGCGCTGATCGCGGAACCCGAGGTCTTGATCCTCGATGAACCCACGGCCGGCCTTGACCCGGCCCAAATTCGCGAGACGCGTGGCCTCATTCGCGAGCTTGGCAAAGAGCATACCGTCCTTCTTTCCACCCACATCCTTTCCGAAGTGGAGCGCACCTGCGACCGGGTGATTATCATTAGCAAAGGCCAGGTGGTTTTGAATCGCCCCCTCACTGCCGGTGAAGGCGTGCCGGGTGAACTGGAAGAGCTGTTCGTCCGTATAACTGGTGAAGTCGAAGAGACGGTCAAACGCTGAGTTGCCGCCACGAACAGGGAGAAGAGATCCGTCCATGCGCCCGATGCTGACATTGATTCGCCGTGAGTTCACTGCCTATTTTCTTTCGCCCATCGCCTACGTGGTGCTGGCCGTCTTTCTGCTGGTCACCGGCCACCTATTTTATCTCACCATGACGTCGTTGACGGAAAGCGGGCCGCGCGGCGCCGAGTTTCCGATGCAAGCGTTCCTGGGCAATGAGTGGTTCTGGCTGGTTTTTCTTTTCATTCCGCCGTTACTCACCATGCGGCTATTTGCCGAAGAGCGCGGCAGCGGCACGCTGGAGATGCTGCTCACTGCTCCGCTGCGGGATTGGCAAGTAGTGCTGGCGAAGTACCTGGCCTGTTTCGCCTTCTACGTGGTGCTCTGGCTTCCTACGTTGCTATACCTGCCCGTGCTGGTGAAATTCGACTGGCACACGCTGCAGGCGGGCATTGATCCGCATCCGGTGTGGACTTCCTATCTTGGGCTGGCACTGGCGGGGGCGATGTTTCTGGCCGTCGGCCTGTTTGTCAGCAGCCTGGTGCGCAGCCAGATGGTGGCGGCGTTAATCTCGTTGGTGCTGAGCCTCATCTTCGTGGTCGAGGCGTTTTGGCCGCCGCCTCCGGAACTCGACATGGACAGTCTGGTCTACCGGGTGCTGTATTTCTTTAGTGTGCCGCTGCACTTCAGCCGGGATTTCACGCGCGGACAGGTCGACACGCGCCACCTGATCCTTTATGCCAGCGTCGCGCTATTCTGCCTGTTTTTGACGGTGCGCAGCCTGGAAACCCGCCGTTGGCGTTAATCTGTTTGCTGAGTGGACAACTATGCTTCGCTTCTTGTTTCGATTGGTGGGCCTGGCGGGATTGTTTGCGGCGGGAGTCGGCGGACTCGGTTTGCTCGCCCTGCCGGCGGATGACCGCGGCCGGTGGTTCACCGCATGGCTGGATGTGACCATCGTGGGCGGCGCGGTCGCGCTGTTGGTCTTCGCCTTCGAGCTAATTGCCGGCATGCGACAATCGGCCGGCCGTCGCAGCGCAGCGGGAAGCATGGTGCTGCTGCAAGTTGTGTTGGCAGTGGTGTTGCTCATTGGCGTAAATGCGTTTTCCATCTTCCATTATCTGCGCTGGGACACCACGCGCAGCCAGGAATTCTCGCGCACGCAACCGAAGCAGCTCGGCGCCGATTTGGCGGAGCAACTTAAACAGTTGCGCGGCGAGACCACCGTCGTTATTTATCAGCAACACAAGACGTTTGGCCGCTTTTCCGACAAGCCGCCCGATGCATACGATGCTGCCGCCGATCGCAAGGTCGTGGAAAAGGTGAAGGATCTGGTGCAGGAACTCCGAGAATACGGCTCGCGCTTTCGTGTGGTCACGCTCGATGTCAAGGAGGAAGATTTCGACGGCAAGCTCGCGGAAGAAGCGAAGCGCTTTCCCAGGCTGAAGGAGGCGGTCGCCGCCGCGCCGGAGAACAGCATCTTCTTCTGCACGCCCGAACACATTCAGCGCCTCGGCTTCAGCGAGTATTACCAGCTCGACAAAACGGCCTCGCGGCAAGCCGATCTCGACAAGACCGCCTCGCAGCAGGCCGATCATGGCCGTGGCAACCTCGTGCTGCTCGATCAGGGCGTTGAGCCGTTCTTGCGCCGGGTACTGGCCATCGAAGAGCGCAAGCCGCGCATTGGCATCGTCGTCACGCACCCCTGGCTCGATACGGAAGGGCCGCTCAAGGAATACTCATTATCCGGCCTGCGCAAAGCGCTGGAACACAATGGCTTCGAAGTGCGGGACATTATTCTGAAGAAGTTTCAAGGCTCGGATGAAAACATGAGCCTCGAAACCGCCGCCTACAGCAATGAGGAAAGCAAATACGACGAACTCGAAGCGCGTGTGACCGCCTTGCGCGAGCAAATTGCGGATGTTGAAAATGTCATGGCGCTGCTGCAAATTCTGAAGTCGAGTCGGTCGCTGGACGAGGTGAACAAAGAACTTAGCACCATCATGGGACGGCCGGTGACGATGTCCGCGGCCGGCCGGCGCGAGAGCATTGCCAATTTGGAATCGGAAGTGGAAGACGAGGACACGCAGCGCGAACTCGAGCAGTGGCGCCAGCGGGAGCGGTCGCTGACCAGGGATCTCGAAAAGCTCTCCATCGAAGAGCGGGTGACCGAAGGCCGCCGCCAGTCCGATGTCAAGAAAAAAATGGCGCGGCTGCTGGAAGATTGCGATCTTTTGATCGTCGCGCGGATGACCCTGCGCGATGCGATCATTCGCGATGTGATTCCCCAATCGCTGCACCGGATGGACGAGGTGCAAGTGGCGGCGATCAAGGATTACCTCAAGGCCGGCAAACCGGTCTTCCTGTGCGTGGGGCCGACCAACTCACCGCCACGCATTCCCGACATGCCGTCGCCGCCGCAGCCCGATTCGCTGGAAGACCTGTTTGCGGAGTTGGGGCTCTTTCTCGCCCCGCAGACGGTCCTCTTCAACTCTGAGAATGAAGCCTATGCGGTGAGTCAGGTGATTTCTTTTGGCGGCGCCGGCAAGGCAGAGATTCCGCCGTTGGAATTTGAGGATGAAAGCGGCAAGACGAAGAACGGGTCGGCCGTGGCGAATCCCATCGCGGCCAGCTTGAAATTGACCAGCCGCAGCGTAGGCGAGAAACTCGATTTGCGCATGCGCTACCCGCGGCCGATGCAATATCAGTCTCTGCGGGCGCCGGCGACAACCGAACCCGCGTTTCTGGTAACGTCCCCGGAATCGTGGAACGAGGATCAGCCGTTTCCGTCTCGAAGTCGGCTGCCGGCATACAAGCGCAAGAAACCGGTGCAGGATAAACCGTCCGCGAACGACAAGGAGCAAGCCGACCCGGCAAAAGGCACGTGGCTGGAACGCCGCCGCGGACCGTTCGTGGTGGGCTTGGCCGTGGAGACGGTAACGCCGATCGAATGGTACGACGAACGCTACGAGGCGGCGAAGGCGGCACAGCTCGCGCTCGCCGGCTTGCAGAATCCGGGCGGGTTGCCCCTGGGTATTGCCGTTGAGAGCTTTCAGCCGGCGGAACTTTGGGCAGCGGGGCGAAAAGCCGATGCCGAGCACTCGCCGCATCGGGTGCGCATTGCGGCGGTGGGCCAGGGGCACTGGATCGCCGGTACGGAGCTGTCGCCCGCCAGCGAGACGTTGATAGTGGACACCTGCAACTGGCTGCTGCGTCGCGACGATCGGCTGCCGCGAGCCAAGCAAACCTGGGAATATCCGCGCGTACAATTGTCGCCACGCGACCAGGGCCTGTGGCGCTGGTCGATGTTCCTCGGCCTGCCCTGGACAATCACCTGCGTGGGCTTAGTGGTGCTCATGGTGCGAAGAATGCGGTAAGAAAAATTAGAAGTCAGAGGTCAGAAATCGGAGGTCAGTAAGGACTGCATCTCTGACTTCTGACGTCTGACTTCTGGCCTCTGACCTCCGGTTTTTTCCATGAATCTCCGAACAACCATCTTCCTTTTGGTTTTGGCGGCGGGCGGGGCGCTCGCCTGGTGGGGCGCTCCGAAGATTGCCCCCCACATCGGCCTGGTTCCGCGGAGCGTCGATCCCAAGGGGGCCGGCTCGCTCGATGTGCTCGACAATCAACTCACGCGCGATTCCATTAGTCGAATTGAAATTAAAGCCGGCTCGGAACCGGTGGTTTTGGAAAAGACCCAGTCGAGCGTATGGGCACTCCCCGGCAACTGGCCGACGCGCAAACAGGAAGCGGACGAGCTCGTCAACCTGATCATCGACCTGCATTCGCGCTTTCAGTTGATTCCGCTCACCGCCGAGATGGACTTGAAACCGTACGGCCTGGACAAGTCGCAGCATCCGTTGCTGGTCAAAGTGAAGGCGGCCGAGGGCGAATACCGGCTTGAATTCGGTGAACCCGCCCAAGACGAGAGTAGCCCGTTTGCCCGGCCCACTTATGTGCAGGTGAACGATAAACCGGAAGTGGTGCGCCTGGGGCCGGATTTGCTTCCGATCCTCAAACGGCCTCGCGACTTTTATCAGCGCCGGCAACTCTTTCCGGACATCGAGCGCGTCAAGTTCACCGATGCGAAGCCGCCGACACCGTTTGGTCCGCCCAGCAGCAGCGAATCCTCGGCCCCCGTGTCGCTGCCCCGCGCCCAATTCATCGCTATCGAGGGGCCGCTCGGGAAAGTTTCCCTTCGCCGCGTGAGCGGATTTCAAAAGCCCGACGAACTGGCCTCGACTCGTTTCGAGTCGCCGCAACTGGCCGAGCAGTGGGAAATCACGGAACCGAAGGATCGGCCGGAACCGGACCGCTTAAAGGCACTTTTGGCGGCTATTCCGGACTTGTGGGTCGAAAAGTTCATCGACGCCAACCGACCAGAAACCATTGCCGCGCAGCTGATCGACTCTCCCGGCGACGGCATGGGCGCGCTGCGCGACT
>DATGHS010000104.1:0-15409 GCA_035307785.1 Gemmataceae bacterium
GAAGACCATCAAGATGTTCGAGGCGCCCGGCGCGAATGCCGCGCAAACCTCTCCAGCGTATCCCTGGTTCTTTCTGGCCATGGCGCACCAGCGCCGGGGTAGCCTGGAGCAAGCACGCCGTTGCCTTACGAGGGCTATAGAGCTTGCCGACCGCGAGGATAAAAAACAACTGTCCTGGAACCGCAAGCTGACCCTGGAATTATTGCGCCGCGAGGCCAGCGAAGCGATCGGGACGGCAGAGAAGAAATAGACGGGATAACCGCTTAGACGAAAGCGACCGGAGAGGTTTCGCCGCCAAGCAGATCCCTCTCCGGCCCGGCCCCGCCCCGGCGCTCGGTCTGCGCGCCGGGAACGTTGGCTTTTTCCTTGTATCGCAGGCCATTACCAAACAGGAGACGTTTTATGCGACTTTTATCATGGCTGCGGCAAGGGGTCGGCTCGCACCGATCACGTCTATCCGCACGACAACGGAGCGCGAACGGAAGGCCGTCACCGCGCTCGCGGCCTCGGCTCGAGGTGTTGGAGGATCGCTATCTGCTCAGCACCCTGACTGTCTTGAACAACCTGGACGATGGCAGTTCCGGCTCACTGCGCGCCGAGATCGCGGTCGCCAACAGCGGGGATACGATCACTTTTGACCAGAGCCTCAGCGGCACAACGATCAATCTCGACCCGGCCAAGGGCGAACTGTTCATCAATAAGGACCTGAATATCGTCGGCTTGGGTGCCGCTAATCTAGCTATCAGCGGCCAAAACCAAACCCGGGTCCTGGAATTCGGCAACTATTACGGCACCGACACCGTCTCCGGCCTAACAATTGAAAATGGCATTCCCAACGACAACTACCCCGGCGGCGGCATCCTCATTGATGGCGCCACGGTGACAGTCAGCGGCTGCACGCTGTCTAACGACTCGGCTGGCGCTATCTATAACACCGACAGTACGCTGACGGTCAGTGGCTGCACGCTGTCTAACAACCGTGGCGGCGGCATACGTAGTGTCAGTAGCCTCGGCACGCTGACAGTCAGCGATTGCACGCTGACTGACAATAGCGCTCCTGGCAACTCCTGGGGTGGCGGCATCTTCACCGGCGGCACGGCGACGGTCAGCGGTTCCAAGTTCTTTAGCAACAGCGCTTACGGGCCCGGCGGCGGTATCGAGAATCTCGGTACGATGACAGTCAGCGACTGCACGTTCTCCAATAACAGCGCTGCCCAAGGCGGAGGCATTAGCAATCTCAACCCGTACGACCCCACCAGTCTTACGGTGAGCGGTTGCACGTTTACCAATAATTCCGCCTTGTTTGGCGGTGCTATCTTCAATGGCTTCTACAGTTCACAGGTGGACATAAGCAACAGCACTCTGTCCAACAATTCTGCCGTGTACCAGGGTGGCGGCATCTTCAATGTTAGCGGATGCACGGTGAACGTCACAGACAGCACCGTGTGCGGGAACACCGCCCCATGGGGAGCCGACATCAGCAACTTCGGCACGGAAACCCTGACGAACAGCGACGTCTGCATCATCAACCAGTTCAGCACCACTACGACGGTCACCAGTTCGAATAGTTCATCCGTTTTCGGACAAGGTGTGACATTCACCGCCGCGGTGGTGGCTCCCGCAGGGGCATCGCCAACGGGGACCGTGTCATTCTTCTTGGATGGGAGCACGCCTCTGGCCACCAGCACCCTCAACTCTTCGGGCCAAGCGACGCTCACTACCGCCGGGTTGTCGGTAGGCGCGCACACTATCACCGCGGTCTACAGCGGCGACGCTAACAACGCTGGCAGCACATCCGCTGCCCTTAGTCAGACTGTGCTGTCCGCCCAGCAGGAACTAAGCGTGATCATTACCCAGGTTCAAACCATGGTGACAAACGGCGTTCTCGATAGCGGCAACGCGAATGCGTTGATCACCAAGCTGAACAACGCGATCACGAGCCTCAATAGCGGGAATACCATCACCGGCGATAACCAGTTGAATGCCTTTATCAACCAGACCAATGCGTTTGTGCAGTCGGGCAAACTCGACAGCACCGACGCGCAAACGCTGGTCAGTGACATCGACCTGGCCATTGGTGCAACCTTGGTCAAACCGATCTAAGGCCGCAACGGTCCCAGTGTAGAGGAAGAAAGGGGACGCAGCTCGTTTGGGGAGTAGTCGGCTCCCGAAACGAGCTGCGTCTCATTCCTGCTGTTCATCCTCGTTAACGGGCTCTGCCCGGTGACGCGCCGCCCGGAGGCTCTGCCACGATGAGTGTGGCGACTCGAAGTGCCAGGAATCGTTTCCACTCGTCAGAGGGCCGGCGAGCGCCCTGGCGTCAGGCCGACATGGAAGGAGCCCGCGCGGGCGCCCACTCCGTTCCACGTCGGCCTTACGGCTCGACGCTCGTCTGGCTTTGAGATAGTCGCGCTATCGCATATTCGCTTTTTCCTTTGCACTTGCCAAACGGGATCGTAGAGTTCTGCGGCAAAGATTTCGCCGCCGCGTGGCCGCGCGCCTAAGTATGAACAAAAAGTTCGGAACCACCATGCGCACCTACAAGAGCCCCACCAACCGCCCCACCCCGAGCACCGCACTGGGTACCGCTCAACGTGCCGCTCAAGGCACCGCCCCGAGCACCGCACTGGGTACCGCCCCGAGCACCGCTCAAGGTACCGCTCAACGCTCAATTAGCTCAAGTTGTGTGAAGGCGCGTTGCGCACGCTCGCAACACCTGCTCGATAAAGGACTTACGCCATCCGGAATGAGCGCGCGAGCGCGCACCTGGAGCGGATTTGAGCTCATTCTGGCGTGTCATGTCCACGGCTTTGCGTGGCCATGTTTCGCTCTGCGGCGAATCGATCCATGCCCGCCCAAAGCGGCAGGCATGCCAACCGGCATAATCGATGCGGGTTCGGACAAGTCCGCGAGCATCATGATCACCAGTAACGAACCTTGTAACCGCAGCCAAAACCGAGCTGGTGTTATCACCAGGATCCTCATTGGTATCCGCACCAGTCTCAATTTGTATCAATGTTTGCGAAGGCACGATGCGCGTGCTGCAAGCGGTGGTAGCGCCAAGAGTTGCGGCGAACGCCATAGTGGCGCGAAGTGTAACCAGCTTACAAAAGGATACAAGATGTGCCACCAGATCGGAAGTTGGCAAGGATGGTCTGAGTTCTCGGCCAAAGCTGGCGGTTATAATTCTAGAGGGAATGCAAATGCGGAGGGCGCGATTTTCAATGGACGGCACGTCCGTTGCACCATAAGTTTGTTAAGTCTGATGGTTGTCAAAGTAGCATGCAGGAGGCCTTCTTCCTTGAAGAAATGCCCAGGCTGGATTTCCACAGACGGATTCGTGGTCTTGCTTGCGAAGGAGCCATGCCCATGTCTGTGAAGACCATTTCCAATGCACTTGCGCGCCGGCCGCAAACCTGGGGCCCGTGCATTCGCAAATATGCCCTTCGGACAGTTGGCGCCGCCGCGATCTTTTACCTGCTCATGACGGGCTTCATGCTGGCGATCGAAAAGGACCTGGTCTACGATCCGTCGCGGCCCGATCAGGAATGGATGGACAAGCCAGATGCCTGCATTCAAGACGTCACGCTGCACACGACCGACGGCGCCATGCACGCTTGGTACTGTGCGCCGGAAAAACCCGATGCGGTGGTGCTGATGTGCCACGGCAATGCCGGCAACCTCAGCTTCCGGGGCCACGGAATGCTGAATTACCGCAAACGCTTCAATTCGGCCATCATGGTGTTCGACTACCCCGGCTACGGGCTGAGCGACGGCGAGCCGTCGGAGCACGGCTGCTACGCGGCAGCCGATGCAGCTTACGACTGGCTCATTCGCGAGAGGAAATTCCGGCCCGATCAGATCATCGTATATGGTGAATCGCTGGGCGGGGCCATTGCAGTGGACCTGGCCAGCCGCCGCCAAATCAGCGCGCTGATTCTCGTGAACACATTTGCCAACCTGCCAGAAATCGCGCAGCGCATCTATTACTGGCTGCCGGTGACGATGCTCATGCACAACCGCTTCGACAGCGAGCGGAAGATTCACGACGTGCGGGCGCCGATCTTCTTCACCCACGGCACCGTGGATCGCTTGATTCCGTATGAGCACTGCTTGCGCCTTTTTGCCCGGGCCAACAGCCCGAAGGAATTGCTCAAGCGCGAAGGCAAGGGCCATCTCGACCCACTCAGCGACGACGCGCTCAATCGCATCCACACCTTCTTGATCAAGAACGGCAAGCTGCCCGGCCATGGCTTCCCGAATGGCTTGGCGGACTTTCGCAAACCAAAGGACCATTCGTCCTTGGAGTAATAGGAGGAGAGACTGATCTAGCTGCAATTTCCCATCTCGATTAAGCTGTCGACAAATCTATTCGGCACTTGAATGAGGGGAAATCATGCCGCGCACATCGCTCGCGACCATAGTGACCGCACTATTCTGCTCCGGCTTCGCGTTGGCTCAGGAACCGGCGCGTTTCAAATGGGAGACCGGCCAGACGCTCACCTACCGCGTCGGGCAAACCACGACGGCAATCGATGAGACCGAGAAAAAGAGCCTCGAAACCAGCACGAAGATTACGCTCGCCAAGCGCTGGCAAATTTTGGCGGTCGACGAATCCGGAGTGGCCACGCTGCAAATGGCGCTGCTTGCCTTGCGGATGGAAACGAAGAAACCCGACGGTGACACGGTAGTGTTCGATTCGGCCGATAAGGATCCGATGAATGCCAAATTGAACAAGGACTTGCTCCAATATGTCGGCCCGCCGCTGGCCACGCTGAGGATGGATTCGCAAGGCCGGCTAATCGAAGTGAAAGAAAGCAAGTTCGGGGCGGCCAACCGTTACGTGAGCGACCTGCCGTTCAAGACTACGCTGCCCGACGTGGCAGTAAAGGAAGGCCAAAGCTGGCACCGCGATTATCAAATCAAGCTCGAACCGCCGCAAGGCGCCGGCGAAACGTTCGATGCCGTGCAGAAATATAGCTGCAAGAGCGCGACCGTAACGCTACTGATCATCGGCATTAGCACCGCCATCAAGAACCCACCCGAAGCGCCGGCCGACCAGATTCCGCTGCTGCCGCTACAAACCGAAGGAAGAGTTACTTTCTCTTTGACCGATGGCCGCATGCAGAAGGCGGAACTCACTATGGCTCGCGAAATCACCGGCCACCGCGGCGAAGGCAGCAAGTACACCTTCCGCAGCACCTACTTGGAAGAGTTGATCGACAAGTGAACTCGTCTACCCGCCGGCGATGGCGGCGATAACCCAAAACGGTTCGGCGCCGGTCGCGATCTTTTCCGGCAATGGGATGTCCGGCGATTCGAGTGAGATATCTTCTTCGCAAGCAAAAAAGCGCAGCATCGGCCGGCGCTTCAGCGTGCCGTGATCGCGGATGGTGCCGCGCAGCATCGGATAGCGCGCTTCCAGCGCGCTGAGGACCGAATTCACGGTGACCGTCCCGGCGACCTCGAGCTGCACGTCGCCGCTGATCTGGGCCAAGTCGCGCAGGTGGTATGGGATGATGACGCGGATCATGGGAGCGTCTGCACCTCGACCGACAGCACATACGGCAAATCGTGAACGATTGCTTTCCAGCTGTCTCCACTGTCGGGCGAGCAGTACACCTGGCCGCCGCTGGTGCCGAAGTAAATGCCGCAACTCTCGAGTGAGTCGGCCGCCATGGCATCGCGGAGAACGTTCACAAAGCAATTCTCTTGTGGCAACCCATTCGTAAGCGGCTCCCATTCATTGCCGCCCGTGCGGCTGCGGTAGACAATCAGCTTGCCATCGAGCGGAGTGCGGAAGAACGGGTTCATGGGAACAACGTAGATGGTTTCGGGCTCGTGCGCATGCACTTCAATAGGAAAGCCGAAGTCGCTCGGCAGGTTGCCTTTCACTTCTTTCCACAACTCGCCGGCATCGTCGGTTCGCAAGACGCCGCCGCCCTGGTGCAGTTGCATGAAGAGGACACCCGGGCACGCCGGGTGCATAACCATATGGTGCACTCAGTAGCCAACTTCGGGATTGGGCTCCGGATTGTATTCGGCCTTTAGCCCTTTGTTGATCGCTTTCCAGGTTGTGCCGCCATCATCGGTGCGGAAGGCGCCGGCGGCGGAAATGGCGATGAACATGCGCTTGGGATTGCTGGGATCGAGAACGATGGTGTGCAATCCCATACCGCCCGCGCCCGGTTGCCACTTGGGACCGGTGCCGTGGCCGCGCAGGCCAGCCAGCTCCTTCCAATTTTTGCCGCCGTCGGTCGAACGGAACAGGGCGGCATCTTCCACACCGGCATAGACCGTGCTCGGATCTTTCAAACAGGGCTCGATATGCCAAACGCGCTTGAATTCCCACGGGTGCTGGGTCCCGTCGTACCATTGGTGGGTGGTGAGCGGCTTGCCGGTCTCCGCCGAAATGTCGTACACGAATTTGTTGCTCTCGCCCTTCGGCATGCCGCCGGGACCTTTGAGCTCATCCGGCGAACTTCCGGGAGTGATCCAAGACTTGCCGCCGTCGTCGGAGCGCTGGATTACCTGGCCGAACCAGCCGCTCGTTTGTGAGGCGTAAATCCGATTCGGGTCGGCCGGCGAACCCTTCATGTGGTAGACTTCCCAGCCGGGGAACAGAGGCCCCGCCACGTACCACTTCTTTCGCTTCTCGTTTGACGTGAGGATGAACGCGCCTTTTTTGGTGCCGACGAGAACGCGTACGCTGGACATTTACGTCTCCTTCTTTCGCTTGAAGATGGCCGCCGGGAATCTGCTCGGCCAGTTATAGCCGGGAGTGGAAACGCAATCAAGGTTAGCAGGAAGACGTGAAATCGGGCGACACGGGCTGCGGGGCCTATTTCTTCGCTTCCACAATTTCCTTCATGCCGGCCAGGCCCTTCTCGAAATCCTTGCCCACCATCTTGTCCATGCTCATGAACAACCCCATGGCCTTGAACATGAAGTTCTTGGTGCCGGTCATGCTCCAGGTGACCGTGGTCTTTGGGCCGTCGGCCTTAAACAAAAACTCCGAAATATTGTTAGCCTTGAAGGGTTGAATGAATTGCAGATCGATGCGAATGAATTCATTAGGCCGACTTTCAGTAATCGTCATGCGACCTTCGCCGACCTGCTTGTTCCCAAGCCAGGAGTATTTGGCGCCAGTGCCTGACAGTGAACCTTCATAAGTTTTCTTCATTGTTGGATCAATTTGCATCCACGGCGCCCAGCCGTCCCAGTTGTGGAAATCGTTCACCAGTGCGAAGGGAGCGGTCGGCGGCGCAGACATCGTGGCCGAGCGCTCAATGCGAAATGCCGACGGCTGCATCGCAACGATCGCGACGAAAACGCCGATAAGGACCGCGAGGGCGATGAGGATGTAAATGACGATGTGGAACATGGGTTTGGCTCCGGTTCAGAAATTCGGGAAGGCCATTATTCTACGCTAAACTGCAATACTGCACCCATGGCTAATGGGCTACTGGCATTCCTCGCTTGCGCTTCGGGCTAACGGTCCACCGAATGTGACCGACGTTCTACTACAACCTCACGGGGTGATCACTACATGCGGCCGCTTTTCCACGTTGCCAGCCGCATCTTCAGCATAGGCTTCGATCTTCAGCGGACTGGTCGGTACATTCTCGAACTCGATTTCCCATTCAGCAAAGTTTGGCGCTAGCGCTTTCGCTTCTTTTCCATTCACTAGCACACGCTTCACAGTCCCATTGTCTGCTGTGCAGCCGCGGACCAAGACCCGAGGGCGTACGCCCTTTGGCTCGCCGGATCGGACAATGTGTGTGATGACCGTAGTTGGCGGAAGATCATCGACCGGATGAAGCAGCTGCGGGAAGGGCGTGGCCTGCACCTCGGCCACGCGCGATTCGTCGCCGGTAAGCGGCGAGTCGGCGCGAAAGCGCTCGACGTCGGCCCTGTATTCGTTTGAGCGCGTGCTCACCACCAGCGCGTCGCGGCCGGGGCCGAACCAGTCGTGCAAATACACCGGAACACCTTTCTCCGTCTTCGGTTGTGGCCGCGGGCCGCCGCCGAGGTTGACGAGGGCCTTCTGGCGCGACGTGTCGGACCAGTTCGTGGTTTTCACGTTACGCATGTGAGTGACCGCGTTGCCCGTGGGATTGTCGTCGCTGATTTGAATCAGCGGCATGCCGCCGGAACGACAATTATCGAATGTCAGCCCGTCCACCGTGAGCGGGCCGAACTGCAAGCTGAAGTCGTCGTGGCCACGGTTGAACGGTTCCGTGTCCGACCGACTGATCAGTACGTTGCGATAAACGTGATTGTCGTAATTGGGATGGTATACGCCATAGTGCGTGCGGTGCAGGCGCAGGTTCTCGACCAAGAGGGACGGCGACTGCGGCCGGAAGCCGTAGTGTGTATTCCAGATCAGCAGGTTGCGGATGATGAACGGGTGGTGGACGTCCGGCCCTACGCGGTTCACGCCTTCTCCCAAGTTCATGCCGTAAAGCCCCGTGGTGCTGTGCACTTCATTATCGTCGAAGCGCACGAAGGGCAGCGTGCGAATGTCCACGAGCTTGCGGCTGCCGTCGGGCTGTTGAATCGAGAGCGTGAGCTTTAGTTCGCTGGTTTGCGTGGCCTCGAAGCGGAAGCCGTACTGGCCGTTCTCCACGGCCACGTTGCGGGTAAAGGTATTCAGGCTGTTGGCCCACCAGAAGCCGGCCCCGTCGTTCTGGTCGAAGGGTAGCGCCTGTTTCGGCAGCTTTTTCGCTCGCTTCGCACCAACCGCGAGGTTGCGGTCGAGCACGTTGTACACTTCGGTGCCGTCTTCCAGGTAGTAGCCATGGCCGGCGCTCTGGTAGCCCACATTGTCGCGGACGATCAGGTAGTTGGTGCCGTGGATGGTGAGCCAACGGTTCGCGGAATCCCAGATCGAAGCGCCAATGACGTAGCTGCCGCGCATCGTGTCGCCGACCAGGTGATAGTGCAGGGCATAGCGGCCCAGCACGCCGGCCTTGCCGAGATGGCGAAACTCGGCATAGCTGATCGAGCCCGCTGAATTGCGATGGTACATGGTGTGGCCGCGCTCGCCGGCAGGGTCGGCCGACTCGACGATGACATTCCGGCTCAGATTCGCGACCTCGCCGCGATAGTCGCCGCTGCCCAAGTGTTCGAAGGCCAGCGGCCTGTCGAGCGTGATCTTCGTTCCCTCGATCGCCTGGATGATGCGCTCTTCCGTGTACGGCGGCTTGGCTTTGCCATTGTCTTCATGGGTGGTGGTCGCGGTAACGATCACGTGGTCGCCGGTTTTCCAGCCGGTAACATTTTCGGCCAGCGTGATCGTCGTGTCATTCGGTTTCGCCGTTTCGCCGAGTTTCACCCAGGTCCGGTTCATCGGCGCACCGTGAAAGTCCATGCGCCCGCCGCAGCAGATAATGGCCGGGCACGATTCCTTGTTCATGCCCGGAATGTAATGCAACCGAATCAGTGCCGTGTGCTTTGCATTAATCGGCTTCTCCGGCGTGCCCACGACCAGGGCCGGCTTCGGCTTTTGCAAGTCCTTCACCGTGAAGTGCGCATCGCAATCGAAGCCTTCTTCGCTCACATATTCATTCGCCTGAATCTTGATGAGCCCCACGTCGAGCCGCGTGTCTTTGTCGGCGGCGAAAGACAACTCACCGGCAATGTTAATCGAGCGGATGACTTGGTCCGATTGGACATCGTAAAGGACGCGGTGCCCTTCGCGGATGAGGACGCGCGCCTGGGCGGCGGGGACCTTGCCGTCTTCCCACGTGCTGGCGGCCGACCAGTTGCCGCTTTTGGCGGAGCGCACCACGGGCAGCAGCTTCGGATCGTCGCCGAAGAGCAATGCGGGCGCGATCAGGAGCGCCCAAATAGCTGGCAGACATTTGGAGGGCATGGCGGAAGGGCTCCTTGGGGGGCGGGGAGGGCGTGAATGCTATTGTCGGAAGAGGCGGAGCGAAACGCAAGGCTTGCAATTCACCTTGCGCTTGGCCAGAATGACCCGAACCAGGGAGTGACCACGCCATGGCCAAACGTCGCAAGCCCGAAGATTACTTCCACTGCCCGCACTGCGGGGCCAAGGTGCGCTGCGGCGCCTTGGCCTGTCCGGAGTGCGGGTCCGACGACGAAACCGGTTGGTCAGAAGACTGCGACGGTGACGCTCCCACCGGTTACCGCCAAGAAAAGGAATTCGATTACGACGAATTCATGGCCCAGGAATTCCCCGAGCACGCCCGGCAGACGGGTCATTTCCCGAAGATGCGCTGGATCTGGCGCATCGCCGCGCTGCTGATTCTGATTGCGACGCTGCTGGTGATATTTGGGCGATAGAGGGTAGGCAGAGGCATTTCATCATTTCACAAAATAAATACCCCGTGAAATGAAATGACGATTTGTGAAATGAAACGATGAAAAGAAATGATGAATTATTGTATCCTTACTTGATCAGAAAAGTTGGGGAAAGGGAATCAGAGCCGCGTCCTTGGGTGCCCAGGTCTTACAGCCCAACCCGGTGGGCAAATTTAGGCGTACCTTTCGATCAGCTGTCGCACACTGTTGGCGATTAATTGGTAGCTCATCTTGCTGTAACCCCCACTAAGCAACATTACCATTGGAATTTCTCTTTCCCTGAATTGTTCCGCGACAAATAAATCGCGCTCCAAGACATCGTCGGCCGTTAGGCACATCCCGCCCAGCTGATCGCCAACAAACACGTCAGTGCCGGCATTGTAAATTCCCAATGCAACCGGCTGAGCGCGCGAAATGGAATCGAGGAAACCCGGCAATGATTTTCGGAGGATCGATAGGTACTCGGTTCCAGTGCAGCGGGACGGTACCGGCAGGCGGCAATCAATGCGCTGTCGTGCCGCAACATCATAGACCGGGTAAATCTCCTCGTTGAACATGTCGAAGATAAAGAACACTTTGTCATGTAAGAATTGGTGGCAAACGCCATTGCCTTGATGCGCATCACAATCGACATATGCAATGCGCTGCGAACCTCGGATTCGGCCTTCCAAACGAAGCTGCTGCACGGCCAAGGCGATATCGGAATAAACACAAAAGCCTTCACCGCGATTAGGCTTGGCGTGGTGATACCCGCCGGACATGTTAACCGCAACACCGCGTTCTAGTGCTGTTTTGGCCGCCAGCACAGTTCCGCGCACAGCCCAGCGCATCGGCCGTAGTACGCGCCAGCGCAGCAACCAGCTCGGCAATCGGCGGAGCGGTGGCAACTCCAAGGCAGCGGCAAGCGCTTTCGATTGCCGAATGCTTATCAGATATCCAGCCGTGTGGACTTGAAGAAGTTCGCCAAATGTGGCTGGTCGGTCGACAGTGACCAGATATTTCGAAGCATTGCTCCCGAGTTGCTTTCGCAATTCTCGCCATGCCCTGCCATATTTTCGTGAATCAAAGGGGTGCAGTCTCTCGATGCCGAAGAAGCTGATGTCGTAATGTCGGCTGTAAACGATGGCGATCATAATGCCTAAAGGTACGTGAATGGCTTGAGCATCAGAGCCGCGCACGAAGTAAGCGGCGAGACGCACTGCCGCTTACTTCGTGCGCGGCTCTGACGTGCGCGACTCACGTATTTATCAGCGCCCGCGTCTTTTCGCCTTTAGGGTCGAGTTTGTCAAGGTGAGCGCCCCATTCTTTCGCAATCTCCGCCGTCTTTTTCTTGAGCTCCGTTATCTCTTCCGGCGTCATGGGCTTGAATTCCTTGGCCCATTGCACGTTTTGCTCCAGTTCTTTCTGGCTCCCCATGCCGATGACCGTGAGCGCGATGCCCTTGATGCTCTGGGCATAGCGGAACGACGCGTGCCGCAGGTCTTCCGGCATCTTCGGCGTGCCCACGCCGACTCCGCCGCCGCCGAAGACTTTCATGGCCACCAGGCCGATTTGCTTTTTGCGGGCGATGGGCCAGACGATGTCTTCGAAGTCGTAGGTGTGGCGATCGACCACATTCACGGCGTTCATCAGAACGTCAACGTCGTTTTAACTGCCGGAAATATCAGGACTTAGGACGACAACCTGTAGAGAATTGTAGAGAATTCAGGCAGTTGGATGTTTATTAGCCCGGTGACGGTTGTGTTCGGGTCGCTCTCCAGTAAAATGCTGAGGATTTCCGTCTAATCATTTTTCGGCAACTTTGCCTCAATTTGGCTTGGTGCGCAAATGGAGAACGGCGATTTCATTGAGCTCATACAGAAGCGACCTTGGGACGACGTGCCAAGACTCGCGTATGCGGACTGGTTGCAGTCGCGCCACTCCCCTGGGGCTGATTACTTACGCACCGAACTCGCCTTGTCCCAGTCTGCAACTAACGTGTCGGAGACTGCCACGCTTCGTGAGCAACTATGGCGAGACTGGGCGAGCGTGGACCCTTCATGGTTGGCTATCTTCACACAGCCACGGATACTGCGAGCGAATCCTTCGCTGTTTCCGAGCGCTTGGAGAGGATCGGGGCTTGGCCAGTACCGGGCTCGCCGTTCGGCACTCATCAGCACGTATCCGTATGACTCGTTGCCACCTCTGCCGGTAGAGGAATTCCGAGGCCAGTTTCAGTGGCTGAATCCGGCCACGGCGGAGGAAATCGACATGGCGCGCGCCCCAGCCCCAAAGGAAGCGCAGGACCAATTTCGGCGCCAGCGAGTGGCCGCGATAGAAAAGCAGCCGCGGTTCCCAGACGTGTTCCGCCGATTTATGCTAGCCGACGAATTGACGTTCGCTGTCGACTATCCCAGTGGCTTAAGCTTTTGCAATCCGCATTCCCGCGTAGACGATGCTGGCGGGATCTACGCTACGTTTCTCATTGACTCCCAGTACAGCCTTTTGTGGGACCTGTACGTCCACCCGGCCGGCGCACATTGTATCATCGCCCGGCGGCCTGAACCCGAAGCGTTCGACACGGGCGGTAGCTCGATCGAACCCGCGACGCCCACCACGGCCTGGTTTGTCGCCCCCTCCTTTGAGGCGTTTATTTACCGGATTTGGCTTGAGAATGAGTTGTGGAAATACGCGCATGGCGAGAGTTTGCGGCAGGCCGACCGGCATGTGCCTTCACTAACTCGGTCTCTGCAAAGATACATCGACCATTACGATCAGCAGGCCGCGCCGAGCCCCTAGGGCACAAGGCTTGCGGCGGC
The DNA here is from genome assembly GCA_035307785.1 of Gemmataceae bacterium. Lineage (GTDB taxonomy): Bacteria > Planctomycetota > Planctomycetia > Gemmatales > Gemmataceae > DATGHS01. The sequence goes on from DATGHS010000104.1 coordinate 13,128, forward strand.
GATCCCGGATGCGGTACTTGTAGAGAATTTGTAGAGAATTCGCCGAAAACCTTGGAACGCCGTGGAAAAAATGGAAACTCGTTCGGAAGTTGATTTGACCGTTCCTGAAACAAAAAGAGCCGGAGTTTCTCCGCTCCGGCCCGATCCAAAATCCTCGTTGCTGCCGCCCTACGTGTTGATGAGCGGGCGGCTCTTTTCTCCCTTCGAATCGAGCTTGTCGAGGTGGGCACCCCACGACTTCGCAACCTCGACGGTCCGCTTCTTTAGCTCGTTTGCTTCCTCTGCCGTCATCGGCTTGAAGTCCTTGACCCACTGGATGTTCTGTTCAAGCTCCTTGATGCTCCCCATGCCGATCACGGCCAGGGAAATGCCGGGAACGCTGAGCGCGTAACGGAGAGACGGCTGCCGCAAATCCTCCGGCATCTTGCACGATGTGATGCCTCCACCGAACACCTTCATGGCGACGAGTCCGATTTGTTTCCTCCGCGCGATAGGCCACACAATGTCCTCGAACGCGTAGGTGTGGCGGTCAACTATGGAAAGCGCGTTCATCATCACGTCGATGTCGCGCTTCTGGATTACCTGGGCGAACTTCTCGGGGCGGTTGTGGCCAGTGATGCCTACAAAGCGGCACAGGCCGTCTTTCTTGGCTTTCTCCAGGCTGGCCATGGGGCCGTTGTCGCCGACCAGTTCGTTGAAGTCGTACATGGCGTGGCCAATGGAGTGCGTGTAGAGCAGGTCGACCTGCTCGACGCCGAGTTCCTTCAGGTTGCTTTGCACGAGGTCGAGCGTCTTGCTGCCCTCGGACTCCAGGCATTTGGTGACGAGGAACAATTCCTTGCGGCGCTCCTTCAGTACGCCGCTGACGTATTTGTGCGCCCTGGAGTAGCCGGTCATGATGGCTTGCCGCGTCTTGGGCGGGGCGGTGTCGATGTAGGTAATGCCGAGATCGATGGCCTTATTCAGCAAGGCGATGGCGTCTTTCTCATTCGGCAAATTGCCGAGCGCCACGGTGCCGAGGCCGAGGATGGGAACGTTTACGCCGGTCTTGCCAAGCGGCCGTTGCGGCAGCTTCGCTTCCTCTTTGGCATGTTGCTTCGCGTTGGCTAGCAGCAGCGCAGTACCGGCAGCGCCGGCACGCACGAATTCGCGGCGAGTAAGCATACGGGACTCCCAAAGAATTTGAACAGAAGGAAACGAAGGAAACGAAGAGTTAATTGAAGAATTGCCACTCATTGTGGCTTTCATTTTTGATCTTCGTTTGCTTCGTTTCCTTCTGTTCAAATTCCTCTTACTTCTTCACCTTGAATGCCACATCCGTCCAGCCGATCATCATTTCCTGCCAGGTCTGATCGCCCCAGTACACGGTCTTCGTGGGGTCGGGGTTGTTCGGATTGTTAGCCGAATTGTCGAAGTGGGCCACACAGTGGATCTTGGAGCCTTTCGGCAAATCCAGCGGTTCGGCCAGGCGGTAAATGTTTTGCCAGTTGAAGTTGAAGCGCGGCACCGACAACAGCGGCTCCTTCTTGCCATCGGGACGAATGGCTTCAATGTAGAAGTCCTTGCCGCGCAGATGCATGTGCGGCATGAAGCCGATAAGCCGAGCGTCTTCATCGAAGCCCGCTTTGTCATTGGGGTCTTCGATGCTCTTCGGGCCGAACGAGTCAACTCGGAAATCTGCATTACCGGCTGGAATGGCGAGGGGGAAGCCAAAAACGGGCAGCGACAGGACCCGGTATTCCGGCGGCTTTTTGGCAAAGACCAGGCCGATGGAAGAGGCATCGCTTTGGGCTTTGCCGTTCGGCGTGTAGTGCATTTGCAACAGAACGCGCGAGCCGGCCGGTATCTTGCGGGCCAGGCCAGGCGGAAGCATCAACGGCATGTCGCCCGGGGCAGTGCCGCACAGGACCGTGGCCTTCTCCTTGTTCGGTATGGGAAGCCAGGGGGCCAGCAGGGGTGGGCCGGGGGGCAAGCGCTCCACGGAACCCACAGGGGGGATCACATAAGCAATGATGTGATGGACGACTTCCGGCGCGCCCGCTTTGGCCTCGGCCATCTCCACCCACATGTCTTCTTTGAAATTCGTTTCCAGAACGAAGTGCTTGTACGGAATGCCGCCTTTCGGGCTCTCGGCCGGCACGTCGAATGCCTTCGGCATGGTCAAGACAATGTCCGGCTTGCCAATCTTCCAGCCTTCGGCAAACACTTTCGGCCGCGGCATGTCTTTCTCATCGCCCTTGGGGCAGCCCTGGTCGATCCAGGCCAGGAGCGCCTTTGCTTCT
>DATGHS010000105.1:0-18932 GCA_035307785.1 Gemmataceae bacterium
TCGCCCGGCCGGAAATGCCGAGCGCCAGCAAGAGCACGACCGCGACGAGAAAATACCCCCGGCCGCGCCGCCAGGCAGCGGCCGCCGCGGCCAACCAATAGTCAGCGCCATCCAATTCCGTGAGCAGCAGCAATTCTAATCGCTTGCACCGATCCTGCGTGCTGGCATCCCACAAACCATATTGAAACGCCGCAGGCACTGCCGCCAGCACAATCAAGCCCGTGCTCAGCACCGGGACCCCGCCCAGTCGCTCGAATATCTGAAAAACCATCCGGCCCAACCACACGGGCCAGGCGTCGCCTGCCAGAATATAAACAGCGTAAATGAGTCCGAAGCCGCCAGCCAGCCAGATGTTCATTCTTCCGGAATACTCCAACACCCGCCGTACCGCCCACCAAGACAATGGTCGCTCGCCGATGCCGCCGATATTGCGTCGATTGCGGTCGATCGCCGGCTTGTAATGCCGGTCGTGGAAGTGTCCTTTGAGCCGGCATGCCGCGCGCACGAGCAAAGCCAAAACAACGACACCGGAAATCGCAAATAGGGCTTCGATTCGTTGCCAGGCGAAGTCCATCTCGCGATCGTTCGACAGCCAATACTCGCTCACGCCAAACGGGTTGTATTGCATAAACAGAAGAATCAAGGAATAGATCACTTGCCCGACTTCCGCGGGCAAATGGCCGAGCCAATTCTTGAGTCGCTCGGCGGCTAACACCCCCACCACGAGGTAGAGAATGATCAGCCCCAGCCCAACGCGTTCGCCCCAGCGGCGAATTTCGAGTCGCTCGTAAGCCCAAACTGTCAACCCCAGGCCCGCGATGGTGCCCCAAAGGAACGGGATCGCCGTAAGTAATGGAATATCGGACCACTCCAGCTGGCCGGCAAATGTGAGCACGAAAAGCACCGGTAACCCGCAGAGAATGACCAAAGCAAGCCGGCCCATTCCAGCCATCGCTTCGGCTACGAATACACGCCACGGAGAGACTGGGCTAACCAGCAGGAATTCCAGCGCCTGACTTTTCGGCAATTGTGCCAACCGCCAGCCAATAAGGGCAGCCCCTTCAATGATCCCGAGCACCAGTAGCGCGTCTCCCAAAAAAGGTAGATAGCTTGGCGGAAGATGATGGAAGATCCAGCCGAGGCCAGTGAGCACGAGTACATGCAGCACCGCGGTTCGCCGAAAGGCGAATTGCCTGCCCGGCGAGATCATGGCCAGCTTGAAGAGGGGCAATTCCAAGGTGGTTTCCTCGCTGCGATGGCGAGATCAGCGCGCGGAGATGAGTTCCGACATCGGCGCTTGATGAACTTCCGCAAGCGCTTCGATCATGGCCCGGCAGGTCGGCCAGCGATCGATTGGTGAGGGAGAAAGCGCGCGAGCGATTACTGGCCGCTCATTCTCGGAGAGCATCGTAAGGTCCGGAGCAGGTCGTGTGTATGGCGTTTGGAACGTGCGCGGTGAATCAATGAATGGCACGCGCCCGCCACGCAGCAGACAATAACTGATGGCCAGTGAGTACTGATCCGACTGATCGGTCACCCAATCCTGGAAGACCTCGGCCGCCGCGAACTGGGTCGTGCCCTTCGGCGACCGTTGCGAACGGGCCTGGGTCATCGGGATTGCCAGGCCAAAGTCCGCGAGCTTCACGGTGTCGCCAAAGACCAGCAAGTTGCTGGGTTTGATGTCGCCGTGTTGAAACCCTACACGCTTGCCATCGTGGTAATGTTGGTGGGTATTTAGGAAATCGATCGCCTCGGCTGCTTGGACCAGGTACTGACACGTTTCAACTGCGGGCAATGGAGTGCCGTACTCGTCCAGACACGCGAACAACATGTCTTGCAAACTACCGTCTGCCAGATCCATGCTGATCACCACGTGACTCGGCAAAGACCACACCTGATGAATGTGCAATAGATTGGGATGATACAATCGCTGCATCGACTGGATAGCGCGGATTTCAATGCCAGCGTTGATGCCGTCGGTCACGTGCATAAACTTAAGTGCAACGGACGGCCCGTCGTCGGGCGTCGTGGCTTCCCAGACTTCCGCAAAACCGCCCTGCCCTACCAGCTGTTTCAGCCGGTACCCGGGAAACGGTTCGTATCCGCCCTGTAATCGTGGTGCGCTCTTCAAGTTAGTCCCTTCATGGTTCCATCGTCGAATCCAAGGACATCCCGGTCCCGCCATGTTGGCAGAAACAGGATTACTTGAAAGTTAGCATAATTTCTGGTCACTTGTGCCGTTTCTGAGGCGAAAATGGCGCGCGACGACCCGACCGTCAGCTGGCCGACATTTTGCCCTCCGCACCGGCAATCCTGGATAGCGTTTTCCACGTCGAAAAGATAAGATGGGCAAATGGTGCAAAGAACTCGCACGGCACAGACTTTAACGGGAGACACGGTTATGAAGGAAAGTAAGCTTATTCGTATAGCTCTTGCGGTAGGAGCCGCGTTGTTGGCTTTCGCAATATTCAGCGACCGGACATTGGCCGCTGATGATGACGACGCAATTCACAAGCGCATCCTGAAGCTCAATTCCGTCACCGGAAACGAGGCGATGCAGGCTCAATTCAAAGAGCTAGTCAAGGACAGTGCTGGCACCAAGAAAATGCTCAAGGTCGCCGATGAATGGGCGAAGGAAAAGAAGGACAAAATCCATTACAACGCCGCGTACATTTTGGGGCTGGCGGCACTCCAGTTGAAGGATTTGGACATTGCCGCTGACCTCTTCCAAGTTTGCAGTGACGAAGCGACCAAGCTGAAGAGTGCAAACAAATTAGAGCAGTCCTTCAACGGACAGCTCTCCGTCTTGCTGCAACAAAAGAAATACGACGAAGCCGAGAAGCTGTGCCTTAAAATGCTGGAAATCGACGGCGATGAGCGCGTCAAACAATTTCAGATCCTCGACGTTCAGAAGCGATTAATTCTGATAACCGCCAAGCAGGGAAAAATTGACGAAGCGCTGAAGATGACGGACAAGATTCTGTCAAACGATAATGAAATTCTCAATTGGTATTTTGGCGAGGTCAAAGGAGGCGTGCTCCAGGAAGCGGGCCGCTATAAAGAAGCAGCGGAAGCATTCACCGATGTATTGACCAAGCTGGAAAAAAGCGAACTATTGAAGCCTGAGGAAAAGGAAAGTGAAATTGACCGTATGCGCTACTTGTTGAGCGGTGTCTACATCGAGATGAATGACGTGGACAAATGCGCCGAGCAACTGCAAGCCCTGTTAAAGAAACATCCAGACAATGCCACGTACAACAATGACCTGGGATTCGTATGGGCGGACCATAACAAAAACCTGGATGAAGCAGAGAAGATGATTCGAAAGGCCATCGAAGAAGACCGCAAACAGCGTAAGGAGAATGCGGCGGATTTTACGCCGGATGAGGATAAAGACAACGCCGCTTACATCGATAGTCTGGGATGGGTGCTTTTCAAGAAGAAGCAATACGCCGAAGCCAAGAAATATCTGCTCGAAGCAACGAAGGAGAAAGACGGCCAGCACGTGGAAATTCTCGATCACTTGGCCGACGTACACATGGCGCTGGGCGAAAAGGACCAGGCCATAGCCACGTGGAAGAAAGCGCTGGATACCGATCCGGATACCAAGCGCGACCACAAGCGCATGGAAGAGATTCGCAAGAAGCTGAAGGCCGCGCAAGGAAAGTAGTGACATCCTTCCGGGCGAGCGTGGCTAATAATGGCCCCCGTTAATGAATCCAAATAAAACACCGGGGCCATTACTGGCCCCGCTCGCCTTTTACATGCGGCGAGAATTGAGTGACGCGCTCTTTGGCGCGCACGTGGATATTTCCTGGCAAATCAACGGCAGGGATTTCCCCAAACACAACGCCGGCAACGCGATCCCAATCGCTGAAGCGCATGCCGTCGAACGACCAGCCGGCTTTGCGCCACATCAAGCGGACCGCCTCGCAAACCAAATAGCGTGGCGCCTGCGACAAACGAACTCGGTTCAGAATTCGCATTTCTCCAACCGGCGGCAACTCGCATTGCTCGAGCAAGTCTTTTGCCTGTCCCTCCACATAACTGAAGACTTCGCCGGCCTGCTCAGCGAGCCGGCCAAGCAAGGAAGCGATGGCGGGGTTATACTCATCCGCCAAGAGCGGCAACAATTGACCACGAATTTTGTTTCGCATGAAGCGCGGATCGGCATTCGAGCGGTCCTCGCGAAATGACTGTCCCTCGGCGTGCAAGAACTCCAGCACTTTCGCGCGCGTGCACATAAGAAGTGGACGCACTACTTCAATGCCGTCAGTCAGGATTCGCCGCGGCGCGATGCCGCGAAGGCCCTGCAAGCCCGTGCCTCGCAGCAACCGGAGCAGCACCGTTTCCGCCTGATCATCCGCCGTGTGACCGGTTACAACTCGGGGCAGGCCAAACTGCGTCGCGACTTCTGCGAGCCAATCGTAGCGTTCCTTCCGCGCGACGGCTTCTAGATTCTCACCCGATTCGCCGCTCCGCGCTGCCACATCCACGCTCTTGGTGCAATACTGCAAATTCGTCGCGCCGGCTTGCAGCAGTTGGTGGTGTAGATCACGGACGAATTGCTCGTCGGCGTCGCTCTCGTCGCCGCGCAAACGGTGGTTTAAATGGGCGATAACCAGGAGCCCATTTTCGTCCCGTTCGCGCAATCCGATCATGGCGCGAAGCAAGGCCACGCTATCCGCGCCGCCTGATACGGCAATCACGCACCCCGATGGCGGCACTTGCAACCGCTCCAACAAGCGGCGGACTTGTTCGACTAAGGTCATACAACCATCTCTTGACGCGTTGGCTTTTTTCGTGAATGCGCCGCTATGCATTGGTTCTGGCTTCTTTGGCACTTCTTCACGCATCGTTGGACGCGGTACGCCTTCTCCTGGTTATTCCTGCTTGGGTTAGCCGCGGGCGAAATGTATTTCGCGCGCACCATCTGGAACAACAAAGATCCGGATCCGGCCAAACAGCGCCCCGATAGCAACGACGGGCATACCTCCATCGACTTCGGCGGCCAGTGGCTCATGGGCCGCATGCTTACCCGCGGCTACGGCCACGAACTATATAATCGCAACCGGCAATACGAAGTTGCGCTGCAGGCGTATCCCAGGGAAAATGAAGCACCCGCCGCCGATGGCCACGACGCCGAGAATCTTCTCAACTGGTTCATGGATGAAGCGACCACACCGCAAGCTCACGATGCGAGCGTGCGCATTAACCGGACCAGAGCCTCGACCACCCTTCCGTTGGCCGCCACCGATCCGTTCCAAGCCGCCGCAATCGTGATTGCGGCAAGTGATGAGAATTGGACGGCTATCGGGGGCGGCGAGGTTCGCGACCAACAACTTCCCGGCCCTTGGACGTCGCAACGTATCGATGAGGTGAGTCAAAAACGGGTCGGCGGGCCGCTCTACCCGCCGACCCAGGCATTCCTTTTTGCCCTGCTCGCGACCAGCGACCATCCGCAATGGGCGTATTTTACCATGCAATGGCTGTTGCTGGGCGTCACTTTCTTTTGCGGACTCGGCGTCAGTTTTCTGACACATCGGAGAATTTGGTGGCCCGTAGCAACAGCGATCCTCTTGTTGTATCCAGGGCTGCGCGGAGCTCTGCATCTTGGGCAAAATGCGCCTCTTTCGCTGGCCGTCGTGATTTGGGGCTGGCTGCTGATTTCGCGTGGCTATCAGTACTGGGGAGGCGTTGTCTGGGGATTGATGGTCTTCAAGCCGACTTGGGCCGCGGCGTTCTTTCTCGTCCCGCTTTTCTCTTGGCGTTGGCGCACCTGCATTGCGATGGCCGCCACCGGAGTATGTATCGCCTTGGCAACCGTGCCATTTGTAGGGGTCCATTCCTGGCTCGACTGGCTCAAAGTCGGCAAGGCGGCGACCTTGCTTTTCGAGTTCGACCAAAACTGGATTTTCCTGAGCCGCGATCTGCTGGGCATTCCCCGCCGTTTTCTCGTCAATTTCGACGAGGACGAATATACTCGCGATCATTGGTATATTCAACTCGCCGGCTGGTGCCTTTGGGTTTTCGTCGTGGAAGTCACGCTGCGGATCAGCCTGTTGTGCCACCGGCAGTTGCGGACGGACACTCGTGCCGCAACCGCGTTTCTCTTGCTTGGCGCCTGGATGTCGTGCTTCCATTTCATGTACTACGACGTCTTGCTGTCGTCCCTCGCCGTATTCGTGCTTCTGTCCGAACCAAAGCGCTTCGTCGAGCCCCTGCTGGCGACTTTCCAGCGGTCTGGCGAAGCGCTGCCGCTTGATGCTTTTAGCACCGACTATTTTGGTCCGCGCATGGCGAAAACGCATCCCGAGCTGACCGATTCACCGAATGCCGCACGGCGCACCTGGGTAGCCAATTCCTTTTTGCTTTACTTCGTGCTGTTACTGATCATCATTCAGCATTTATTTCCCTGGCTAGACGTAAAGGCGACCTTCGAGGCAGGCCGCCTGCCGCTGCAAGCAAAGACCACGAATGTTGACGGCCAAACCAGTTTTGTCGTAACGAATGGCAAAACCGAATTTCGGCCGAAACAGCTTTCGCTAACGACCAGTGGCTATGGCCCAGCTTGGGACACCTTTGCCCTGATGGGCCTCTGGCTCTGGTGTGGCGTGCGGATGCTGCGACAATATGGGCGCGAACAACGAGGAACGCCGCTAGCGGAATTCAAACGCGCGCCCTAAGATGGCATATTCCGCATTGCCAGGGGAAAATCCTTTATGACGCTCGACTGGACGCCGTTTGTCGATCTTGTGCGCAGCCATCAGCGCTTTCTGCTTCTGACGCACATTCGCCCGGATGGCGATGCGCTGGGTTCGCAATTGGCCATGGCCGATGCACTGGAACAATGTGGTACGACAGTGCGCGTCGTGATCGGCAGCCGCATGCCCGATCGCTACGTCTTCATGGACCCCGGTAATCGAATTGAACGCTACTCCGGGCAAAGCGATTGCTTTCGCACGGCCGAAGCAATAATCGTTCTTGACACCGGCACCTGGAACCAGCTGGGTGACTGCGGTGCGCCGTTGCAGCAGACGCAAGTACCGAAGATGGTGATCGACCACCATCGAACTCAGGATGACGTGGCCGCAGTTCGACTGGTGGACGACACCGCTGAAGCGACCGGCCGGCTGGTCTGGGATGCCTTTCAAGCCTTGGGCAAAACACCATCGGCCAACGCGGCTACCATGCTTTTCATCGCGCTGGCGATGGACACCGGGTGGTTTCATCATAGTTCCACCGGTCCGCGCACGTTTGCTCTGGCCGAACGGCTGACCGCTCTTGGGGCCGAGCCGGTGAAAATCTACGAGCAACTCTACGAGCGCAACACCTTGGGCCGGATGCGCCTACAAGGGCGAATGTTGGACCGGTTGACCCTGCTTTTCAATGGCCAAGCCGCCATATCTGAGATTTACCTGAAAGATTACCCTGAAACTGGCTCACGTCCGCCGGACACCGAAGATTTTGTGCAACTGACACGGGCCATTACCGATGTGGAACTTGGCGTTCTGCTGATCGAGCAACTGGACGGCCGCATTAAGGTCAGCTTCCGTTCGAGGGAAAAAGTGGACGCCTCGAAGTTGGCGGAGACGTTTGGCGGCGGCGGCCATGTTCGCGCGGCCGGTGCGACGGTTCCTGGTCCAATGACAGTAGCGCGCCAGCAAGTAATGGATGCGGTGGGGAAGGCCCTAACCCCATAGCTGTCACAAGTAGATGCAGCGTAAACGGGTCCCCAACAACCATACGATACCTTTGTACATTAGTCCAGACAAACCGCGCCATGTTTCGCGCAAAACGCCGAATTTCACCGGGTTATTGCCAGTTTCCGTGAATCTGAAACGCGGCGCGCCCCCATAGTGGTTCGGCCCGACGGCGTGGTAGTTCGGCTGGGTGGTCGGGCTCGAAAGCCTGGGCTACATCGCGCTAAAAGCTTCAGTACTCCTATTCTTGTCTAGTTGAAATCGCTCGGTAAGATAAAAGCTATGCCCACCCCGCATTCGCATCTGGATTGACTAAACCATGGAACGACGCACGTTTCTCAAATGGCTCACTCATGGGCTTGGGGCCGCATTTGCGGCCACGATCGGCGCGCCGGCGGCTCTATTTCTGATCGACCCGCGCAACCGGCCCACGCCGCCCAGCGACTTTCGCACCGTCGCCCGGCTGAACCAATTGAAGATCGACGAGCCGTTTCAGGCGATTATCCGGACAGTCCGCCGCGATGCCTGGACCCTGCACCCGAACGATGTAGTTGGCCGCGTGTGGTTGATTCGCCGCGATGAAAGAAAAGTTGATGCCTATACGGTCATTTGTCCACATTTGGGCTGCCCCATCAATTTCATTGCGGGCAGCGATTCGCAGCCAGGGTTTTTCCAATGTCCGTGCCATAACGGCTCCTTTGATATTCAATGCAAAAAGCTGCCAAGTCTTCCTAACGGCGCTACAAACCCCGCCCCACGGGACATGGATTCCCTGCCCATGCAACTAGTCGCCGATCCGGCCGACCCGAACGAGAACCTCGTGCAGGTGAAGTACCAGAACTTTGTGCAAGGATTGACGACGAAAGTAGAAAAAACGTAACCGCAGGAATGCGGAATGCGGAATGCGGAATGCGGAATAAACTGGATGCATTCTGAATGGATTCCGAATTCCGAATTCCGAATTCCTAATTTCACTCATGATCCGACCCTTTCGTGCTTGGTTTGAACACCGCAGCGGTTTCAGCAAACTCATCAACCTGATGTTGCTCGAGCATATACCCGGCGGCGCGAAATGGCGCTACGTCTGGGGCAGTGCGCTCGTGTTCGTCTTCACGCTTCAGGTCATTACCGGCGTGCTGCTAATGACGGCCTACAGCCCCAGCGACAGCACGGCCTGGTCGAGTGTGTATTTCATCCAATATGAAATGGACTTCGGCTGGCTGATTCGCGGCCTGCATCACTTCGGCTCGCAGACGATGGTGGTGCTGCTAGGCGTCCACATGCTCCAGGTGGTGATTGCCGGCGCTCACCTGCGGCCGCGTGAAATGAACTGGTGGCTTGGGCTCGGCCTGCTCGGCGCGGTGCTAGGGCTAAGCTTGACCGGCTATTTGCTGCCGTGGGACCAGAAGGGCTATTGGGCCACCCAGGTGGCGACCAACATCGCGGGTCAGATTCCCGGCATCGGCACGACATTGCAGCGCATCATCGTGGGCGGGCCGACATACGGAAACCACACGCTCACGCGCTTCTTTGGCCTGCACGTCGCCATCCTGCCCGGAATCGTAATCGTGCTGATGATCGCGCACATCATGCTGTTCCGCCGCCATGGCGTTACGACCCACCCTAACGATATGGGCCATATGGGCTATCCGGGCGAGCCGGAGCCGGCCATGAATGACCCGAAAGCTGGTTGGTTCTGGCCTGACCAGGCGTTCCGCGACATGGTGGTGAGCCTCCTCATCTTCGGCGTGATGCTCGGCCTCGTCGTCTACGGTTGGGGCAACAAAATCGAAGTCACCGATGCCGAGGGGAAGCCGGCCCAGCGCAGCATGTATGAGCGCATCGCGCATGCCGGCCAGGATGGTCGCGGCGCCAATCTCGATTCACCGGCCGATCCGGATCGACCGTACCCCGCCCGGCCAGAATGGTACTTCCTGTTTTTGTTCCAATTCCTGAAGTACTTCCCCGGCGAAAAGGAACTTATTGGCAGTGTGATCATTCCGAACGGCGTTTTGATCCTGCTCGCGCTGCTGCCGCTCTTGGGCTACGGCCGCATGCGAACCATTGCTCGTTACTTCGCCATCGCGGTGGTAAGCAGCTTGCTCATCGGTGCGGGCGTCCTCACCTACCTGGCCTACGCCGAGGATCATGGCAAAACGGATAAGGCGGAACAATTCCACAAGCAAATGGAAGCGGCCGACAAGCTTGCTCAGCGCTCCGTCCAATTGGCCCATGACGGCATTCCGGAAGCAGGGCCGCGCTACCTGTTGCGCAATGATCCGCTTACTCAAGGCCCTGATCTCTTCAAAAAGAGGTGCGCTACCTGCCACTCACATGATGGAGTCCAGTACGAACCCGGCGCCGAGAAGCCAAAGCCGACGGCCAGCGATCTTACCGACTTCGGCAGCAAGGAATCGATCAAAGCCTTTCTGAAAGACCCCGACGATGACCGTTTCTTCGGCCACTTGAAGGAACTCAAAGGCAAAGGCAAGATGCAAGAACTCAAGCAGAAAAATGCCAAGCTGGACGATCTCGATCTGATCGCCGAGTTCCTCAGCTTGCACCCACGCGAAGCACCCAAAGAACCGGAGCGAAAGGCGGTGTTCACCAAGGGACAGGTTGCCTTCAACCAGAATTGCTCGAAGTGCCACAAAATGCTGGACTCCGATGAAGGCGGCGAAGGGCCCGATCTCACCGGCTACGGCGACGCCATCTGGGTTCAGAACATGATCATGGCCCCGCATCTGCGCTACTTCGACAAGAACCGCATGACGGCGTTTCGGGATCTGGAGAGCCAGACCGCTGATTTGACCAGAGAGCAATTCAAGCTGGAGACAAAAGACTTGCCGGAAGAAGCCAAGAAATTATCGAACATGAGCGATCTGGATCGTGAACTGATCGTGCGCTGGCTCACGAAGGATTACCGAGTCGTCTTCGGCAGTCAACCTATTAGCGGCGCGCCGAAAAAATAGGCCGAAAGCCCAGGGACGGAAGTCCCTGGGCGCTCTCTCAAGACGGAATCTCTTCCCCACCAAGCATTTTTTCCGCGCGGCGCCGTTCCTTGAGATTCACCTTTGCCTTGCTCTGCCCCTGCAAAAACGCCAGCGCCTTTTTTGCAGTCTCCACCGCGTTATAACTATGCCGGCTGAGTTCCACGTACACGCCGCCGTGGTAGCCAATCTGTTCCAGCGTTTCCAGTACTGGCGCAAAATCGATCTCGCCTTCGCCGAACATCATGTGATCGTGGATGCCGCGCTTCATGTCTTCAATGTGAACATTCCAAATGATGTCCTTCCAAAAGCGCAGGTATCGTTCAATTGGCGTCTCGTTCATGCAATGTAAATGACCGATATCGACAGTAAGTCCCAGATTGGGGCAATCGACGCGCTCGTATAAGTAGGCGAACTTATCTACCGTGTCGATGAACATGCCCGGCTCAGGCTCAAAGGCGAGGCGGACATAGCGCTCCGCGGCATATTCGCTTAATTCGCGGCAGCCGCTCACCAGTCGCCCGATCAGCCGTTCAAACGAGGACGGCTCCTCCGGCGTGCCGGACCATAGGCTCAGCGTGTTTAACTTCAGTCTCCGAGCAATGTCGATGGATCGTTTCAAGAAATCGATACGAATAGCGCGCAGCCGGCGAGTGCCACTCAAGAGCGTGGGCTGATGCTTGCGCATCGGATCGAGCAAAAAGCGCGCGCCGGTTTCGACTACACCATCCAGATGGAAGCGATCCATTTGCTTTCGCACCGCGCGCAATTCGTCGTTCAGGTTTTTCGAGAATGGATCGAGATGACAGTGGTCGAGCGTCAGACCAACGCTTTGGTAGCCGAGCTGGCCGAGAATGGCGAGCGCATCCGATAGCCGGTGATGGGCGAAGCCGTTCGTGTTGTAACCGAATTTCAGCTTCACGGCACGGCTTCCAGGTATTCGATTTCCGGCACGCGCGCCCGCAATTCCTGCTCCAGCCCGAGAATGAGCCTCATGACGGTGCCGGGACAGCCGGCACACACGCCGTTAAGCCGCAGGCGGACAACGCCATCGGTTACGTCCAACACTTCAAGGCCGGCACCGTCTAGTTGCAGGGCCGGGGCGACTTCCGCTTTGAGCACCGCTTCAACGCGTGATTTGACGTCAGATTCGTTCATTGCAATTCCAGCTTGACCTTCTCAGCGGCTCAATGCTCGAACAGTTTCCACGTCCAAGCGCAATTGCTTTACCAGTTCATCCACGTTGGCAAACAGTTTCGTATCGCGAATGCGCTCGACGAATTCTACTCGCAACCTTCGGCCATAGAGGTCGCCATTGAAATCGAGCAGATGCACTTCGACTTTGCGAGCGTTTTCGCCAAACGTGGGATTCGGCCCGATGTTCGCGGCTCCGAGCCATGATCGACCTTCGCCCTCGACCCGCACCGCATACACGCCTTCGGCCGGGAGCAAGGTCTGCAGCTCGTGCAAATTCGCGGTGGGGAAGCCAAGCTTCATGCCGCGGCGCTGTCCCATTCCCACGACGCCCGTAATCGAATAGTTGCGAGCCAGCAGGCGAGCTGCTTCGCAAACGTTGCCGGCCAACAACTCGCGGCGCACGCGGCTACTCGAAACCGGGCTGCCATCCATCTTGAAAGCCGGAACGGGAACAAACGTCATTCCGAGCAAGTTGCACTGGCCGCGCAATTGCTCAATGTCGCCCGCGCGGTCACGGCCATAGCGAAAATTGAACCCCTCCACCACGCACTTCGCACGGAAACTAGAGTGCAGAATCCTACGGACGAAGTCATCCGGCGAAAGTTGCAGCAATTCCGGCGTGGTGCGGAGCAGAACCACTTCATCCGCGCCTTTTTCTTTAAGCAACGCGGCTCGCTCGTCGGGCGCGGTCAGCACTGGCTGAAACCGCTCTGGCGCCAGAAGCTGCAGCGGGTGCGGATCAAATGACAGCACCAGCGCGGGGCCGCCGATCAGGCGCGCCTGCTCGCGCAGCACACCGGTCAGTTTCGCGTGGCCGAGGTGAACGCCGTCGAAATTACCGACGGTGATCGCTCCGCCCCGACAGCTTTCCGGCGGCGGCTCATTCCATTTTAGAAGTCGATAAGACGGCATGGGCAATGAGTTCAGCTGCGCAGAGCGTCGAGTAACCGATCGATATCTTGCTGGTTGTTGTACGCATGCGGGCTCACCCGCAGCCTGCCAAGCCGCTGGTTGACAATCACCCCAGCTTGCCGGCAATGCTTCACCAGAGCCAGCGGATCGCGTTCTCCGGTTCGAAGCGAA
This sequence comes from Gemmataceae bacterium, assembly GCA_035307785.1. Classification (GTDB taxonomy): domain Bacteria; phylum Planctomycetota; class Planctomycetia; order Gemmatales; family Gemmataceae; genus DATGHS01. The sequence goes on from DATGHS010000105.1 coordinate 12,974, forward strand.
ACGATGCCTGATTTTTCGCCGGGTAACCGGCTACTGAAGACTTCCAGCCCGACCCGCGGCGCTTGCTCACACAAGTAATCGGTCAGTTCTTCCACGCGCTTCTCGATCTGTACGATGCGGGTGTTCAACAGCAATTCGAGACTGGCGCCCATGCCCGCAATCCCGGCCACATTGAGGGCGCCGCCTTCCCAGCGGTCGGCCCCCGGCTTGAGGCGAAAATCAATCTTACCGAAATTCATTGGATCCTGCACACTGTTCCAACCCACGCCGATACAGTGCAGCCGGTCTATTAGTTCACGGCGAATCCAAAAAATACCTTGGCCTTCCGGACCCAGCAACCATTTGTGGCTATCGGCAGCGAGAAAATCGACCGGTGTCTGCCGAACATCGAGCGGATAAACGCCAAGCCCTTGTATGGCATCCACCAAGAATAAGATGCCGCGCTCCCGGCACATACTCCCAATCGCGTTCAAATCATTGCGAAAACCGCTCGCGAATTCCACGAAGCTCAGACTCACAATGCGGGTGCGCGCGTCCATCGCCGCGCGAAGATCGTCGATATGAATGCGGCTGCCGCGGCTGGCCACTGAGCGCACTCCCACGCCGCGATAGGCCTGGTTCAGCCAGGGATACTGGTTGGCCGGGTATTCCTCCGCCGCCAGCACAATGTTGTCGCCCGGATGCCAGTGAAAGCCGTCAGCCACGAAGCCCACGCCCTCGCTGGTATTCTTGATAAACGCGATCTCTTCCGGCGCGGCGTTCACCAGTCGGGCCGCCAGCGCGCGGACATCGCGAACTCGGTGCGTCCAGTGCGAAATTGCGGCGATGCCATGATTCGCCAAGCTCTCGGCATACTCGCAAATCGCCTTCGCTGCAGGAGCCGGCAACGGCGCGACGGCAGCATGGTCCAGAAATGCCCACTGCCGAGTAACGGGAAACTCGGCTCTGAAGTTGGCCCAGTCCATGAAATAAGCCCATCGATAATGTACCAAGCTGGTCGTCGGCCGATTGATGACGCCAACGCTGGTCACCTAATTCCTTGAGCGGTTATTATACAATTCTGTAATTGGCTTACCCGTCTCGCGAGTCGGAAGCGTGCTATGCTTCAGTGTTGCTTAACGAGTCAAGTTCCATCGTAATCGGAGACTGCCAATGAATGCGGGATTGCTGGCTACGATGTTTGGGAGCGGCGGTCGTTGGAGCGGACCATGCACGCTTATCGTGAATGCGGATGCTTCGGTGGAAGCGGTCGGCAACGACAGCATCATTCAGGGCGGACAAAAGTCGTATGCGCCACGCTTGATTACCGGGCGGGTTGTGGTTGATGCCGTGCGATTGCTGCCCGAACAAGCCGCGCTGGTTGCGGTGCGGAAACACGTCGTCCGGCAAAGCACGGGAGAAGATCGCGTAGAGTTCACGATGCTCGTGGTCAACATGGATCATGTGGTTGGTGTTGAATTCCGCGATCTGCGCACTCTCTCCGAGTTAGGCATTCGACCGCCGGACTTGGAGAAATGATCGGCAAAAACTTCTATTACAAAGTCGGTGCGGACATTTTTTCTTGTACGAGCGGAAAGAATTACAATCGCCGCTGGTCCGGGGGAACACAGTTTTTCAAAAAACCGTAGACGCAAGTCTTGTCGAATTCGAGGCTTAGTGCCGCTAGTCAGGTTTCGTAGGTTGCTTTGGCATCGCCCTTGCTTTTCTTTTTTCCCGTTCTGACGGCAGCCAACAATATCCCGGAGGAAAAGCCCGCCAGTCACGTTTCCCCCAATGTGCTGGCAAGATTGCGATTCCTTCTTTGATCCGCCGAGTTCCCCCAATTCGCGGATCAGCTTGTTGGAATACTGTGTTCCCCCACATGGGGCCGACAGAAGTTAGACTCCTCTTCCCTTGCACACCTCCCTAGCAAATCAAGATCCCCATCGCCGCCCGCTTCCCCCAAGCGGGCGGCTTCCTTTTTCAGAGGTCAGGAATCACGAGTCAGGATTCAGCAATCGGGAGTCCGTGGTCAATGACCAGGCAACGTTTCAAGCCAGTTGATCCCTGATTCCTGACTCCTGACTCCCGGCTGGCCACTGGCTACTGCCGCGCCAAGACGTATCGTATAATGACATCCATGCAGAACAAGGCGTTTGGAAAAAAAAAACGTCGCGAGGCGATCATGCATTTTCAGTTTGATGTGTCGGCGGTCTCGGCGGCGCCGGCGGGACTGGATTCAACCATATTGCCAGGCCACGAAATCACCGACCTGCTCCGGCAGCTCCTGGATGCTCAGCGCGAACAAGTTGCCTTGCTGCGAAACAACGCAGCCGCGCATGATTCCGGCCAGCGCTGGCGTGCGGTTTTGTCGCGCTGGCAGAATGATTTCGCGAACTTGCCCTCGGCTTGCAAACGAGTATTGCCGCAACTGGAGCGCGCTTACATCACGCTCATTGCGGACCTCACTGACCGAATTCAAGACGAAGGCGATGATGCCATCGGTAATGAATTCGCGCTCGGGGAGTTTCTGGATCGTTTCGGCATGCGCCTGAACCAGCTCGGTTCCATTTTGACCCTGGTGGGCCCGCTCGCCGACATTGCCGAAACCAGTGGAGAAACGAAATAGCGCGCAGCCAGATCTTGCGTCAATCGCTTATCTACCGCAGTAAGCCCTAATCGACATACATGGAAATTGCCGCCGCTGATCTTGCCCGCATTTTGGAACTGTACAGCCAGGGGTTGTACTTGCAGGCCTACCACCAGGCGAGTGCGCTGGCACCGCTGAAGGAATGGGACGGCACGGCGGCGCGCTTGCTGGCGGGCCGGCTCACACGGCAACTTGGAGCGCCGCGGCTATCGCGCTGGCTCATGCTCAAGGCCTATCGCGGCCAACCCACGCACCCGGAGGCGATTTATTACCATGCCCGCTATTACCTCGAAAAATACAGCCTCCTCGAATCTTGGAATTTCCTGCGCCGGGAGCACAGTGCCACCGTCGATGCTGCCCCCGAATTGCGGGCCGATCTATTCAGCTTGCATGGTTTTATTGCATCTCGGCTGCGTGACTTCGAGCAAGGCGAGCGCTGGATACAACAGGCGCTCGAGTTAGCGCCGAGCCGGCCTTGGATTCGCGTAGAGCAAGCCGCCTGCCTCGAATTCGAAGATCGCCTCGACGAGGCGCTCGCGATCTCCCGCGAGGCGATGGAATTGCGTCCCTTCTTCCGACCGGCGGTACAAGCAGCCGCTCACTTGTTGCTGCTTATGGATCGCGATGTAGAAGCGATGAATCTGTTGCAAGCCGCGGCGGCGCGCATCGAATGCGCCGCCGTGCTTTCGCAATTAGCTGCGCTCGAGGATGACCTCGGCATGCATGCCGACGCACGCAAGAGCTATGAGCGCTTTGCCGAGCTTTCGCCGCTCATGGAAACCGAAGTGCAGCAATGGTTGTCCGCCCGCCGCTCCGACATCGCTTACGACCTGGGCGAGATGGAGAGCGCGCGGAGCTACGCCCAGAACGCCGGTGAAGGCTTTCATCAGACCGTCGCCGAGAAACTTGCACAGGCCAACCCAGGGGCCAAGCGTGTAATCCTTCCCAATGTGGACCGACTGCCCCGGCCCTTGCCCACCTACATTCCGGCGGCGCTCGCAATCTTGCGACGCGCCTGGCGGCCGAACGAACCCTTACCCAATGACGAAATCTTTCGGCAGGATGCCCCGGGCGAATACTTGGAGCGGCGCTGGTCGGATCAGGATAGTTGGTTGGTGCGCGAATTCACGGCCACGCCGGCCAGTTTATATGCTTTGGTGGACGCAGGTATTCCGGTGGCCCTGAGCATGGTGGAAGCCACCTACACACAGCTTCAGGCGATTGCCGGCTATGACCAGCATAAGGGCATTTTGCTCTTCCGCGATCCCACCGAGCGCCATTTGGGCGAGATGATGCTCGAACCGCTATTAGAGCGATTTCGCTCCTTGGGCCCGCGCGGTCTCATCATGCTGCCGCCCGAAGAGGCAGTCCGCTTGCGAGGAATTGACCTGCCCGATGCCGGGCTGTACGACCTCCTTTACGAACTGCACCAGGCGATGGAGAAGCAGGATCGAAACCGGGCACTTCGAGCATTGGCCGAACTGCAAACTCAAGCGCCCGGCAATCGGCTGACTCTGTACGCGCGCTACACGCTGGCGCGGTACGATGGTCATAATGGCGAGCAACTGGCTGCCTTGGATCAATTGCTCGAGCGATTCCACGATGATGCGACTTTCGAGCTTTGGCGCATCGGTTGCCTGCGCGATCTCGATCGCCGCGAAGAACGGCTTGCTCTGCTGCAACGCTTGAGCCGGCAGCCGAATGCCGACCCGATCTTCGCTCAGCAATATGCCCAGGAATTGTTGCCCGACGCCCGCGAACGTCACACGGTGGAGCGATTGTTGCACCGTGTGATGCAGCAACGGCCGCTCACGGCCTATCCCTATTATTTTCTGGCGAATTTGTTGTGGGACGAGCAACGACAGGAAGAAGCCTTGCCGCTGTACCGTTTTGCCGCCTGCTTGGATGATCAATCGGAACCATTAGCGCGAACCTACTTCCGCTCCGCGCGCGCTATCAACCACACGGAAGAAGCGCTTCAATTCCTGGAAGATCGCGTCCGCCGCTTTGGCGACAAATCCAGCCAGCCGGCCCGCATTTTATTCAACGCGCTGAGCGATCTGGATCAGACGGATGAAGCTTTTGCCGTCTTGGATCGTGCCTTGGCTCGGCGAAAAACCGATGGCGATTTGCTGCTCTTCGTGGCCGAAATGCGGGCGTCGTTTGGGGAAACCAAGACAGCAGCAAGTTTATTGAAAGCCGCGCGCGACAAGACTCGGCCCACGGCCTGGCTACGCGCCGCCGCGAACCTCGAGGGTTTGCAGGGGAACTTACAAGACGCGCTCAACTACTGGCGGCAGGTGGCCGAAGCCGAACCGTTAGCCATGGATGCACATCGCAATATCGCGATGCGGCTGGCAGAAATCGAGAGTCGCGCCGCGGCGCTGGATTACCTGCAAAGACTCACGGAGCGCAATCCGCGACATTATGGGATGCTGCAGTTGCGCATCGAATGGCTGCGCGGTGAAGGGCCCGGAGCCGTCGAACCCGTTGTCCGACAACTCATGGAAGCGCACCCGGCCGATGCATGGGCGCACCGCGAGATGGCCTTGCATTTGGCCGATCTCAAGCGTTTTCCCGATGCGAAGGCAGAACTGGAAGTTGCTGCCCGGCTCGAGCCCCCGTCACCTTCGTATTACTGCGTACGCGGGCGAGTCGAGAGCCTCGCCGGCGAGAACGAGAAAGCGCGAGAATCGTACCGCGCTGCCATTCGGCTGAATGTGGATAACGAACTTGCGATCTCGGAACTGTTATTACTTTGTCCCGGCCGACCCGAGCGGCAAGATGAATTGCGCTTCGTGGAAGAGCAATTGGCCAAGCAGCCGCACTATGGCGACGGCATACTCGCCTTTCACGGCCACGCCGTACACACGCTCGAGCCGGAGCAGATCCATGCCGCGCTGCAAGAAATGCTGGATCAGCGGCCGGACCTTTGGCAAACCTGGTCGGCCATGATTCAACAGCTCCTCGCAATGGAGCGTTTTGACGAGGCACGCACTCTGGCGGAGCAAGCCACCGAGCGCTTTCCCATGCTGCCGCGTCTGTGGCTCGACCGCGCCGATACCTGCAATGCTCGCGGTGACATTGATGGCCAAATCGAGATGTTGCGGCAAGCGCTTAAGATTAGCCCCGGCTGGGGCCCGGCCACGCGAGAATTGGCCGAAGCGCTGGAGCGCGGCAACCACCTCGAAGAGGCCTGCGCGCTATTGCAACAGGCCGTCGCGCGCACACCGCTTGATGCTGCCAATCGTGGCCAATATGCGGACAAGCTTTGGAAGCTTGGCGAAAGCCAGGCCGCTCTCGAACAGCTGCGCGAAGCGCTGCGTCTGG
>DATGHS010000106.1:0-11832 GCA_035307785.1 Gemmataceae bacterium
AGGATTGCCGGATCGGCAAAAACGTGCGGATCGAAAACTTGTCGAATATTTCAAACGAAGATCACCCCGGAATATATCACATTCGCGAGGGGATCATCTGCGTGCCGCGCAGCGCGGAGATTCCGGACAATACGGTGATTCCGTTTAAGAAATGAGCCCTCTCAAATTCGAAATCCGAAGCACCAAATTCGAAACAAATCAATAATCCGAAATCCCAAACCGAATAGTTCCGGTCATTCGGATTTCGAATTTCGGACTTGTTTCGAATTTCGCATTTCGAAATTCGGGTTTATTACACCGCTGCGCCCGTCGGGGCCGGCGTCTTCGGAGCGGCCACCACCTTCTTCGGCGGAGCGCCTTCGCCGAAGATCAGCAGCAGCGGGCTGGCGATGTAGATCGAGCTATACGTGCCCACGATCACGCCAATCACCATCACAAAGGCGAACAGGTGCACGCCTTCACCACCCGCTACATACAATACAAAGACAACCAGGAACACCGTTGTCGAGGACAACAGCGTTCGGCTCAACGTCTGGTTGACGCTGTCGTTGATCGTCTGGGCCGTCAGCAGCGGATTCTTGCCCCGCACTTCCCGAATGCGGTCGAAGACGACGATCGTATCGCTCACGGAGTAACCGACCAGCGTGAGCAGGGCAGCGATGGCCGTCAGATCGATCTTGAAGTCTTCCAGCCCAAGCAAGCCGGCGAAACCGGGCGCCCAGATCACCAGGTAATGGCAGAAGGCGATGATGCCGAGCGTGAAGAACAGGTCGTGCATCAGGCAGAGCACCGTCGCCGCGCCGAAAGTCCAACTGCCGAAGCGGAACCAGAGGTAAGCGAGAATCGCCAGCCAGCTAGCGATGATCGCATACATGGCCTTGCGCTGCGTTTCCTTTGCTAGCTGAGCGTCGAAGTTTTCGAGGCGTTCCGGCTGAGGCCGGCGCGCGAATTCATCCTGTACCTGCTTCAACACGCGGGCCAGGACGTTTTCGCCGAGAGCGTCTTGCGTCTTCACGTCATTCGCGGCGGGCGCAACCGTGAACACTGCGTTCTTGCCGTTGACGATGTCATCCATGGGCGTGACGTCGAGGCTTATTCCTTGCTTGCCCAGCGCGGCAGCAACGTCGGCGTCCACGGCTTTCTTCAACTCGTCTTTGGTGATCGGCTGCGCAAAGGTCAACTCCACGATCTGCGCGCCGCGCGTTTCGTCGTAACGGAACTCGGATTTCGCCACCGGCGCCGGCATCTTGGCGGCCGATTGGTCGAGGATCGATTTCAAGTTCTCGGCCGCCAGCGACGCCATTTTGTCGGAACCAAACTCAACTAACATTTCGTCGTAGAGTTCGGCTTTCGCCGTGCCGAGGCCGTTGACGTTGAATGCCATTTCGCCGATGCCCATGTCCTTCAACTGGCGTGCAATGAGCGTTTTCAGGTAGCCGCGCGAGGCCGGCGCGCTGAACTTCAGTTTCGACCGGCCTTCCGTCGGCGGCGAGAATTGGTCCAGCTTCGCGCTTTGTTGGAGCGGTACGAGCTTGCCGTTTTCTTCCTTGCTCAGCAGCCGGTCGATCACCACTTGCACCAATTCGGGCTCGCGCTCGGTAGTGCGAATGTCGAAGTGCTTGCTGCGGCCACCCTCGCTCGGTTCATCAAGCGGGATGATTTGCGTAACCTTCACGTCCGGCAAAACACTGGCCCGCGCGGCAACATTGTCCGCACGCTCTTTCGGAGTCGCCCCCGGCGGAATGTTGCGGAATGTCACCGTGGTCGGGCTGGTTTCCCCGGCATACGTGATTTGGTAGCGATATTGATCGTCGCCTACCTGCTTGACGTCGGTGACTTTCAGCAACTGCTTTTGCCGGTCCGTGTCAAGCAACTGCCGAAGGCCGAGCGGACCACTCGAAGAACTGGAATTGCTCAGCGCTCTGGCCTCGGTGAGCTGACCGCCGTACGCGGTGCCGCCGACGAAGTCGATATCGAGGCTGCCTTCGCCGCGCCACAGGAACACAGCCAGGCCGACAACCGTGAGGACAATCGTGGCGGTGAACCAGTAGTAGCGGATCTTCATGAAGTCGATGCTGGGCCGCGTGAGGAAGCGAACCATGCTGAGCTTCTTGAGCAAATCGAAGCGCGTCCACAAGTTGAATATGGTCCGGGTCACGAACAGCGAGGTGAAGAGGCTGATGGCAAGGCCCACGGTGAGGCTGACGCCAAAGCCCTTCAACTGGTCATTGCCCACCACGTACAGCACGATAGCAGTGAAGATACTGGTTAGATGCGTGTCGATAATCGTCGGCAACGCACGATCATAGCCGTTGCGCAGGGCCAGGAGGATATTCGCGCCCTTGTCCCGTTCCTCGCGAAGCCGTTCGTAGATCAGCACGTTGGCGTCCACGGCCATACCGAGCGTTAGCACGAGGCCGGCGAGGCCGGGCAACGTGAACGTCGCGTTGACGAACACCATGAAAGCCACGGTAAGGAGCAAATTCGCCAGTAGGGCGATGCACGCCACGAAGCCGGCAAAGCGGTAATATAACAGCATGAAAATGAGCACGGCCAGGAATGCGTAAAAGATGGCCCACAAGCCTTTTTTGATCGTGTCTTCGCCCAGCGTGGCGCCCATGGTGCGTTCGCTTACCGGTTCGGGCTTCAACGTGGCCGGCAAGGCGCCAGCCCGAAGCACGCCGACCAGTGTGTCGATTTCGCGCTTGCTGAACTCACCCGTAATGCGGCCCGCGTCGTGGATTGCACTCTGAATCGTCGGGGCCGAGACAATCTGCCCATCGAGAATGATCGCCATGTGGCGCGGGAATTTGTTGTCTTCCGAGCCGGGCGTGTTCTGCCCCGTTAGCTTGCCCATCCGATAGGCGCCGTGACTGTTGAACCGGAATCCAACCTCGAGCTTGCCCGAAGTCTGATCTGGTTCCTCTCTTGCATCCGTCAAATCCTGGCCGGTAACGGCCAAAACTTCACCAGTGCTTTCGTCGCGCTCCGGCAAGCGCGTGAGCAGAAAGTACTCGTATTTCTTGTTGGTTCGTTCTTCGGGGCTGAGGTTAATGTTCTCGCACTTGCGGCTGTACAGCATGGTCTGACCATAGGTGTACAAAACTAAAGGCTTGCCCTGTTCGCGGGACATAGCGGCTTGCGGCCAGAGGTGTTGCCGCTTCTTTTCCTCCTCTTCGTTGGCCGATTTGGAGGTTGCGCCGGTTTCCGAAGCGTTGTCAAGGCCGAGCAGCCAGCGCTCCTGGCGACCGACCTCTACCCAGGCGTAATTGGCGCGTGTTTGCTCGCGACCGACATTCGGGCCGAGCTTCCAGTCTTTATCGCCATCAGGATTCTTCGGCACAGGCGGCGGCTCGCCGTTCTTGGCGGCCTTGTCCAGTTCGCGCTTGATGTCGGCACTAGTGGCCGCGTCGGCAAAGTATTTCTCCTCAGCATCCAAAACTTCTTTATCATCGAGCTGATTCGCAAGAATCCGGAATTCCAGGCTGCCCACAACGGCAATCTTGTCTTTGATGCGCTGCACTTCTTCGCCGCTCACGTCCTTGCGCTGCAAACTTGGCGTGTAAATCTCCGCAACGTAGTTATTGATCTCGTCAATCTTGGTGGGTTGATAGGTCGAATTAATGAAACTCTTGACATCGGCTTCGGGGGCACCGGCCGGGTCTTTGACCTTGGCCAGCAACTCATCGGTATGGCCGACCGGAATTGCGGCGAGGTTGATTTCTTTTTCCTTTTCTTTCAGCTTCGGAAACTTACCGGGCAGGGCCGCCAACAATTTGTCCCATTGATTTTTCTCAATCAAGCTCGACGTCTGCCGAACCAGCCCCGCGGTGTCGCCCCGCGGTGCATCGAGAGCTGCTTCCTGCGGAAGTTGATTTTTGAATTTCTCTTTGACCTTGGACACGACCTCTTTCCAGGCGTTTTCGGCCACCTGCGACTGGTAGGCGCCGCCGGTGGGCAGGATGATTTCCACGCGCGTGTCGCCGACCGGCCGGATGGTGACGTTGTAAAGGTCGGCCGGGTCAATGCGCCGCTTCAGGGCCGCCGCCAGCTGTTCCGGCTTGAAATCCTTGGGCTTCTTGTCGGGATCGATCTCGTACACCAGAATCGTGCCGCCGACGAGGTCGACGCCGAGCTTGAAACCGCCTTCGCCGGCCCGGTATTTGGCCGCCGCCGAGCCGACGACGATGCCGGAGACGAGCACCGGCAAGACGCAAATGAACACCTTCCAGTACAAGTTTCCAACGTTTCGCATGAAGCCGTAAACCACCGCCGCCGCGGTGACGATGGCAAGGGCGATCCAAAGGTAGAAGACGATCGATTGCGACATGGGGAAACGCGCTCACTTCCAAAGGACAAAAAGCCGCGCCGCCCGGTCTCGTCCTAGCGACACGAGCGGCGAATTGGGAATCATCGATTTGCCGCTTGCGGCTTTACGCTCGCGCCCAAATAGCGGGCATTTTCTTCATTCACTCCGAGCGCGAAGCCGCGAGCGGCCATAGAACTATTTCTTTTCCGTTGTTGTGGTTGCCGGGGCGCCGGTTTGAGCCGGGATTACCCGGGCGATACTGGTTTTCAGAATTCTTAATCGCGAGTTTGAGCTTTGAATCACGAGTTCATCTTCCTTGATGTCGTCATCTTTCTTGTCGGGGACATCAACGACCACCCCGATGACGCCGCCGCTGGTGATGATCCGGTCGTTCTTCTTCACGCCGGACAGAAGCTGCTCTTGCTGCTTCCTTTGTCGCCGCATGGGGAGAATCAGGATAAAGAAGAAGGCGGCCCCGATGAGCAGCAGCATGAGCGGCGAGCCGAACGGCGACACACTGCCCCCGCCCGCGGGCGCGGACTGCCCGCCATCCTGCGCCTGGGCCAGCAACAACAAGAGCGACCACATTAGCGTAAACCTTTCCCGGTCCGACCCCTTACGACCGGAATATTCGATATAATCGTTTCAAACCATCCATCCTAAGGATTCTACGAGAACGGGGCAAGACGGGTTAGGTTTCGGTTAGCCGCGAGGCGGAGTCTTCGGAGCCGAGCGCGTCTACGCTGCCGCGCTCGGCTGCGCTGCGCTGCGCCGCGCGGCTAACCCGGTATTCTGCAAATCGCCCCTCCCGAATCGCGTCGCGAATCTCGCGCATGAGCCGCGTGTAAAACGCCACATTGTGGATGGACAACAGCGTCGGGCCGAGCATTTCGTCCACCTGGAACAAATGATGCAAGTACGCCCGGCTAAAATGAGCACACGTGTAACAACCACAATCGGACTCGAGCGGCCGCGAATCTCGCCGGTGGCACGCGTTGCGCAGGCGCAGTGAACCAGTGCGAGTGAAGGCCGAAGCGTTGCGGCCGTTGCGGGTGGGCAAGACGCAATCGAACATGTCGATGCCGGCGGCGACGGCCGCGAGGATGTCTTCCGGCCGGCCCACGCCCATCAGGTAACGCGGTTTTTCGGTTGGCAGGAACGAGGCACAGGCCGGCAACAGCGCGTGCATCTGTTCCGGCGACTCGCCGACACTGAAGCCGCCCAGCGCGTACCCTGGGAAGTCCAGCTGCGCCATGGCTTCCGCACATTCCTGCCGCAACCGCAAGTCCAGGCCCCCCTGCACAATGGCGAACACGGCCTGATCATCGCGCCGATGGCTGTCGCGGCAAATTTTGGCCCACAGGATCGAGCGGCGAACCGCGTCGGTCACTTTTTCCGGTGTCGCATCGCTGCCGGGGCATTCATCTAGACACATGGCGATGTCGGAACCTAGGTTTTCTTGGATCGCCATGGCCTTGGCCGGTGTCAATTCGAAAATTTGGCCGTCGATGTGTGAGCGAAAAACGGCCCCATCGTCGGTGATTTTGCGCAGGTCGGTGAGGCTGAAGACCTGGAAGCCGCCGGAGTCGGTCAGAATCGGGCCGTTCCAGCCCATGAAGCGATGTAGCCCGCCCAGTTCGGCAATGATCTCATCGCCGGGCCGCAGTGCCAGGTGATAAGTATTGCCGAGTATCATCGTCGCGCCGGCCGCGGCAAGCTGGTCCGGCGTGATGCCCTTCACCGTAGCCCGAGTGCCGACCGGCATGAAGACCGGAGTTTCTACGACGCCATGTGGCGTATCGAGCCGGCCGAGTCGGGCAGTGCCATCGGTAACGGAAATGCTGAATCTCAACTTCCACAACCTTCAAACGTAGAACGGAATTTATTCCGTTCCAAGTTGACTCGAACGGAATAAATTCCGTTCTACGTTCCATCCCTATGCCCGTCCCGAAATGCAGATTCCCCATCAATTTATACAATTCCCAAGTGTTTCCCCGAATTTCGCGCATCCAGAAAGGAACTACCTCATGCTCCGCTGGCTCCTCTCCGCATTGGCGTTAGCGCTGGTCGGCTCCACAGTAATGGCCGACGATGCCCCGGTGTTGTCGCCGAAAGACGCGCCGATCGTCCTCTTCAACGGCAAAGACCTGGCCAACTTCTACACCTACCTCGGTCCGCAGCAAGGCAAAAAGGAGCCGCTCGGCAAGAACAACGATCCGCTCAAGGTCTTTACGGTGGTCGAAGAAGAAGGCAAGCCGGCCATTCGCGTCTCCGGCGAAGTCTTCGGCTTCTTCGCCACCGAAAAGGAATATGAGAACTTCCACCTCGTGGTCGAATTCAAGTGGGGAACCAAGACCTTTGCGCCGCGCGAAACCAAGGGTCGCGATAGCGGCGTCTTCGTTCATTGTAGCGGGCCTGACGGGGCGGTCGGCGGCCTCTGGCTGGCCGGGATCGAGCACCAGGTCATGGAAGGAGCCACGGGCGATCTCATCCAGGTGGGTGGCAAAGAGAAGGGCCTCAAATTCACGGCCACGGCCCGCAAGGAAGGCAACAAGTGGTACTACGATCCCAAGGCCGAACTGCACGAATTCAACGGCGGCATGGTCAACTGGCTCGCCCACGATCCGAATTGGAAGGACGCGCTCGGATTCCGGGGCAAGAACGACGTGGAGAAACCAGCCGGCGAGTGGAACATGATCGAATGCATCTGTGCCGGCGACACGATCACCAATGTCCTTAACGGCACGCTGGTGAACAAAGTGACGAATGTGAACCCGCGCAAGGGGAAGCTTCTCTTTCAATCGGAGGGGGCCGAAATCTTGTTCCGCAAGATCGAGTTGAAACCGGTGGGGAAGTAGGGGACGAGTGCCCAGGGACTTCCGTCCCTGGGCTTTGCTCATTTAAAGCCCAGGGACGGAAGTCCCTGGGGGCACCCAAACTCAGCGTTGACACAATCTGCGCGGAAGTTACAATCTTCCCGCACCTTGGAAATCTGCACCTTTTGCGAATCTCGCTTAGCAAGGCTGAAGCACCGTGGCGAATGCACCCGACGATTTGGAAGCTAGCCGGCTGGAAAAGTTGCGGCAGATCGAGGCGTTGGGCCTCGACCCCTGGGGCGGCCGTTTCGACGGTGTTATCCCCATTGGCCAGGTTCGCGGCCTGCCGGTTACGGACGATAAGGAAAAGCAGCCGAAGGTTCGCGTGGCAGGGCGGATTCGCCTGCGCCGCGGTCAGGGCAATCTGCATTTTTTGCAGTTGTGGGACCAGACGGGCCAGGTGCAGATTGCGGTTGGCAAGAAGCAGGTCGGCGACTTGAACTGGAAGCTGGCGCAATGCCTCGACCTCGGCGACCTGCTGGGAGTGGATGGAAGTTTCGGCCCAACCAAGACCGGCGAGTTGACCGTCTTTGCCGAGAACTTGACCTTCCTTGGCAAGTCGTTGGAGCCGCACCCGGACAAACACAAGGGCTTGCAAGATGTTGAACTGCGGCAACGACTACGCTACCTCGACCTGATCTATCACCCCGAGACGCTGGAACGGGCCAAGCAACGGGTGAAGATCATTCGCACGATCAGGAACTATCTCGATGGCCAGGGCTTTTACGAAGTCGAGACGCCGGTGTTGCAATCGATTGCCGGCGGCGCCGCAGCCCGGCCCTTCATTACCCACCATAATGCCCTCGACATTGAGCTTTATTTACGCATCGCCTTGGAGTTACATTTGAAGCGGCTCCTGGTGGGCGGCATGGAGCGGGTGTACGAAATTGGCCGGGTGTTTCGCAACGAGGGCATCGACCGCAAGCACAACCCGGAATTCACGATGCTGGAGTTGTACCAGGCCTACAGCGACTACCGCAGCATGATGGACCTGACCGAAGGCGTGATCGTGGCCTGTGTGGATGCCCTGGGCAGCGGGCGGCAGCGAAAGTTTGGCGAGAAGGAGATCGACTTCACGCCGCCTTGGCAACGCAAGACTTACGGCGAGTTGTTCCAGCAACATGTGGGCGTGGGCATGGATGATGAGGCCGGCGTGCGGAACGCGGCGACGGCGAACCAGATTCCGGTCGCGGGAAAGCATCACGACGTGTTGGTGCATCATTTGTTTGAGCATTGTGTGGAGGACAAGCTGACCGGTCCGGTGTTCGTGTACGACTACCCCGCCGCGCTTTGCCCGTTGACGAAGCGGAAGATAGGGAACCCGGCCCTGGCGGAGCGCTTCGAGCTGTACATCCACGGCATGGAACTGGCAAATGCCTACACCGAGTTGAACGACCCGATCACGCAGGAAGCGACCTTCCGGCAACAACTGGCCGGCCTGCCGGAAGAAGAATCGATGGCGAAGATGGACGACGACTTTGTTCGAGCTTTGCGCCATGGGATGCCGCCGGCCGGCGGGCTGGGCATCGGCATCGACCGGCTCTGCATGCTGTTGACCGATACGCCGATAATCGGCGACGTGATTTTGTTCCCGTTACTTCGCCCGGAAGCGAAGAAATAAAGCCCACGGACTTCCGTCCGTGGGCTTTGATAAGAGAGGACATGGATGTATAAGCTTCTCCTCTGCTGGCGCTATCTCTGCTCGCGCTACCTGGCCTTCATCTGCATCATCAGCGTGACGCTGGGCGTGGGTACGCTGATCACGGTCAACAGCGTGATGAACGGCTTCAGCACGAAGCTGAAAGACCGGCTACACGGCCTGCTTTCCGACATGGTGGTCGAGTCGATGGACCCGATCGACGGTTTCCCGATGTCGTCGGAAGAGATGATGAAGCGGATCAAGGAATCGCCGGCCGGCCCGCACGTCTACGCCATGTCGCCCACCGTCGAGATCTTCGCCATCATGCAATTCCGCTTTAATGACAAGAACATTACCCGCCGGGTGGTGCTCGTCGGCATCGACATGAACTATCAGAAAGAGCTGGGCGGCATCACCGATTACATTGTCGATCCGAAGCGCCGGAAGAATCCGAATTTCGAAATCGATCCTGAAGCGATGCGTTGGTTCAATCTCATGCATCCGCCCGTGCCCGATGATCCCCTTTGGATGCAGCCGAACAAGCCTGAGGCGAAGAAAGCGCAGGGCGAAGAACCACCGCCGCTGGCGCCGCTCGAGGCCAAATTCCAGCAAGCGCCCAAAGACCTACCGCCCATCGAGAAGCCGCCGAGCACGCCCTTTCAGCCGCACGCCATCATTGTGGGGCATGCCATTGCTTTCTACCGCTACGATCCGCCGAATGGAGGGCCGGCCCAGGACATCTGCCTTCTCAAGCCCGGCGACGACGTGACGCTTTACACGGTCGGCACGCCGAATGAGCACGGCGAAGTATTGCCGGTTTCAGGGCATTTTGTGGTGACCGACTATGCCAAATCGGAGATGAGCGAATACGACTCGACCTACGTCTATGTGCCGCTCGATTATTTGCAGCACTTGCGCACGATGGACGGCCGAGTCAATTCCTTGCAAATTCGCTTGAAGGACTACAAATCGGCTCCGTTCGTGAAGGCGGAATTGCAAAAGTTGTTCCCGCAACACACGTATCACGTGGCCACCTGGGAAGACAAACAAGGCGCATTGCTGTCGGCGATTGCGATTGAACGCGGCATATTGAATGTGCTGTTGTTCATGATCATCGGTGTGGCCGGCTTCGGCATCCTGGCGATCTTTTCCATGATCGTGACCGAAAAAACCCGCGACATTGGGATTCTGAAATCGCTCGGCGCGTCGCATCGCGGCGTGATGTCGATCTTCCTCTGGTATGGCCTGCTGCTGGGCGTGGTGGGGTCGATCCTCGGTACGATGGGCGGCCTGCTGTTCACAAGATACATCAACGAGATTGAAGACTTCATCTCGCGCATGACGGGTCACGAAGTCTTTTCCAAAAGCGTGTATTATTTTGACAAGATTCCGACCGACGTGCAGCCGGCCAACATCTTTTGGATCAACGTCGGAGCGGTCTTGATAGCCGTGTTCTTCAGCATCCTCCCGGCCTGGCGAGCCGCCCGGCTTCAACCAGTGAGTGCGTTGCGATATGAATGACGAGAACAACTTAACCCCTTAGCCCCCTTCCCTCAAGGGAAGGGAGAACTGAGTTCTCCCCCTTCCCTTTAGGGAAGGGGGCCGGGGGGTTAGGTTTTTAGGAGTTTACCTCATGCTTGTCGCCTGCAATCTGCAAAAGACCTTTCGCCGAAACGCCAACCAGGTGCAGGTCCTCCACGGCCTGAGCCTGGAGGTGATGGACGGGGAGTTCCTGAGCATCGTTGGGGCTTCCGGCTCCGGCAAGAGCACGCTGCTGCACCTGCTCGGCACGCTCGACCACCCCGACGCGGGCGAAATCTATTTGCACGGCCAGCGCATCGACAATCTGCCTCAGCGCGAGCGCGACCAGTTGCGCAGCCAGACGTTCGGCTTTATCTTTCAGTTCTACCACCTGCTGCCCGAACTCAGCATGCTGGAGAACGTGTTGGTGCCGACCATGGTTCATGCCTCAGCCTGGCGCTGGTTGGGCGAACGGAAAACGTATCGCAAGCGCGCGGTGGAGCTCTTGGAGCGTTTCGGCCTGGGTCACCGGCTCAAGCACCGGCCGCGCGAGCTTTCCGGCGGCGAGATGCAGCGCACCGCTATCGCTCGGGCCCTGATCTGCCAGCCGCGCGTCTTACTGGCCGACGAGCCCACCGGAAACCTCGATGCCGAAACAGGACACGAAATCCTCGGCATCCTCCGCGACTTGAACCACCGCGACGGGCTGACTATCATCATGGTGACGCACAATCAGGAAATGGCCGCCAGCACCGACCGTGTTGTCCGCATGGTCAGCGGCCGCGTGGAGACGGATACCCACGCGACTGAGTCGGTGAAGCCGCTTGCAACCGTGCCGCAGTGAATTGAATCCGAGCGCCCGGGAATAATTCCATGAATGCGCTGATAATAGCATCGTGTCTACTGCTTGCTCAAGGGCCAACCCCCAACTACCAACAACAAGCTAGGACGAACAAGGTTTATTGCGTTGGAGATATTTGCGTTATTGGGAACGAACGGACTCCTGACGGCGATATACTCGAAGCACTTCAACTCTATCCGGGACAGTATTTGCCCACAAAGAAAGAACTCCAGCTTACGGAGTTGAAACTTTGGATGAGATACCGCAAAGAATTTGACCTCAGATACGGTTACCGGCCTACTATCGAGATTCGAAAATATGACGACTCGCAATATGTAACGGTGACAGTCATTTTCCCCGAGACAATTTGGAAGAAAAGGTAGGCAGAATTTAACCGTGACTGATTGACACACACAGAGTCTCCCCATGGCCAGCGTGTACATTAACGGCAAGATCGTCGACAAATCCGAAGCGAAAGTCAGCGTTTACGATCACGGTTTTCTCTACGGCGACGGGGTGTTCGAAGGTATCCGCGTTTACAGCGGCAAGGTCTTTCGGCATCGCGAACACATCGACCGGCTCTATGACTCGGCCCGAGCCATCGCGCTCGAAATCCCGATGACGCGCGAAGCCATGATCGAAGCGG
>DATGHS010000107.1:0-16651 GCA_035307785.1 Gemmataceae bacterium
CCAGCGTTCGCAATGCAGCCAGCCGGGCGAAGCCGGCGAAGAAAGCGGACAAGCTGGACCCGGCGTTAGAGGAGGGGCTTACTGCGCTGCATAAGGAGGATTTCGATCGCGCTATCGTGCTGTTCAGCCAGGTCATCAAGCGCGACGGCCGCCATGCTGAAGCGTACTACTTACGCGCTTCCGCTTACGCCAACAAAGAAGAGGACGAAAAAGCGATGGCCGACGCGGACAAGGCCCTGGAACTCGATCAGAATCACGAAAATGCATACACCTTACGTGGCTGGTTGTATGGGCAAAAGAAAGACTACGATCACGCCATCGAGGACTGCACGAAGGCGATCCGACTGAATCCCAAATTGGCGGATGCATTTGCCACCCGAGCCTCGGCTTACACGGAGAAGAAGGAATTCGCGAAAGCGATTGCCGACTACAAGTCGGCTGTCCGCCTCGATCCGGAGGATGCCGATTCGCAGTATTCGCTGGCCTGGGTCCTTGCCACTTGCCCCAACGCGGAGCTGCGCAGCGGCAGCAGTGCCATCGAGCACGCCACTGCGGCCTGCCGGTTGTCCAAGTACAAGGATGCCGTGTACCTCGACACGCTGGCCGCCGCCTATGCCGAGAGCGGCCAGTTCCGACAGGCCATCGACTGGGAACAAAAAGCGCTTCTGGCCGCCGCGGACCTGGACGACGAAGAGCGCGACGAAATGCGCAACCGGCTCGAGATGTATCAGCAGGGGAAGCCGTACCGGGATGAGTGATTTGGCGAGCGTCGAGCCATAAGGCCGATGTGAAAGCGGCTCACACGCCGGCCTTACGGCTCGACGCTCGCCCTGATTCACTTCCCCAAACTTGCATCCACCATGTCCAGCACTTCCTTTGCCGAGAGCCGGGCAATGACTTGCTTGGTCCGATATCGTCCCTTTACCATGCCCTGCTTGTCGATGACAAAGGTCGTGGGCGCGGCCACGTCTTTGCCATGTTGACCGCCGTGTGGGTGCAGCACCTCGACCGCGGAAATGAGCTTTTTGTCGGCATCGGCCACGACGACCAGATGAGGGAAGTCCTTCTGCGTTTGTTGCGCGTCTTCCAGGCCCTCGTCGGAGACGACGACCACACGGGCGTTGCGTTTCGCGAATTCGTCGTAATTCTTTTCGAGCTCACCTAGCTCGATCACGCAGTACGGTCACCACCGGCCACGAAAGAAGACCATGACCGTGTTCTTATCGCCTTTCAGGTTATCTTCCGTGAACTTGGAGCCGTCTGCAAGCGTGGTGCTGAAGCTTGGAAACGGCTGCTCGACCTTCACGGGGCCGGTATACTCCGGCACATTCATCATCACGCCGAAAACGACCCAAAGCAGCCCCGCAAACAGGGTAAACAATACTACTGCCAGCCAACGGATAACCGAGCGCGATTGCACCAGGGCCAAGATGATTAGCGCCAGACCGACCGTGGCGATGACTGGAATGTACCACGGCGTGCGCAGGATTTTCGCTTGCACCTGGAAGACGTAGATCGCAATGCCGATGAAGGGCAACAGCATGCCGAGTAAGAGGAAAAGTCGCCCTGGATGCCGGCGCGTAACGGCGGAGGTTTGTTTGAGGTCATTCATTTTGGGATTATACGAACTGGGCGAGCCGAGCCGCGTAAGCGACCGGATGGTGGGGGCGATCCACCCAGCCGCTTACGCGGCTCGGCTCGCCAAGTATTTACCGGACGCCCGCCGTCTTTAACTTGCTCTTCGCCGCCTGGGCGAGCTTCGTCTTCGGCGAGCGCTTTATAAGCGAGCGCAGCACGCCGGCGCCGAAGTCCTGGAGCTTGCCGCCGGATTCGGCGAAGTGGAAGCCTAGGTAATACAGGTCCTCCGGGTCGAGCCATTTCATTTTTTCGATTTGCTTGAGCAGTTCCTCTTCGTCTTGCTGGCAAAGGATGGCGAACTGGTGCAGGCAGGGGTCGTTGTTGCGGGCTTCCAGGGCCAGCTCGTGGCTGCTCAACTTCAAGCCGACCGTGGCAAGCTCGAGCCGGGTAGCGAAGCCGCAGCCGGGGTCGCGGGCCAGCAGCTTCAGGTATTGCAAGGCCTTGGCGTATTCCTTCTTCTGGCGCCAAGCGATGGCCCGCTCTTCCAGGCGGTCGCGCAGCTCGGCCGGCTCGGCCTCGCGCAGCAGGAAGAGCAGCGGGTCGGCCCGGCGGTCGTTCGCTTCCAGATACTTGCAGACGTGCGAAAAAACCTCGTCACGCCATTTGCTCGGATATTGTTTGGCGAATGGTCCCTGGGCGCGCGCAAGCATCCAGGTGCGATCGACCGATTCTTCCTTGAGCAAGGCCTTCGTGAGCGCCTTGCGGCCATAGTCCAGATTGGTGAGCCGGGCCAGCGAGCCTTCGCGCAGTTCCCGATCCACGTGGCTGATTTGTTCAAGCAATACTTCGGCAAGTTCGGCGGTGTCGAACCCGGCGGTTTTCTCAAGCGCCAGCTTACGGGCTGCCACGTCGGGAGCGCGCAGTAGCTCGAGCCAGTCGTCGAGCAGCTTTTTCTGCACCGGCAAGCGCTGCAGGATCATGAGCGCGGGCGCGACCAGGCGGAAGTCGCTTTCACCGGCACATTTGAAAAGACGCCGCCATTCTTCTTTGCTCGGTTCTTCGACGAGCTTGCCCAGGGCTTGCAGCGCGGCTGCCCGAACCGGGCCTGGATGCGGTGGGACCGTTCGCTCCCAGAATACCGGCGCCGCCCGCTCATCCTCGAGAGCAGCCAGCACTCGGACCACGGCCACTTCGTTGACGGGCAATAGCGGAACCTTCCTTTTCTTCCTGCCGACGAGTTCCAGCAAGTCGCCGGTCAATTCGCTGCGCTGTTTCGGGGTGAGCGACGGCACCTGCTGCAAAAGTGACGTGGCCGCGGCTTCGACGATGCCCTGGTCGCGGTCGATGAGAACCGAGACATCGACCGTGCCGGAACCGCCGGTAAGGGCCGCGGCAATGTAGCGCCGCACGCCGGGCACGACTTTGTGCAACATCTCCTGCAACGCTTTGGTTCCCTTCGCTCCCAGGCGCGCGGCCGACTTCGCGGCCAGCTCCGCTTCTTCGCCGCCGTGCTTGATGCGCTCGATCAACTTCGGCAGGGCGATTTCAACGCGCAGCTTGCCGGCCGCTTCGATTGCCCGAACGCGCAACGCGGGACTTTCATCATCGAGACACTCGAGCAGAGCTCTGTTGACCTCGGCATCGCGGCCGCTGAGTTCGCCGAGCACGAGCGCGGCGGCGCAGCGCACGTCCAGCGGCTGGTCGGCTTCGAGCATTTGAACGATTTTTTTTGTTGGTGAGGACATGTTCTTTAAAGCACGAAACACACGAATGACACGAAAAAATCAAAGGCCTCTTTCGTGGCTTTCGTTCATTTCGTGGTTTCCAATTATTCTTACTTTCCCTTCCGCCCGACGCCGAATTGGTCGCCCGTGCGGACGACACCTTCGCCGACTACAATCTCGACCATTTTTTCACTGTGGACCTCGCGGCCCTTTTCGTCTTGTAGCGCGGTGAGGATCATCTTTGCTTTCGTGTCAATCACTTCACCGGTGGATGGGTAGGCGTATTTGCCGTCGAGGCTGAAGGTCACCCAGCCGGGCTGTTCGCGCAGCCGGATGCCGGCAATCTGCTTCGGCGGCATCTGGTTTGCGTCGAAGACGTGCAAGTGTTGGTTGAAGGCGTCGCAGACCCAGATTTCGCTTTCATCCGGCGTCAGGCCCACGCCGTGGCTGGGGCAGCCATGCCGTTTCACCGGACCGGTTTTGAAGCCTTGCACCTCCACCCGGTAGAGCATCTTGCCGGATTTGAGGTCGCCGATCTCGAAACCGAGCAGGCCGTTCACGTTGACAAAGCACAACGATTGATCGGCGTTGACGGTGAACGGTCGAATCGCGGCGCTGAACGGCCCGACCATGCCGACGACCTGGTGCGTCTTCGCATCGGCGACCGTGAGAATGGGCGACTTCAGGCCGGCCAGGTACATGCGCGAGCCATCCAGGCTTACGACCGTGTTGTGGGCGCCGGATTTCGGCTCGATCCTCGCGATGATTGCGCCCGATTCGCCATCGACCACGTTCCAGTGTGGCCCTTCCAACGACGGCACATACAGTGCCTTGCCATCGGGCGTGATCGACATGCGGTCGCAGCCGCCCGGGAGCGCCTTCGTCCAGAGCGTCTTTTCGGTGAGGAGGTCAATGCAATAGAGCTTGGTAAGCGTGGTGAAGTAGAGCCGGTGCGAGGCAGCGCAGGCGCACACGCCCTTGATGTTCTCCGGCTTCTCGATCTTGCTGGCCGAGGTTTCGATGCGCTTTACGAACTTGTGGCCGTTGTCCATGTCGAAGACTAGGATGCCGGCCCCGCCGACTGCGAGATCGTTGCGAATGCCGGGAGCGGCGACGTAGAGGTAATGGCGCTGGACCGGCTCGGCAGCGGGCGCGGGCAGCGCAACGGCAACAAGAGCCAAAGCGAATAAGGTGCGCTTCATGATGGCTTCCTCGACAAAGGTTCGTAGTGACCGGCTTTAGCCGGTCTCTAGGGCCGGCTAAAGCCGGTCACTACGAACTCATTCATTTTCTATCCTTCTTCAGAATATCCTCAAGCTTTTCCAGGATCGTTTCCGGGTCAGGGAGATCGGGGTTTCCATCCGCCCATGCCTCCGCCGCGGCTCGCAGGAGCACGAGCGCATCCTGGCGGGCTGTCTCTTTCGGGTCGGGCGCGCTCGCCATTTCATCGGGCGGCGGTTTCGGCCGGCCGTCGAGCGCTTCATTGCATAATTGGTCGGCCCGCTTGTTTTGCTCGCGGTAAACGTGTTCGATCGTCACTCTCTCGAAATCTTCGATCAAACCACGAGCCTTGTCGTGCCAGACCTTCAAGTCGGCGTTCTTGACACGATATTCGCCGTTCATCTGCTTCACCAGGAGTTCACTGTCGCTAAATACATTCAGCTTGCGGCCGCCAAGTTGACTTGCTCGCTCCAGGGCGCGAACCAGGGCCGTGTACTCGGCGATGTTGTTGGTCGTCTTCCCCAGGCAGACCGATTCCTCCCAGTTGGGGTGACCGGGGCGCGACATGACTAGCGCATACGCAGCGGGGCCGGGGTTCCCGCGCGAAGCGCCGTCGATGTGGATGGTCCAGGGTTCGGTTTTCATACCGTCAAACCATATTGTAATCAATGAATGCCGTTCTCCCTTCGCCCCCGTTTCTGGGGAGAGGGGATGGGGGTGAGGGGGTTGAGGGGGTTGAGCGACCGGCATTTGTCGCTTTCTTACCGCCCTCACCTCAGCCCTCTGCCCCCGAAGCGGGGGGAGAGGGAGAAAGAGCACGGGGAATAGGTTATCGTCAAGAGTATGGAGAAGGAAGAGACGAGATGTGTTCAGCGCTCCGCAGATCCGCGCGTGCTGATCCTGGAGACCTCCGGCCGCATGGGGCGGATTGCGGTAGCGTTCGGCGCGCAGATTCTGGCCCAGCGGCAACTCAATGAAAGCCGACGGCATGCCCGAGATTTAGCGCCGACCGTGGCGGAATTATGCCGACAATGTGGCTGGAAGGTACGGGAACTTGAAGCAGTGCTTGTCAGCCGTGGGCCGGGCAGCTACACGGGGCTGCGCGTCGGGATCATGTCGGCGAAGGCGCTGGCGTATGCGAGCGGTTGTGTGTTCCTGGCCATCGAGACGTTTGCGGCTATCGCCCGCCAGGCGCCGGTTGAAGCTCAACAACTTGACATTCTCGCAGATGCCCAGCAACAGAATTTGTACGTGCAGCGCTGGGGGCAGGTGCAAGGGCGCTGGCAACACGCTTCACCGCTAACGATTCGATCTGCTACCGAATGGTTGGCGGGCTTGCCGGCGGGGGTATGGGTGAGCGGCCCTGGCATGCGCGCAGTGGAAGCGCAGCTTCCGGCATCGAATCGAGCCGTGGGAGAGGAGAGGCGCGAAGCGCTGCCAGAGAGCTTGCTCGCGATTGGCTTGGAGCGGTGGCAGGCCGGCGAAGCGGATGATTTCTGGACAGCCGAGCCGCTCTATCTTCGCCCCAGCAACGCCGAGCGCAACTGGAAGAAAACCTGAGCGCGCAGTGTTGCGAGCGGCGGGGTTTATCCCCGCCGCATTCGGCAGGGATAAACCCTGCCGCTCGCAAGGCTCAAGGACATCTTTTGAAATCTCAGCGCCGGGTGAGGGGCACTGAATTCGGCATGGTGGGGTTGGCCGGCGGCTGGCTGTAATCGCCGATCACGGGACTAGCGCCGCAGCCGGGCTGGGTGCAGGTGCCGGTGCTGCACGGGGTATAGCACGACGAGGTACAGCACGTATCGCAGCAGCCGCGCCGCCACCAGAAGGGCCGCCAACCGCAACCGCCATAGCAGCAGCAACCCGTGGCGAATTGGCTAGCCACCAACACGATTCCCAGGATGAATGTGCGCTTGAGCATGAACAGCACTCCTTGATCCGAACTGCTCAACAACGGCTGCCTTGCCTCGCTCACCATCCTGGTGAGCATTTCTTTTGGGCGCCGGTGAATTGTCGATGCGGGTTCGGTGGTGTCTTGCGATCCATCATTCGGCGGGGTTGTCGGGCGTCCCTGCTCGGCTCCACCATCTCGGTGAAGGCCCATGATCCTTTCGGCCTCCTTCCACAAGGAACTATGCGCGGTGGACCGGCAAAGAAAAACGGATTTGCCTGGAATTGGCCGATAGACGGCGGAACTTGGCCAAAATCTGTTGGCTGAGAAAACGTTAAGCGATGGCAGGGTCGAAGCAGTCGCGCGGATTGCGCGAACGGCAAATGTTGTGCGCCGGCATTTCCTTCACCAGACGGAAATGTTTTCGAATTCTGTGCAGAAGACCTGTTGCGCAAACGAGGGCGGTTGCGAACCCTCGCTTGCGCATTGGGCCAAGCCCGGCATCCGTGGCCGGACGGGGGACGTTTAGGGGCAGCACGGCGGCGGCGGACAGCATCCGGCCGAAACCTGCATTGGCGGCAGGTACGCCTGCTGCGGACAGCACCTTGGCTCCGGTGGACAATGCCGGTACGCGCGCCGTTCGTGCAGGCATCCAACCGACGCGAACAGAGACACCAACAAAAAACCCAGGAGCAAAAAACGCATCCTCATGAAACAAGCCTCCTCTCAAGCGTGTTCGGGAAGCCCCTTGCAAAAACAGCGCCGGCCGTTTGCGCGGGATAAACGCGGGAGGTGTTTATCCCCGTTGCGCAGGAAAGAAAAATTCTTTCAGAATAACCGGGCTTATTGCCGATGTTGCTTCCTTCATTCCCAGCGTAAGTTCGTTGCAGGAAACAAACAATATCCGTTCGCCGCAATCCGGAGAGTTAAATCAATCCGGAGAACTGCTTGTAGCTGCTGGGAAAAGCAGTCCGGTTATGACGATTGTTCAGGAGATACGACGGAGCGCTTCCGCTGTCCAATCCCCGGTGCGCGTGCTAAACTTCCCCAGACACCAGAACGTGTTGTGCCGGCGCGACTTCCCGCTCGAAAGCCCTCATGAGAATCACGTCGATCCCGCAACTCGCCCGCAATGCCAACCGCGTGCGTGAAATCCTGAGCGTGCTGAGCCGTTATGGCCTGGCCGACTGGATTAGCCGGCTGAATCTCGGTCTGGCCAAGGGCATTTTTCGCGGGGCTGAGGGCCGGCTCGCCGATCTGACCACCGAAGCCCGCATTCGTCTGGCGCTGACCGACCTGGGCACGACGTTCATCAAGTTTGGCCAGATCATGAGCACGCGGGCCGACGTCGTGGGCATGCCGCTGGCGCTGGAGTTGGCGAAACTTCAGGCGCACGTACCGGCCGACCCTCCGGAAGTAGTACACCGGACCTTATTGAAGGAACTCGGCCGCCCCGCCGGTGAGGTTTTTGCGACGTTCGATGAGGTGCCGCTGGCGTCGGCTTCCATCGCCCAGGTACACGTGGCGACGCTGCGGGACGGCCAATCCGTGGTCGTGAAAGTCCAGCATCCGGATATCGCCAAGCGCATTCACAACGATCTCGATATCCTTGCCGGTCTGGCGGAACTGGCGGAGAAGTATGTCGAAGAGTTTCGGCCTTATCAACCCAAAGCCATTACCGCGGAATTCTCGCGTACGCTGCTGCGGGAACTCGACTTTAACCGGGAACTGCGCAACCTGCAGCGTTTCGTCAAGAACTTTGCCGAAGACAAGACCGTGCGCTTTCCCGTTCCGTTCCCGCAGCTGTCCACGGCGCGCGTGCTCGTGATGGAGCGGCTCAACGGCATCACTTTCGGCGAAATTCGCGCTTTGGAAGGCATTGTTGAACGTGAAGAATTGGCCAAGCGCGGGGCACGTGTGTTTTTGGAGATGCTGTTCCGCGACGGCTTCTTTCATGCCGATCCGCACCCTGGTAACTTGTTGGTGCTGACCGACAGCAACATCGGTGTTCTCGACGTCGGCATGGTGGGCCAGCTCACGCCCAGCCTTCGCGAAGACATGGAAGACCTGCTGATCGGCCTGGGACAGAATGATGCCGAGCGTCTGACCCTCACGCTGATGCGGTTGTGCGGCCGGGGCGGGGTGCGCGAGCCGGCCGGCTTCTCCTCCGATGTAGCCGATTTCCTGGGCTTCTACAGGGGCATGCCGCTCAACAAGATCAACATCAGCGGCGCGCTGACTGAGATGACCGACATTATTCGCCGGCACCATCTTATGCTGCCGGCTGACATTGCGATGCTGCTGCGCGTGTTGATTCTGCTGGAAGGCACGGCCCGGTTGCTCTACCCGCAATTCCAACTGATGGAGGTCATTGAGCCGTTCGAGGAGCGGATGATCCGCGAACGGCTTTCACCCAGGCACCAATGGCGGCGGCTGCGTCATTTTTTGGGAGACTGGCGCGACTTGGTTGTCCACTTGCCCAGCCAGATGCGCGACATGATTCAGCAAGCGCGCACGGGCCGGATTGAAGTGCAATTGCACCATCGCCATTTGGAAACGAGCGCCAACCGCCTGGTGGTCGGAATGATCACCGCGGCGCTTTTGCTTGGCTCCAGTATCCTTTGGGCGCAGAAAGCGCCGCCGACCATTGCAGGCGTATCAGTCGTGGGCTCGCTTGGCTTCGGCATTGCCGCGCTTTGCGCCGCGGGATTGATTCGCGGCATTGTGCGGTCCGGAAAACTGAATGATTGAATTCGTGGAAAAAACTCGCTCGGGCGGCGTCTTGCATATATTGCTGCCGAACCAGCGCCCCGGAATACACTGACTTCCAGAAATCACGTCTTTGTCCTTGTTTCGTCCTCGTTCCCAAACTCTGTTTGGGAATGCATTATCGCGAAACTCTGTTTCGCGAAACGAAGTTTCGCGGAAGCACGTTCCCAAACACCGTTTCGGAACGAGGAAAAGATTCGGAACGAGGAAGATTGGGAACGAGGTTGTTTACACGGAGTCAGGCTTTGAACCGATTCATTTTTTCTGGATTGGCACTATGCACATTCGCCCTGGCCGCGCCTGCACAGTCGCAATCGCCGCCGGTAGAAATGCTGATCCGCATGAACGTGCAGCCGATGCCCGAGCCGAAGCCGGCGTTGCGCTATCAGTTACTGCCGGAACTGCGGGAGATGAACCCCGGTAACCCGATTCCGAACTACCTGAAGTGCGTGCTGGAAGCGGAGGCATCCACGGAGCCGGATAACCTCAGCAAGTTCGCCTTGCAGCAGGCCGACCGGGCGGCCCGGCTCGACAAGGCTGACTGGCAGATTCTGCTGAGGGCCAAAACGGAGGGTGTGTACCTTCTTTTGCCCGATGTGCAAAAGATGCGGCAGCTAGCGGCCGCGCTGCAAATGCGCTTCCGCGTGGAAGTGAACCAGCGCCGCTTCGACGACGCCATTGTTACCGCCAAGACGATGTTTGCCATGTCGCGGCACATGGGCGACCATCCCACGCTGATTGGCGAGCTGGTCGGCATCGCCATCGCTACCATCGCCATCGGCCCATTGGAAGAGATGCTCGAACAGCCGGGCTGTCCGAATCTGTATTGGGCGCTAACAAATCTGCCACATCCTTTCATTTCGACCGAACTGGGAATGCAAGGAGAGCGGATGCTCATTCAGGCGGAGCTGCAGGATCTCGACGACGCGAGTCCAATGACGCCGGAGCAGATTAAGAAAGTGACCACTCGCATCGACAAACTGCGCGATCTGGAGGGCGGCAACAACAAAAAAAAGGAGAAGACGACCCGCGAATGGCTGAACGAGAAGGTGAAGGAGAAAGGCTATCTCGAGGCTTCGCGGGGCCGCTTGATTGAGTTTGGCATGTCTGAAGAACGGCTGAAAGAGTTTCCGGCCGAGCAGGTGGTGTTGCTGGATGCCAAACTCGATTACGAAATCCGCCGCGATGAGGCCATGAAACTGTTGAGCTTGCCGACCTGGATCGCCATCAACAAACTGGCCGCCGCTGAAGAAGCCATCAAGAAAGACAAGGACAAGAGCTTCTTCTACTTCTTGCTTCCTGCCATTATCAAAGTTCGTACGGCACAGGGGCGGCTGGAGCAGCGGTTGGCGCTCTTGCGTTGTGTCGAGGCGATTCGCATGTACGCTGCGGAGCACAAAGGGAAATTGCCCGAGAAGCTGGCGGACGTTAACGTGCCGCTGTCGATTGATCCGTTTACCGGCAAGCCCTTCCGCTACCAGCTCGACGGCGAAACGGCTCACTTGCGCGGCAGCCCGCCAAAAGGGCAAGAAAACATTCCTGTCTACAACTTGCACTACGAGATAACGGTTCAGAAATGAAATAGACCCGCAGGGCTCGAAGACTCGCCCTGCGGCTTGGAACCGGAAAGCCGCAGGGCGAGTCTTCGAGCCCTGCGGGTCGGAGAGGATTACGACAATGACCGCCAGCCTGTTTCTCGCGCTCGCCTTCCTCCCCGCGCAACCGAACCCGGCCGAGCCTGTGGTACGCCTCACCGTGCAGCCCATGGCAGCGCCCAAGCCGGCGCTGAAGTACCAGCTGCTGCCGGAAGTGCGGGAGTTGGTGCCCGGCAACCCGTATCAGGGCTACATCAAGTGCTTCATGGAGCAGCGGAACTTCTATTTCAGCAAGGCCGCCGTTTCAGAGCGAACGAAGATTCTTTCAATGCCGCTGGACCAGTTGGCCAAGGAATACAAGGATTACCCTGGCAACCTCCGCTATGCCGACTACGCTGCCCGGCTCGACTCGCTCGACTGGCAACTCACGCAGCGCATTCAAAGCGAGGGCCTGGAATTTCATGCCGGCGAACTGCCGGCCTTGCGGGCCCTGGCCATCGCGCTCCAGGCCAGGTTACGCGTGCAGGCGGCGAATAAGAAATTTCCAGAGGCAATTGAAGGCGCAAAGGCCATGTTCAAGCTGGCCCGCGATTTGGGCGAGTATCCAGCTCCCGAGGCCAACCTCTTCGGCATTTCGCTCGTTCACCTGGCGCTCGACACGTTCGAGGAAATGCTGCAACAACCCGGCTGTCCGAATCTCTATTGGGCGCTGACGGATTTGCCGTCGCCACTGGTTGAGCTGCGAAAGGGGCTGCAAGGATATGCGACACTGGTGAATAACGAGTTCAAGCCGCTGCGAAATGATGTCGTGATGACGGACACGGAATTGGAGAAAGTGGTTTCGCGGCTATCGGGGATGAATGGCTTGGCGCGCGAACAGGCTGGCCGGCCGCCGTGGAATTGGCGCGCGGGGCTGGAGGAACGCGTGAAAAGTGCGGATAACGTTCGCCTGGCTCGCGAGCGTCTGATTGCCGATGGTGTGGATAAAGCATTGGCCGCCAAATTTTCGCCGCTGCAAGTTATCTTGCTCGATGAAAGGCGCGATTATGAACTTCGCCGCGATGAGCGCATGAAGCTGCTGTCGTTGACTCCTGGGGAAATCGACGCACTGCCGGTCGGGAAGACGGCGAAAGAAAGCTTGTTCCAGGATCTCCTGCCCGACGTGATGGGGCTTCGCCGCAGCCAGGCTCGCCTGGAGCAACGCATCGCCCTGTTTCGCGCGATCGAGGCGCTGCGAATGTACGCCGCCGAGCATGGCGGCAAGTTTCCCGACACGCCGGCCGAGCTTACCCTGCCTTTTCCGACAGATCCAATGTCGGGCAAGCCTATCGTTTATGAACTGAGCAAGGGATCGGCCCATGTGCGCGGCGCCGCCCCGCACGGCGAGGAGAAGAACCCGGAATTCAACCTGCATTATGAAATAACGATCAAGAAATAATCCACAGCCGCTTGCGTTTCGCGCTTGCAGCCAAATGCCGGCGGGCGCGAAACGCAAGCAGAAATAGGTGCCTCATGCCCCCGCTCGAAAACATCGACCCTGCCGATGCCTGGAAGCCCTGGCGCCCATCGGATACTGACCGCTGGAGCCGCAAATGGGCTTCGCATTTGTACCGCCGGGCTGCTTTCGGCGCCAGCCGGCCGGAATTGATCGAGGCCGAGCGCCTCGGACCCGATGGCACTCTCGACCTGCTGCTCAAGGGCCGGCCCGAAGCGGCTGAGCTGGAAAAGCCCCTGGCCGACACAGGCCGCGTGGCCGCCGGGCGCGACGACAACGGCGAGCAATTGCGCGGCTGGTGGCTCTATTGCATGCTCCAGAGCAAGCATCCGCTACGGGAAAAGATGACGCTGTTCTGGCACAATCATTTCGCCACCAGCATCGTGAAAGTGCAAAACGCGCTCTTGATGTTTCGCCAGAACTGGCTGCTGCGCACGCACGCTTTGGGGCACTTCGGGCCGATGCTCCAAGCCATCAACCGCGATGGGGCGATGCTGATCTGGCTCGATGCCAACAACAACGTGAAGGGCAAGCCGAACGAAAACTATGCCCGCGAATTGATGGAACTTTTCAGCCTGGGCGTGGGCCATTACACCGAAAAGGATATTCGCGAAGCGGCCAGGGCTTTTACCGGCTGGCACGTCAACGGCGAAGGCTTCCGCTTCAATGCGCGCGAGCACGACGACGGGCCGAAGAAGGTACTGGGCAAGACCGGCCCGTGGGACGGCGGCGACATTGTGCGCATCGTATTGGAGCAGCCCGCGGCGGCGCGCTTCCTTGTCCGCAAGCTTTACCACTACCTGATCAGCGAGCAGGCCGAACCGCCCGATTCCCTACTCGAGCCGCTTTGCGAAGCGTTTCGCAAGAGCGATTACGATATTGCCGCGCTGCTGAAAACGATGCTGTCCTCGCGGCTCTTCTATTCGGAGCATGCCTTCCGCCAGCGGGTGAAGAGCCCAGTGGAGTTCGTGCTGGGCGCGGTGCAAGCGGTTTACGGTCGCTTTTACGAAGACGATCCGGCCTACCGGCCGTTGCCGCAGCAGGTGCTGGTGCGCTGGCTGGACTCAATGGGCCAGAGCCTGTTCGCGCCGCCCAACGTGAAGGGCTGGCCGGGCGCGCTTACCTGGCTCAATACCTCCACGCTTCTGGAGCGCAATAACTTCGCGTCGGCTTTAGCCCTCGGCACGCTCTGGACCCAAGCCACCGCCGGCCAAGCCTTCGGCAAGCCGATGGTGCGCAGCAATTTCGCCGAAGAAGCGCCGCCGGCAAAGGCCTTCGATCCAGCGCGATTGCTGGCGGAAGCAAAAGCTAGCAAGCCCGAAGAGGTGATACACGCACTCCTGGAGTTGTATCTGCCCGGCGGCATCCGAGGTGAAGCGAAGGAAAAGCTGGTCGGATATTTCGGCGAAGGCAATCCCTCCGCTGCAGCACTAGAGCGGCGGGCGCGTGAGGTCGTGCACGCGATTCTGACGATGCCGGAATACCAGATGGCGTGAGTAGTCGCAGAGGTTCTATCGACAATCGTAGAACGGAATTCATTCCGTTCCACGCTGACCTGGAACGGAATAAATTCCGTTCTACGTAGCGTAGCTTGGCGCCGAACTCTGGTCCCCTCGTTTTGGGTGATAAAAAGGATCTTTGTGATTGAATTTGAATATCCCGAATTACTGTTTTGCATTCTGAATGCCGGCTTGTTACCGTGGATAGCTGGGGAAATGGCCGAGTTGTGTGCGAAATCTCGGAGTGCCGATCATGCATGGGTGGAATAGCCAGAAAGTCTTTGCCCTGGCGTTCATGGTTGCCCTCGCGGCCGGAATTGGTGTGTGTGTTTACCGCGCAGGTGCCGATCCTGACGAGCCGAAAAAGCCAGCCCCCGTCAAAGAGCCGGTCGTTGCGGCTCTCAGCGATCACAGTCAAACGGCTGCGACCACGAAAATCCTCGATAAACCTGCCGGCCTCGACAAGCCGATTGAAGGAATGACGGTGGCCGAGTTATTCCGCAAGCTGAGCGCGCTGCACAAGGTGAGTTTTCGACTAGATTTGCTTTGTATACGCCACTTTGAGGGCGCCAACGGAAAGCCGTTGTTCGAGAAGCCATATGAACTCAAAATTGACATTCCGGTTGTTGAGAATTTGACCGTGCGCGATGTTTTGAATCAAGTCATCGACCATTACTCCGAACCTTCCGCTATGGGTGTTAGGAGTCTGGCCATCGTTGCCAAAGGAAATCAAGTCATCCTCGCTTATCCGTTTTTTCCGCCGGCCGCGCCGCGGTCCCAGACAACTCCAACGGGCTCTGACGGCGAGGCCGCTTTTGTCCCCGTTTCCGAAATGGTGGCGATGCTGTACGGTCCGCCCCTGAATCTGTCGGTAGACCATAAGGCCCTTGGTGAGGTAATCGATCAGCTACGCGACGTCACCGGTGCAAACATCTTAATCGATGCACGACTCAAAGAGAAAATGACCACACCCATTACATTCACTGTCAACAATACGCGGCTTTTGCCAGTCCTGAGAATCATTTCGGACATGTGCGAAATAGGCGTAGCTGTCGTCGACAACGTTTTTTACATCACCTCAAAGGAAAACGGCGAACGGTTGATGCGCCAAACTGAGCGCAACCTTTTCGGCGAAGGAATACCGTCCGGCTACCTGAGTGACGGCAAAGATCTGTATGAAAAGCCGCCGGGGATTAAGCCGTTGAAGCGGGTTCCAACCATGGGAAGCCTTCCCGGTTACGTTCCGCCGCATCCAGTGCCAAAGCCGTCGGATCCAATCGGTGACGGAAAGGGCACACCTGAAAAACAATGAACCATTCTTGTTCGCGAGATCGGGATTTATTTGTCAGAGTTTGTTTAGCTTCATCATAAGGGAGAGTTGCATGTTCACTCGCCGTCAATTTCTGGTTCGGTCGCTCCAAGGCTCGTCGCTGGTGGCGCTGAGCACCGTGGTTCCCGGGTTCATCGCCCGCACTGCGCAGGCCGCGAAGCCGGGGAAGGAAAACATCCTGGTCGTGCTTGAGATGACCGGCGGCAACGACGGATTGAACATGGTGATTCCGTATGCCGACGATTTGTACCATAAATTCCGACCGACGCTGCGGCAAACAAAGGAGCAGGTTATTCGGCTCGACGATCATGTGGGCTTGCACAAGGGGATGCAGAGCTTTCGCACCATGTGGGACGAAGGCCAGCTGGCCGTCGTGCAGGGCGTGGGCTATCCGAACCCGCAGCGCTCGCACTTCGAGGCCATGGACATCTGGCAATCAGCCGATCCGAACTTGCGCACCAACACCGGCTGGCTCGGCCGAGCGGCGGTGGAGATCAAAGACAACGGCGCCGTGCCGATTTTGCACATCGGCAACACGAAGACACCTCTGGCCACGTCTGGCGCCCCGGGCGGCGGAGCCGTGAGCGTGAACGACAAGAATTCCTTCCGCCTGGAGCTCGGCGCTGGACCGGCTAAGCAACAAACCGCGCGGCGCAAGCTGATTGATGACTTGGCTCAACCGGCGGCCAAGCCCAACGACGGCGACCTCATGGCCTTCGTGCAGCGCCGACAAATGCAAACGCTGACGGCCGTGGAAACGCTGCGCGACCTGCTGGAAGGGCCGAACGCCGTGGGCCGCTGGGGCAATGGCCTGAACCAGAAGTTGCAACTCATCGCGGGGCTCATCTCGCGCGGCTTCGGCACCCGCGTCTTCTACATCAGCCTCGACGGGTTCGACACGCACTCGGAGCAGGCGCTGCCGCACAACAACCTTTTGGCCGACTTGGCCGATTCGGTGAGCAGCTTCTTCCGCAGCCTGAAGAGTTCCGGCGACGACACGCGGGTACGCGTCATGACCTTCTCGGAATTCGGCCGCCGCACGCAGGAAAACAGCAGCCGGGGCACCGACCACGGTGCCGCATCATGTCTGTTCGTGGCCGGCCCATCGGTCAAGGGCGGTGTGGTAGGTAAGCACCCCAGCCTGGCCGACCTCGACGCCGGCGACCTGAAATTCCACACCGACTTCCGGCGTATCTATGCCACGCAGCTCGACAGCTGGCTCGGCTGCGACAGCAAGGCGGTGCTGGGCGAGAAGTGGGAGCACGTCAAGGAACTGACAGCGAAGGGCTAACCTTGGAAATCGCATTCTCTGCGCTCTCCGCGCTAAACTTAGGACTGAACCGCGGAGAACGCAGCGAGTATTCGTAATTGCCAGGACATCGTCGCTCCTGTCAGGCCCTGCCAATTTGACGCACCCCCAAATCCGACCTAACCTTGTGCGGCGGAATCTCGGCATTTTTTGCACACCAAGGTAGGCGTGGTCATGTTTCGTATGTCGCGCGAATCGTCCCAGGCGCGGGCCGCATTAATACTGTTTCTGCTGGTCCTG
>DATGHS010000108.1:0-21981 GCA_035307785.1 Gemmataceae bacterium
CTGGGAAACCACTCGGAACCAAGCGGTCGTCAAAGTCGATTGGCAATTTACTACGGCGGATGCGCGGATAAAGCTAAGAAAGCTCTACCCCACTATTGAGCTGCAATGAACCACTAGTCACCTTGCTTTCCGTTTCTGCACATCGGCCCGAAGCGTAAGCGAGGGATGTTTCGCCCTCGCTCACGCTTCGGGCTGGTGTGCTGTCTGCAAGGGCGCAGGTAATCGCTTAAATGCCCTCAGAGAATTGAGGTACCTCAAATTTCAGGTGTCAGAGTGAATTTTGGCAGTTTTTCTGGAAAGATTGGAAAAACATTTGGGAATCTTGTTGACACCCAGTTGTGAAGGTGTACGATACGGCCAGCCTGCTTCACGAGAATCGGTCATTCTTGATTACTTTTGACCGCTGGCAAGGCGGGAGTTGGAAGGTCGGGACTCGGCGCGGATTTTTCTTTCTTGTCATTTTTTCTATTTATCTACCATCCTGAGCGGACCAAAGCGGCTTAATCGCTTCATTCCCGCCACGAGCGCCGCTGCAAAGCCATGTACCCGGTTACTTGCTATCATTGCAAGGCTCTATTCCATTTCGATCCAGCCAAAGTCTGGACCTCGCCGGGAAAACTGGTTGACCCCAAAGCCGCTAAGAAACAATCCGTCGTCATCCAATGCCCGTACTGTCATCAGTGGGTCTTATGCCACTTTAGTGATGGCAAAGTAGCCCCGAACCCGCCAGACGGGCAGCAAGGCACAACCACCTAGCTCATGTCTCTTCCGGGATGCAAACCCCACCGTGTGACGCCGTCAGAGCGGCGGGGCGCCTAAGCTTGCGGACGGCTTGACGCTCTCCAATTCATTTGCATTTCCGAAACGGGATCGAGCTCTTGCGCCGGCCAACTCGCCCGCGCCGGGCGGCCGCTTCCGTAGGCCAAGGGGAAAACCAGCTAGCGATGGTCCGCTTTGCCCCGCCAATCCCAAGTTATTTGTTCTGACTTGCCGTTCGGGCCACGGCCTCGATTGTGATCGCGCAGACGGCGGCTCCATAATCGAGGTCGATGTTCTCCATCGTATCGCGCATGTCGTGGTAGCCGGTGCGATTGATGTCGTAGTTTTCCATGAAGAGCACACACGGCACGCCTGCATCCGAGAAGATCTGCGCGTCGGTATTGTACAGCGTACTCCGGGGGTCGGAGGGCACACGCACATGGCCGCTAAGCTCCAGAA
Source organism: Gemmataceae bacterium (assembly GCA_035307785.1). Taxonomy (GTDB): domain Bacteria; phylum Planctomycetota; class Planctomycetia; order Gemmatales; family Gemmataceae; genus DATGHS01. The sequence continues at coordinate 1,219 of DATGHS010000108.1, forward strand.
AGGGCGCCACCTCGGGAATGGCTGCGCCATAGGGACTACGGCGGGCGCGGGCCAAGCCTTCCCGCTTCTGGCTCTTATTCCAGTATGGAACGGATTCGTTCCAGGTCTCGTTGGCCAGGTGTGCCTGGTATGCCAGCTCCATCGAGCCCGTGTCGTTGCCCGGTGAAATCTGAAAAATGTCGCGTTCACGGTCGTGATTATGGGCGATCATGTCCGACACGTAGAGCCCCCGAATAGTCGTTTTCGACAAATCTTTGGTTTTACCGCTCGGCAAATGCAGCTTGAGCGTCCGGGTGACGAGTCGCTCGGTCAAGGCGCGGGCCCCGAGGCAGTCGGCCGGAAACTCTTCGCCCGTTAGGTGCACCAGCCAAACGTCGCACGCCAGCTTTCCTTCGCGGCTCATCTTGAGAAAAATCGGTGCGGCCAGCATCATCGCCGCGGTTGCCGAGTAATTGTCGTCGGCGCCGCAAGCCGAAAGACGCGCGCCGCCGTCCTTGTCGTAGCGGTCCTGCATGTAGGCCGTGTCGTAATGATCGGCCATGATGACGGCTTCACGGCGATTTCGGCCGGGAATCACGACCAGCAGATTGCGCTCGCTGTCCGCGACCTGGTTGTTGCGCCAGCCGCCCATCCACGAGTAATCCATGTCGGTGCACCAGCGGAACGGCATCGCACCCGCCAGCGCCTTTCCCGTCATTTTCGCGGCCGAAATCCGTTTCTGATAAAACTCTAGCAGCATGTCGCCCAGTCGATCCAGGTGGCGATCGCGATAGGGCAGCACGCACTGCGTGGCCTCATCCAGGACGCAGTCGGCATTGTTCTTGTTCAGGAATTCGCCTTCGGCCAAAGACACAATTGTTTTCCAATATGCAACCTCAAAGGCTCGCCGTGCCGTAAGCGCGTAAGTTAGCGAAGTCGGCGCTCGGCCACGGTTTGCCGCCGGCACTTCGGCAGGCGCAGGCTCCACAATCTCTCGGATTCGGTTTGCCACCTGGGCCGGCAATTGGGCCAGCCAGCGCTCGCCCGCGCCTTCCTTCTCGAGCCCCATTACGCGGCGGGCGAAGTGGAACGGCAGTGGCCTGGCCCCAAAAAGCGCGTAGGCGTGCGTTAGCTTGCGGACGTTTCGAACTTGCGGCGGCACCTGCCGTTTGCGCGTATAGTCCTGGCCGGCCAGCGCTGCAATCAACGCCGGCCGTTGTTGCATGCGCGGCCATAATTCGACGGCGCGATCCAGCCGCGGTTTGTCGGCATCATAGGCAGTGAGGTAACCGAGAGGCGCGTCCGGCAGCACGGCGACCTCTCCGGAAGCGCCTCGATACGCCACCAACGGCCGATGCCAGTACACTTCATGCTTGCCCACGCGCATGGCCGGAAACAAGAACCGGTAGCCGAAGACTCCGCCCGCCTTGATGGTTTGCATGGCCCGTTTGATTTCGGCGGCCGAGGCGTGCGGCCCATCGAGCAGCAAGTCCGGGCGCTCGGTCCATATCTGCACGTTGCGGGCCATTGGCTTGCCGTAAAGCTCGAGGTCAACCGGAAGCGTGCTGAACAAGACATTCACCAGTGACGCTTCTTTGCCGAGCAGTTCAATTTGGTCCTGATCGCGCAGCACCTTCTCCCAGCGATGCGTGCGCTTGTAGGTGTTGCGCAAATGCCCGGCCGCGTTTGTGTACGCAGGCCGGTCGGCGTTTGGCTGATAGAGCACGCCGGCTTGCGGCACCCGAATGCCGATCGGCGATTCATGACGATCCACGTTGGCCAGGAGTGGGATTTGCAGGCCCAACGGCAACTGCGAAAAAATCTGCCGGGCCCGTTCAGCGCCCCAGAAAACCAGGCTCCCGGGAAACGGCAACAGCGCCAGGCGGCCACCCAGGTACGCGTCCCGAATCCCTGCCGGCAGACGTCCGAATTGGCGAAATGTCAGCAGATATTTCACATCCTTGCTAGGCTCATCATCCCGAAGTAGGAACGGTTTGGCCCACGACGGCAAGTCACCTTCGCTCCAGAAGGGGTAATCTGGCTTGTCTTCTGGAAGAATGCGAAAGCCGGCGCGCCGAAGTCCTTCCGCATCGGTCAGGCTTTCGCGATAAACCGCCTGCAATAATCGGCAGAAAAAGCTGATGCCGAAGTCCGGCGGCGCTTCGACTCCAGGGGCCGTGAAGAAACTCTTCCAAAATGCCTTGCCGGGCCCTTGCTCGCTGTTGCCAAAGAGGGTCCAGCGCACACGGCCCTTGTCATCCTGCGTGCGCGCTAGAGCGAGCGGCAACAAGAGGACACACGGATCGTTCTGGAGATTGGCGCCGGCCAATTCATCCGGCCAAAAAGAATTGTTTCGAGAGATGTACCGCGGCAGGCCAGTGTCCGGATTGCCGTCTTGGAGCCGTTTGAGACGCGCCAGCAGGTCCCGGGCGATCTGGAGCAAGCCGGGCTGCAATTCGAGCGCTTCGTCAAATTCGTGCACCTTCCAACCGAAGGGGTCGTCGGGCGAGAAGACTTGATAGTTAATCGGCACATTGCCATACGGCTTCCAACCAACGCGGGGCGGCGGCATAAATTCGGAATAGGCGTCGATGTGAAATGCGCTGGACTTTTGAAAACAATTGTCGGGGGGAATCAAGCGCGACCAACCGACACGAGCCATGGGCAACCTCCTTTAGCAATCTTTGCCGCGGAACATCCGGCAGTATGCGCTACAACATTGCCTGAAACCGCTGCTATCCCGCGGCCGTTGCCCCACAGGTTGAGCAGCCGGCGCTCGGAAGCGCCGGCTTGGGTTGATAGGCTTGCGCGAAACGCAAAGCATTCGTCATTTCGCCGGTTCCTTGGCCGCTTCTTCCGGCTGCGGGATGCGGAAAAGCGTGAACTGTTGCGATTTTTCCTTGCCGTAGTGCACCATCATGGTGGTCTCGTCCTTGGTCAGGTTGGCGATGCCCGCCTCGTAGACCGGCGACTTCTTATCGCCCACCGTCCAGGCTGCACGCTGGGTCTTCTTGTCCACGGAGCCGTACACGGGCGAGGCTTCATCGGTGAGCGCGTTGTAGTAGTTGCCGCGGATAATGCCTTCCTTGTTCACCGCAAGCTGGAAGATGTTGTTCGACGTGGTTTCCTCACCCTGCACCATGGCAAAGACGCCGAGCGCCAACCATTCCGCTTCCTTGTCGGGCTCGGCCTTCATGCCGGTGTCGGCAATGGCGGCGGCCTGCTCGGCATACTGCTCGGTCGTGGCGACCTGTTCACCGTCCACGTAAACAGCTTCTTCCTGGTAAACGACATCGCTGCCATAGTCGTAATACATCGGCTCTTCCGGATAATAACCGCCGCCGCCGCCACCCCCGCCGTAGGCATAGAGGGAAGCCCAGCTAGCGATGGCCCAGGCGGCAGCTCCCGCCCATTTCCCCGGATACCAACAGCCAGGATAGCGCCCGTACCAGCCGCGCGTAAAGTAGCCGCCGTAGCCTGCAAAGCCGGCCCGAACGTAGGCTCCCTGGCCGGCGATAGCGCCAGCAGAGCGATAGTAGGTGCCGCGCGCTCCGGATGCAACGACGGTTCTTCCGGCCGCAGCGCCGCCCGGGCCTACGGCGACTCCGCCGCGGTAGCCGGCCATGCCACCTGGGCCCGAAACGGCACCACCACGGCTGATGGCGCCGGCGGTGCCGCCCGGCCCAGTACCCTTCGTAATGCTGCCGCCTTTCACGGCACTGTTCCCGCCGGGGCCGCTGGCACCGCCAACCCGGCCCACCTTGCTAATCTCCTTGCCACCGGGGGTTGTTACCTCGATGCCGCCGACGACCTTACCGGCATTGGTTCCGCCACCGGTCTGGCCACCGATGCCGGCGGCTTTCCATTCGATGGTCGAGCCGCCCTTGGTCGTGTAATCGCCGCCGCCCTTACCGGCTTGCCAGGAACCGCCGCCGGGGCCGGTGCCCTGCCAACTATTGGTGGGAAGCTGCGATGCGCTGGGTGGCGCACCGGACCGTGTACCGGGACGGTTGGCAGCGGTTCCGGTCCGGCTTGCAGGCGCAGCCGGTCGCTGCGCCGGCGCTGTCAAGCCATTTCGGGAGCCGCCCGCATAGCCGCCGCCGGGCCGTGCTGCTGGCGCCGAGGGGCGTGGCGCGGGTCGCGCTGCCGGCGCCGAGGGGCGTGGCGCGGGTCGCGCTGCCGGTGCAGTAAAACCACCACCCGGACGGCCCCCGCCGCCGGCAGGTCGGCCGCCGCCGCCGCGACCGCCGCCACCACCGCGGCCGCCGCGCTGTGCGAAGTTGTCCGAGGCAAAAGCAAGAATCAGAATTCCTGCCGCCAATATCACGAAGTTCACGCGCTTCATGTGTTCACCTATTAGATCGGAGGATTCATCTCTTCCCGAAGTATGAATGGCGCACCATCGCCCGATGAGGCGCCGTGTTTCAATGAAAGCTTCCCCTCGTCCCACTGGAGCGAGGGGAAAACCAAACGGTCACTTAGCAGGTTCCTTCGGAGCGTCCATCGGCGCTTCCGCTGGTTCCGGAATGCGGAACAACGTGAACTGCTGTGACTTGTCCTTGCCGAAATGCACCATCATGGTGGTGTCGTCCTTGGTCAGGTTCACGATGCCCGCTTCATAGACCGGCGTCTTTTTGTCGCCAACGGTCCAGGCTGCCCGCTGGGTCTTCTTGTCCACGGAACCATGGACCGCCTCGACGGTGTCGGTCAGCGCGTTGTAATAGTTGCCGCGAATGACGCCTTGCTTATTCACGGCAAGTTGGAAGATGTTGTTGGAGGTGGTTTCCTCGCCTTGCACCATGGCGAACACACCAAGGGGCATCCATTCTTGCTCCATGGTGACATCCGCCGTGGTGCCGGTCTCGGCAATGGCAGCGGCTTGCTCGGCGTATTGTTCCTCCGTGCCGACATTTTCACCGTCGACATAAACAGAACCGTCCTGGTATACCACTTCACTGCCGTAGTCGTAGCTCACCGGTTCTTCGGCATAGCATCCGCCGCTGCCCCCGCCATAAGCGTAGAGCGATGCCCAGGTGGCCGCCGCCCAGGCCGCTGCGCCGGCCCAACGGCCGGGATACCAACCGCCCGGATAACGAGCGTACCAGGACTTGGTGAAGTAGCCGCCGTAGCCCGCGAAGCCGGCCCGAACGTAAGCGCCCTGGCCGCTGATGGCGCCGGCGGAGCGATAGTAGGTGCCACGCGCGCCGGAGGCAACTACGCCGCCTTTTGCGGCAGCGCCGCCAGGACCCACCGCCACACCGCCACGGTAACCGGCCATGCCGCCGGGGCCCGACACGGCGCCACCACGTTGAACCGCGGAGCCGGAGCCCGCCGGACCGGTGGTATTTGTAATGCTACCGCCTTTTACGGCGGTGTTACCGCCGGGGCCGCTGGCGCCGCCGACCCCGCCTACCTTGTTGATCTCTTGGCCGCCGGGCGTGGTAATCTGAATGCCGCCAACCCCTTTGCCGGCAGTCGTCCCACCGCCGGTGGTGCCGCCGACGCCGACGCCTTTATAGTCGATCGTTGTACCGCCCTTTGTTGTGTAGCTGCCGCCGCCCTTGCCGGCTTGCCAGGAACCGCCGCCGGGGCCGGTGCCTTGCCAGCTATTGGTGGGCAGTTGCGAGGCCGCTGGGGGCGCCGATCTGGGCGCTGCAGCCTGGGGACGCGCAGCAGGGGCCTGCGGCCGAGCGGCCGGAGCCTGAGGCCGGGCCGCGGGTTGCGGCCGCGGGGCCGCGGGTGCAGTAAACCCGCCGCCGCCTGGCCGCCCACCGCCGCCCGAGTAGCCGCCGCCACGTCCACCACCGCCGCCGCGCCCACCGCGCTGCGCAAAGTTATTTGAGGCAAAGGCAAGAAGCAAAATTCCTGCCGCCAAAATCGCGAAGTTGATGCGCTTCATGTCGTCTCCTCATGGAAATCTGATGGGAAGAAATCGATCCGGATTTCAAAGCCGTCAGGCTCAATCCTTGGGTTTGACGCGCATCACTTTCACCGGCGGCAAATCGCCGTACTGTTCGCCATCCACGGTCAGGTTCGACGGCTGCCACGTGAACGTGTCTTTGTTCACCTGCACCAGAATATTGGTTGCCTGCAGAACGCTGCCATCCGTCAACTGAGTGGCAGATTCGAATACCCACTTCTTCCCGTCCTTCGTGATGGTGCCTTCGCCAAATCCGCCGTCGTTTTCAAAAATCCAGGTGCGAAGTTCGCCGGTGACCGGGTCTTCGCCGATCATCTGCATGCCGGTAATGGTCTTTTCCTTCGTGCGGACGGTGAACTGGGCTTTGATGAACGCCTTATCGGTGCCGAACCACTCGTATGTCGTGCGGACATCGGCATCGGCGCGATTGGCGGTCCAGGATCCGATCAGCCATTCCAATTCACGCAAGTCAGCGGTCTCATCCGGATGTTCCTTGATGTAGCCGAGCAACCACTTGCCGTCTTCGCGGACCAACAGGATGCTGTAGCGGTTGTAGGTCGTCTCGCCTTCTTTCGGCACCACCTTGATCTGGCCCTCTTGTATGGCGGTGTCTTTCGAAGTAAAGCGCGTCGATTCGACATCGAGAGTGACTTTGACCCGTGGATTCTTGGGGAAAAACTCGGCAAGGGCCTTGCGGATGGCATCGCGGCCACGAATCGCATTGCCGCTGTCCGGGATCAGTTCCGCGCCCGAGGTGAGCATGGCGGCCGCGGCATCGGCATCGCCTTTTTCAAACGCTTCGGTAAAGGCTTTCATCGCCTTTTCGATGCCGGCAAGGTCGTCTTTGCGTTCGGTTGTATTGTCAGCCGGAGGATTCGGAACTCGGCTCTTGGGCTTGTCCTGGGCCAACATGAACCCAGCCGCCACAGCCGTCACCACGACGGCCACCGTCAGGAGTGCGTAGACTCGCTTCATTGCTCTTGCTCCTCAAAAGAAGGGAAACGTACGTATCGGCACGTCCGATTGAAGCTAAATGGGGAACATAAACTTTTGAAGAAAATGGTGAGAAACATTGTATTGAACTTTGGCCCAACGCAGTTGATAGGCGACGATCCTTCAGGGACCCCGAAGTACTGGCCCATGACATTTATGAGAACTCGTCGATTCTTAAGCTGTGTCGCCATCCACACGCAGGTCAACGCGCCACGCTGGACGGGCAGAAGCATTAGCATCCTCCATGCCGAATGATTCGTCGCAGCATTCTGAGAGAGCAATATCAAGCATTTTCAACGAATAAGCGGCACGAAGTTGGGGTGTCGTGGCCAAGCAGGAACCCAGCTGAGGTTTACTAGTATGCGACTTCGCACAGCGCGTGCGTTTTGACACATCTGGCCGGGCCATAATCGTCCAAAATCGGCTCGGGTTATCGCGCGAACGCGCTTTATGGTCAACCGTTTCGTGATGCAGCTTGAAAATCGCGGTCTCTCGGCGTCGGCGGCGCACCGTTTGCTTTCTCGTGTGCGCCAAGACCGACAACGACCAGCGCGAATGCGAAATCGCGCCCTGCCAGCCTTTGGGAATTAGGCGAGGATTTATGGCCAACAAACGTCTGCCATCCCAAGAGAATGACCGAGCCATTAGCTGATCTTTTTGCAGGAGAACGTACATGATCACGACACAAGAATGCGAGTATGTTCTGCCGCTAACCCAAGAGGAACGTGCGGAATTGCTGCGAATTCTGGAGCAACAATTGGTTGAAGTCCACGGCGAGAGCCGGCGCACCGAAGCTCCGGCCTATCAGCAGGAAGTGCATCATGAGGAAGCGTTGATTCGGGCGCTCACCGAAAAGGTTCGGCGCCTTGGCGGTTGACATGCCAATCCATTCGACACCCGCATTTTGGAGGCGCGATAATGGCTCAGCGATTCATCCGCTGGTTTCAGGACATCGGCATCGGTGACATCGCCTTGGTCGGTGGCAAGAACGCGTCCCTTGGCGAAATGTACCGCGAATTGACCCCCGCTGGCATTCGCGTGCCAAACGGTTTCGCCATCACGGCCGAAGGATACCGGCATCTGCTATGTAGCAGCGGGCTGGATCATCGGATTCGCGAGATCCTGGAGGGCTTGGACACGCGCGACATGGTCGATCTCGCCCACCGTGGGCGGCGCTTGCGCGAAGCCATCCTGGCCATCCCCCTGCCGCCGGATTTGCAGCAAGAGATCGTGCAAGCGTACCACGCCCTCTGCGAGCAGTATGGCCACGACACCGATATAGCAGTCCGGTCCAGTGCGACCGCCGAAGATCTGCCCGGCGCTAGCTTTGCCGGGCAACAAGAGTCGTTTTTGAACATCCGGGGCGAACGGGCCCTGATCGATGCCTGCCGGCAGTGTTATGCCTCGTTGTTCACTGACCGAGCCATCTCTTATCGCGTGGACAAGGGATTCGATCATTTCGCGGTTGCGCTCTCCATCGGCATTCAGAAAATGGTGCGCTCCGATCTGGGCGCTGCGGGCGTACTGTTCACCCTCGACACCGAAAGCGGCTTCCCGGACGTGGTGCTGATCAACAGTGCCTACGGTCTCGGCGAAAGCGTCGTCAAGGGCCGTGTGGATCCCGACGAGTTCCTGGTCTTTAAGCCAACCCTCCACGATGGGTTGCGGCCGATCCTCAAACGTGCCGTCGGCGCCAAGCAAGAGAAGCTGATTTATGCGACCCGCGGCGGCCGCAGTACCCGTTCGGTGCCTGTGCCCGTGGAAGACCGAAAGCGGCTTAGCATCTCCGATGAGGACGTCCTTACGCTTTCGCGGTGGGGATGCGTGATCGAGGAACATTACTCGGCGCGGGCCGACAAGCACATGCCCATGGACATTGAATGGGCCAAAGACGGTAAGACCGGCGAGCTATTCATCCTGCAAGCGCGGCCGGAGACAGTTCACAACCTGCAGCGCAAGACCAGCCTGGACGTGTATGAACTTCAAGGAAAAGGGCCGGTGCTGCTTCGCGGCCGAAGTGTGGGCGAAAAGATCGGCAGCGGCGCGGCTCGGTTGGTCCGGGACGTGGAGGGATTGCAGGATTTTCGACCCGGCGAAGTGCTGGTAACCGATATGACCGACCCCGACTGGGAGCCAACCATGAAAATGGCCGCTGCCATCGTCACGAATCGTGGCGGGCGCACCTGTCATGCTGCCATCGTCAGCCGGGAGATCGGCGTGCCCTGCGTGGTTGGCACCGAGAAGGCGACTTCAAGCCTGCACGATGGCCAGCAAGTCACCGTCTCCTGCGCCCAAGGTGAAGTCGGCCTGGTTTACGATGGGGCGCTGCCTTTCATGCGCCACACGATCGACCTGAGCAGCCTCAAGCGGCCACGCACCAAGGTGATGGTCAACGTGGGTCAGCCGGACCAGGCCTTCGCGTTATCGTTCCTGCCCAACGACGGCGTCGGCCTGGCGCGCATCGAGTTCATCATCTCCAGTGCGATTCAAGTGCATCCGTTGGCGTTGCTCCGGTTTGATGAACTGCCCGATGGTCCCGACAAGCAGAAGATATCCGAGCTGACTTCCAACTGTAAAAACAAGTCCAATTTCTTCGTGGACCGCCTGGCCGAAGGCGTCGGTCAGATCGCCGCTGCCTTTTACCCCAAGGATGTCATCGTCCGTATGTCCGATTTCAAGACCAACGAGTACGCAAGCCTCCTCGGTGGAGAATCGTTCGAGCCGAAGGAAGAGAACCCTATGATCGGTTTCCGGGGAGCCTCGCGTTACTACGACGAGCGCTATCGCGAGGGCTTCTTGCTGGAATGCCGGGCCATGAAGAAGGTGCGCGAGGAGATGGGGCTGACCAACGTGAAGCTGATGATCCCATTTTGCCGGACCGTGGAGGAAGGCAAGCGCGTCTTGGAAGTGATGGCCGGAGCCGGGCTGCGGCGCGGCGAAAACGGCTTGGAAGTCTACGTGATGTGCGAAATTCCCGCCAATGTCATCCTGACGGAGGAATTCGCCGAGATCTTCGATGGGTTCTCCATCGGCTCGAACGACCTCACGCAACTCACCCTGGGCTTGGACCGGGATTCGGAGATTGTGGCGCATCTCTTCGATGAGCGCAACGCCGCTGTGATGCGGTTGATCGAGGAGGTAATCCGCCGGGCTCGGGCTTGTGAGCGCAAGATCGGCATCTGTGGTCAGGCGCCCAGCGATTACCCGGAGTTTGCCCGCTTCCTGGTCGGCGCCGGCATCGACAGCATCTCGCTGAACCCGGACACCGTCCTGAAGACCACGCAAGAAATCGTAGCGATGGAGAAACAGATCCAGGAGAAGCGTTCCTCCGAAGTGAACGCTCTGGTTTGAGACCCAACCGGTTCGATGAATCTCACTATAGGAGCGACTGCCATGAGACACATTAAGACCATCTTGCACCCAACCGATTTTTCCGAACCTTGTGCGGCCGCGCTGGAGATTGCCTGCTCGCTGGCCCGCGATCACCACGCCAAGCTGTTGCTGATCCACGTGGTGCCGCCGGTAGCCCCGCTAACAGAAGGGGGCGACCGGCTCGCCCTGCGCCGGGCCGAATCCCGGCAACAGGATCAGATGAGTTATCAGGACGAAATGCGCAACAAGCTGCAACAACTCGCTATTCCCGCCAAACATGTGCCGACCGAACGATTGTTCGCGCAAGGAGGCGTGGTGGATGAGATCCTTCGTGCGGCCAAAGATCGATCCTGTGACGTGATCGTCATGGGCACCCACGGTTGGCCGGGTGAAGCTCGGCACTTACTCGGCAGCATTGCCGAGGGTGTGATGACGGAGGCGCCTTGCCCGGTCATCACGGTGAAAGCCCGGTTGGAATTGATCCAATCAGGAGAACGACACAAGGAGCAAACGGCCGGCGTGGTTGCCTAATCGGTTGAGGTGCACAAGCACGCGACTTGCTTGCCGGCCACTGGGTAGTTTGCTTTGGCGCAAGCAGCGTGCCACAGCCAAATTGGCTGGCCTTGGCGGCGCGCGATGGCACATCGTTTGCTCTCTTGTCACTCAGGACCGGGAACAGGAGCCTCAATGACTGGGAAATCGGACGTTTTCTTGTGACTCCGGGGGCCTGCTATGTTTCATATCATCGAATTCACCGAAGAATTGCTCGTTGACCTGGAGACGTCTCCCAAGGAGTGGCTCGAACAGATGCGCATTCACCGCGGCACACAGCTGCAAGCGCAGCTCAAGCCCTATGTGGTCCAGACCCGGAGCGGTCCGGTGGAAGTGGCCGATCTCTTTTTCGTCAACGGCACGACAGCTCGGCGAATTCCATTCGGCTGGTTCTCGTTTGTGGATTGATAAGTTCGAAGGCAAATCACTGCGGGCTGGTACGTTTAAGTGCATCTTCGAGGGAGCACATTCTACCAGCGCCCGCTCCCCGCCTACATTTCGTCCATTGTCCATTGCGCGGCGGCCTGCGCCAGCGCGGCGCCGTCGCGCAGATCGAGCTTATGGCGGATGCGGTCTCGATAGGTTTCGATGGTCTTCACACTCAGGTGCAGGCGCTCGGCAATGTCGGCCGTCTTGACGCCCTGGCCGATTAAACGGAATACTTCGAGTTCCCGATCGGCCAGGGCTTCCAGCGGGGAACGCGTCGGTTGGCCGCCGATCGTTCGTTGCAGAATGCGTTCGGACATCGAGTCGCTCAGGTACAACTTGCCGGAAAGAACGCGGCGAATGGCTTCCACGATCTTATCCGTGGCCTGATCCTTGTTGATGTAGCCGAGCGCCCCGGCGCGCAAGGCTCGCTCCGCGTACAGCGACTCGCTGTGCATGGACCAAACGAGAATCCGAATCTGCTCCGAGCGATCTTTGATGCGCTTGATGAGATCCAGACCGCTGCCGGTCTTCAGAGAGATGTCCACAACCGCGACATCGGGTGGGTTTTCAGCAAGTTGCCGGAGCGCTTCGCCAATGTCGGCCGCTTCGCCGCACACTTCGAGGTCTTTCTGCCGGTCGATGCGCTGGCTCAGCGCTTCGCGTACGGCCGGGTGGTCGTCGACAATGAGGATCCGGGCTCGCTTTCTGGCCTTAACGATGCTCATGGTGGCTCCTCGGCAACACGCACGTTACCACGGTCCCCTTAGGCGTGGCGGGCTTAATGGTCAGATGGGCGCCGATGATCGCGGCCCGGTTTCGCATGATGCGCAAACCTAATCCCCGACCTTCGGGTAGTTGCACCGGCATGCCGACGCCGTCGTCCTGAATGCTGAGAATGAGATTGCCATCGGACAGTAACCTGATTCGGATTTCATGCGCCTGCGCGTGCTTGACGGCGTTGAAAACGGCTTCATGGGCGATGAGATAGAGGTGGGTCGCAGTCAAATTGTCGGCCACCGCGACCGGCGCCGGGCAGTCGAACACGCAGGCCAGCTTGTTCTCCTCTTGCGTTTGCGCAGCCAGGTCGGTGAGGGCCGACATCAGGCCGCTACGGTCCACCGCCACGGGAACGAGGCCGCGCAAGACGGAGCGAAGCTGGCGCTGGCTGCGTTTCAATCCCTGGGCCATCTGCTCGGCAAGTTTTGGCGCTTTCGCCGGATCGCTTTGAACCGTTTCCGCCAGGTCTTTCGCCAACATGCTCAGGGCAGTCAATTCCTGGGCCACGGTGTCGTGCAGATCCTGACCGATGCGCCGCTGCTCCAACGACGCGGCTTCCAGGACTTCGCGCTCCAGTCGCTTTCGGTCGGTCAGATCGCGGTGGATGCCGGTGAAGAGGCCCAAATGCTCAATCTCGCTTACAGCCAAATCGGTCGGAATGACGCTACCGTCCTTGCGGAGGGCGTCAACCTCGCGGCTCAGGCCGATGACATGCTTTTGCCGGGTCGATAAATACTTGGCAATATAGTCGTCATGGGCTTCACGGTAGGGAGTGGGCATGAGCATTTTTACGTTCTGACCAACCATCTCAACGGCAGCGTAACCGAACATGCGCTCGGTGGCGGCATTCACGGACTGTATCATGCCGTGCCGGTCGATGGTGATAATGGCATCGGCAGCCGTGTCCAGAATGTTTTGAAGCCGCTCCTCGCGTTCCCGGATCTCCTGTTCCGCTTGTTTGCGCTCGGAAATATCAATAGCAATTCCGCTCAACGCCGTTACGCGCCCCTTCGTATCGGTGACGGGAACTGCCCGCTCATCCAACCAGACCACTTGCCCGTTATCCGGTCGGACGATGCGGAAGAGGGAATGGTATGGCGTACCGTTTTTCACGGCGTTTTCGACAATTTCCCGATGGCAGCTGCGGTCTTCGGGATGGACCAGCCCCAAACCGTGCTCAAAGCTGTCCACGTTCGCAAGCCCGTAGATCTCGGAGAAATTCTCCGTACTGGAAGCAACGTCTTTGTGCGGATCCCAAGTCCACGCCGCCATTCGCGCCGCGGACATCGCCAATTGGAGACGACGATAAGCCGCAACGGCGGACTCCTCCGCCTGGCGGCGCTCGCTAATGTCGATGCAAGAGCCAATGAATCCCTCAAATTGGCCGCTCGCTTCATAACGCGGCACCCCATTGTCCAGCAGCCAGCGGTATTCTCCATCGTGACGTTTAAGGCGGTATTCCATGAAAAACGGCCGGCGAGCGTCGAATGCGGCCGTGTAGGTCTTCAAGCAATGGTCCAGATCGTCGGCATGGACGCCTTCTACCCAGCCGTTGCCGAGTTCCTTTTCCATCGGCCGGCCGGTGAATTCGAGCCACATTTTATTGAACCACGTGCACAGTTTGTCGGTGCCGCTCGTCCAGATCAAGACCGGCGCCGCATCGGCCATGACACGGAAACGTTTTTCACTCTCGCGCAGCGCTTCCTCGGCCTTCTTGCGCTCGGTAATGTCACGAGCGATTGCCGAAATGCCGTTGACCTGGCCATTGGCGCCGCGCAGGGGCGAATAGGTCATGATGATTGGAACGCGCCGACCATTTTTGCAGACACGAACCGTCTCCAGGTGCTCTACGTGTTCGCCCGCAGCCACTCGGGACAGCGAATTGGTCCATTCCGCCAATTGATCCTCGGGAACCGTGATGCGCGCCGATCGTCCCACCATTTCGGCTGCGGTATAGCCATGAAGCCGTTCGGCGCCACGGTTCCAAGTTCGGACCGTGCCATCCAGGTCTTTGCTGAAAATGGCGTCGGCGGAACTCTCCACAATCGCGGCCAGCCGGCGGACCACTTCGTCCCCGGCCCGTTTGCGCTCGGTAATGTCTACGAACGTGACCACGACGCCATCGATGCGATCTTCCGTCGTGCGGTAAGGCGAAATGCGGCGGAGCCACCAGTTCCCGTCTGAAGACGAGACCTCTCGTTCGCGGGGCGACAGGTCCTGCAGCACATCCTGCGTATCGCCGAGCAAATGCGGATCGCTAAACTTGGGATTGATCTGATCGATAGACCGGCCAATATCCGACGCGATGAAACTGAAAAGGCTGGTGGTGGCCGGCGTAAAGAGCTTGACGCGAAGTTTCGCGTCCAGGAAAACGGTCGCAATGTTCGTGCAGCGCAACAGGTTGGCCATGTCGTTGTTGGCCGTTTCCAGCTCTTCTACCTTCTCCTGCAGCTGGTTGTTAACCGTGGTTACTTCCTCATTGAGGGACTGCAACTCCTCTTTGTTCGTTTCCAGTTCTTCGTTGGTCGATTGCAACTCCTCATTCATCGACACAACCTCTTCGTTGGAGGCTTTCAATTCCTCATTCGCGCTTTCCGTTTCCTCGATGGTGCTCTGGAGGTCTGCACGTGTCGATTGAAGTTCTGATTCGAGCTTCTGCAAAACGGATTCGTCGATTGCCTGGACCGAGGGAGGTGTCGTCTCCGCAGCCGCTGCGCCGGCCGTTTTCCGACGATTTTTCGAACGCTCGCCGGTTGCCTGAATTTCATCCTCAAAGGTTATCAGCACCAAGCTTTCCGCCGATTTGAACGCGGACACCGGCCGCACCGTCACTTTCACCATCAAAGACGTGAGGTTGTGGCTGACGCGAAGACCGCTTAGCACCACGGTCTTGTTTTCACGCTCCGCGCGGGAAATGGCGCTGCGCAACTTGCTGCGCAGCCCTTCGCGCGCAATCCGGACCACATCGTGGGTCGGTTCGCCGGAAGGGAACTCCAGGTATTTGCCGCAGCGCCCTGAGTAATAAAGCACCTCGTGCTTGTGGTTAATCAGCACGGCGGCCGGCGCGTACTCCTGCACCAGCATCCGCCGCGTCAGCTCGGCAAGGTTGACAGGCTGAACGGCGGGGTTTTCGATGCCGTATTCTGAATGGTCATGCCCTTCGCCAAACAGGACAATCGGAAACTGGACCCGCACGGGTCGGGTGGGACCAATACGCCGGTAAATCCGCCATTTCTTCGACAACGGCTCAAACAGATCCGCGTGCCGGCCGATGCCTTCGGATGAACCGAGGAACAGGCAGCCCCCTGGACGCAACGCAAAATGGAACAAGGACATCAGTTTTTGCTGGATGTCTGGTTCCAGGTAAATCAGTAGGTTACGGCAGCTAATCAGATCGAGTTTGGTAAACGGCGCATCGCTAATCAGGTTCTGCACGGCAAACGAGATCGACTCGCGCAGGAACTTGCTCACCTGGTAGACGTGATCCGCCGGCCTGGCGAAAAAGCGCGCCAGGCGCTCGGCGGAAACATCGGCGGTTATGCTTTCCGGATAAACCCCTTGCCGGGCCACTTTGAGCGCCTGCTCATCCAGGTCGGTGGCAAAAATCTGGACGCGACACATTTTGTTTGCCAGCGCCAGCTGTTCCCGGATGATCATGGCGATCGAGTAGGCTTCCTCGCCCGTCGCACAGCCAGGCACCCAAACCCGGATTATGTCGTCGGCTTCCTTGCTCTGCACGAGCGGAGCAATCACCTGGGTAGCGAGTTGCTCAAACGCTTCTTCATCGCGAAAGAAGTCGGTGACGCCGATGAAGAGGTCCTTCACCAGTAACTGGATTTCCTCGGGGTGTTCGCGCAGATAGGACAGGTAATCGGCAAAGTTGAGCAGGTGATGGAGGCCCAGGCGCCGTTCGATCCGCCGCGCCAGCATCTTCTTGCGATAAGCGCGAAAATCAAAGTTGCTTCGCACCCGGAGCAGAGTCAGGATTTGCGTCAGGCTGTCGGCCGCTTCCGGGGCCTCGAAGTGCGTCCCGCCATTGACGTAGGTATGTCGAACGTACTGGACCAGTGCTTTGGGCATCTGCTCCGGAGGCAAGACGTAGTCGGCCAGGCCCGTGGCGATAGCGCTCTGGGGCATGCGATCGTATTCTGCCGTCGCCGGATCCTGGACCATCGCCATCCCGCCCGCCGCCTTCACGGCCCTTAGGCCCAATGCGCCATGCGACCCGGTGCCGGAGAAAATGATGCAGATGGACCGCTCCTGCTGATCCTTGGCCAGGGAACGGAGGAAGAGATCGATTGAGGTCTGCGACGAAAGCCGCTCCACCGGTCCGGTCAAGCGCAGCATGCCGCCCTGGATCGTCATGTATTTGTTGGGCGGGAGGATGTAGAGACGGTTGGCCTGCACGGGCACCCCTTCCTTGGCCTCGACAACCGGCATGGTGGTGTGCCGGGCCAGGAGCTCGACCATGAGGCTTTCGCGCGCGGGATCGAGGTGGGGAATCAACACGAAGGCAATGCCGCTGTCGGGCGGCATCGCGCCAAAGAATCTCTTGAAGGCATCGAGCCCGCCGGCCGAGGCGCCGATGCCGACGATGGGCTGTCCGTTCGGCTTGGGGTCGGCTTCAACCACAAGCTCGGCGGCGGGGGCGGCGCTTGGATCGGAGGTGTTCGGTTGCCGTGAAGCAGGCTTTGGCGTATCCGATTTTTTCGTACGTTTCTTCGCGGCCATGATTCTTCCTCGGAGCTGCTTCGCCGTGCCTGCTCATTGTAGCTTGTTTGCAGGGGAGTTCGCCAAATTCGCCGGAAACCGCGTGTCGGGGTTTCCCCTACTTCGTTTGTCGATACCTGCCCGACTAGCGAATCCCGGATAGGTGGTTACACTGTAAGCGCCCGGCCATGGCGTTGCCGGGCCTTATAACTTCGCGATTTCTTCACGAGTCGCCCACAGGAGTCGCTATGACAGCAACGGTCCTGATGGCCGATCCCGATGCCGACCTCTGTGATCTCTATCAAATCTTTTTGAGTGATTACGGATACGAGGTTGAAACGGCAGCGGACGGCCTGGAATGTGTCGAAAAACTGCGCTATCTCGAACCGAAGTTGATCTTGCTCGACACGGGGCTTACCTGGGGCGGCGCCGACGGTGTACTCGCCTGGTTGCGGAAAGAGCGCTGGCTCTCGCCCATTCCCGTGATCGTCACTGCCAACTCGGGCAACCCATCGACTGTAGCCTGTGACAATGATCCGCCCGTTATCGCCTGTCTGCTGAAGCCGTTTTCGGCCGACGATCTGTTGGAGTGTTTGCACGCCGCCATTTTCCCTCGGCAGAGGGAAAAGCAAGGCCATGCCGATGACGGTACCTTTGTTTTGGATGACCAGGAGGATCCCCACCATGTCGCAACTAGCTACCCCGGTCCATTTCCCTGCACGCGAGCATGGCGCTGGTGAGAACGGCAGCGAATGCGAAACTTTGCAGGATCATCACCTGGCCGAAGCGATTGCCCGCGCCTTGTACGCCACCGGCCACCGAACACTGGCCGAAGTACGAGTTACTGCCGGCGGGGGTTCTATTACCCTGCAGGGGCGAGTGCCCAGTTATTTCTTGAAACAACTAGCGCAAGAGATCGCGAAGCAGGCGGGAGATGTGCAGAGTGTGCACAACCAAATCCTCGTGGTCCGTTGCGATGATCACACGAAATTGCGCTGAAGGAGGCTGCCATGTCTATAGTTCTGGTCGTTGATGATGATGCCGATACCCGCGTCAACATGGCTGATATTTTGACCGATGTAGGCTACACGACGCACACGGCCGACTGTGCCGAAGGAGCATTGGAGAAAGCCCGCCAACAACCGTATGACATCGGATTAATCGATTTGCGCATGCCGGGAATGGATGGCTTGACGTTATGCGGGCACCTGAAACGATTGTGCCCCAACATGGCGACGATGATCATAACCGGCTTCCCACACGACGGTCTCATTGAAGAAGCATCCGCGGTGGGAGTGAAAAGCGTGGTCACGAAGCCGATCAATTTCGGCAAGCTGCTCGACATGGTTCAGGAATCGTTGTCCAGGGACAACTGAATGCAGGAGGAGATACGCTCATGTTGGTGCTTACACGCCGTGCCGGCGAGGGAATTGTGATTGACGGCGGAATCCAAATCAAGGTTCTGGCAATTAAAGGCCGCGTTATCCGCTTGGGGATCGACGCGCCCGCCAGCATCCGCGTGGCACGCTCGGAATTGGTAGACGGCGAGGGCGATTCGGTGCGTTCGCCGACAACGGTGAACGGTTCGCAAACCGTCCGTGCCAGGCCAGCGATGTCTTGAAGCGAAAGCGGACGACTCTTAGCGCGGGCTTCGCGTTTTTGTAGCGGAATTCGCAAGAATTCCGCCAGCCGCCGAGTCGGAATTCTTGCGAATTCCGCTACAGAAATTTGAAGCGTGCGCTAGCTTCGCGATTTCTCGAGCGCAATGCAGTTCCGGCCGTTCTCATCGCGATAATAGCGAACGCGGTCAACGCATTCCTGGATCAAATACAATCCGAAACCGGATTCGCGCGAGCCGTTGAACGCCGGCGGCTCAACCTTGGCTGGGTCAAACGACGGGCCAAGATAATGCAAGCGAATGGTCACTTTGCCGGGGAAAATATCGGCTTCCATTTGAATGCATTGATCGGTGCGGCGGTGATACGCATGCTTGATGACGTTGCTACATGCCTCGGTGACCGCCAATTCCAATCGGTCGATAAAGTCTTCGCTTACCGAATTTTGACCGGGCAGTGAACAGACCGAGCGAACGAACTGGCGGGCGTGCGGCAGTTCCTTGAGGTCGCTCTTCAACTCGAGTTCGGCGTGCGCAAGCGGCGCTTCAAACGGAACGGGTCGGGCGGCCAGGCAGGTAAGGTCGTCGCTCAGCGAATCACTTCCTGCAAATGAGACTACCGCTTGACGAATGGCCTGCACGACTTCCTCCGGCGCACGCTGGCAGTTTGCCTGCACGCATTCCAGTAGCCGCGCCGTGCCGAATAACTCCTTGGTGGGGCTCCGCGCTTCCGTCACGCCGTCGGAGTAGAGCACGAACAGGTCGCCGGGCACAAACGGTATTTCCAATTGTTCGTAAATCTCTCCTTCGCGCATGCCCAGAGCCAGGTTGTCGCCATGGATGATTTCGCAACGACCGGTCGCTGCATGCCAATGGATCAGGCCTGTATGCCCGCAATCGACCAGGGCGAGCTGGTGCGTTGCCAGATCCAGGCGGACATAACACAAGGTAATGAAGCTTTCCACCTCCAAGAGCCGCTGGGCCATTTGGCCGTCCACCAGCGCTACAATCTGCTTCGGCTCGGGCAGTTCGCCGACCGAACAACAACTATTGAGATGGCACAGAGCCTTCAGAAAATGGCTCTTGGCGGCGGCGCCGAGCAATGCCGCGGGAATGCCTTTGCCCATTACGTCGGCGATCACGAAATCGAGATGAAGATTGTCATGCTTGTAGAATTGATAAAAGTCGCCGTCAATCTGCTGCGACGGCACGGTCACGGCTGCAATCTCCAGGCCCGGCACGCCGGCCGGCAACGGGTCCAGCAGGATCGTCTGCTGGATGTCCCAGGCAATCTTGGTTTCCTCCTCGTGCTTGGCGGCGATTTCAACGGCCTTTTTGCGTTCGTCCTTGGTTCGCAAGCTGCCAATGCCAAACGCCAGATCATCGGCCATCTCGGTCAAGAGCATCAATTCCTCATCGCCAAAAGCGTCCGCTTCCGCGGCATAGATGCTCAAGGCCCCATAGACTTCGGAGTCGGCGATAAGCGGAATCGCGACACAGGATGCATAGCCGCGCTTCAAGGCTTCCGCGCGCCAGGGAACAAAACGCGGATCGGCGGCGGTGTCGCGGATCAGGCAGGCGCGTTGGGTGCGAATACAAGTACCGGTGGGACCGCGGCCGCGCTCCGTGTCGGCCCAGGTAATATTTACCATCTTGAGATAGCCTTCATCGACGCCGGCATGGCCAACCAGCCGAACCGTTTTGCTTTCATCGTGCTCCGCGTAGCCGACCCAGCAAAGACGATAGCCGGCTCGGTCCACGACGAGACGACAAATTTGCTGAAGCAGACTGGTTTCGTCGGTGGCGCGGATCATCACTTGATTGCAATTGCTGAGCGCGACCAGGGCCCGGTTGGTACGGCGAAACTTTTCTTTTGCCTGCTTTTCGGCGCCGAGCGCAGTTCGGATCCTTTCGCCCATCAAGCTGATGGTGACTCCGATCATCGTGAACAACACCAGCGCGATGCCATGTGCGAAATTCACGATCTCAAACGAGTGGCGCGGCTCCAGAAGAAAGTAGTCGGCGGCGAGCGCGGACAGTATCGTCGTGACAGTTCCCGGCCCGAACCCGCCGTTCCAGGCTGCGAGCATTACCGCGGGGTAGAAGAAAAGAAACGGCGCTTCCGAATTTGGAAAAACAATGAACTGCAATAGTAACGCAAAGGCGACCGTCGGAAACGGCATCGCATAGCGATAGCGCCGCGAAGCAAGTGAGTGACCAAGCAAACGGACGTGAGCAGTGACGCCGTGCAAGGCCGAAACCATTTCGCTGGCATGCGCGGCGAACGCAGGCCGGTTCCATCGGGGCGACGGCGCCTTTTGCACGCTGACGTTTTCCATGGAAACACCTGAGGCGATGGTTTTCGCGTTGCGGTGCAATCGCCCCGGAGATTTCCCAGCGAGAATGCTCGCTCAAT
>DATGHS010000109.1:0-2688 GCA_035307785.1 Gemmataceae bacterium
CTGATCCTTAAGCCAATCCAGCAGCGCGGCCGCCCTTTCCGCGGCATTGCTTGCTTTCGCATAAGCCGAGATACTGACGTTCATAGCGGCGATCACGCCGGCAGCAAATTGATGCACCGCTTCGAGCTTGGCCTCGCCAAGCGGGGCTTCCGAATATCCGGGAATCTTGACGCCGGAGTTGTCGAGGAACAGCGACATCTCGCGTTCCTTGTTCTCCTCCAAAATCCCCGACGCGAGCCGGTACTGGGCCAGATCGATCGCGTGGGCCGCGGGATTGAAGTACAGCGGCGGGTACTGGGCATCGCGGTAATAGGGAAAGTGCCCGCTGGTTCGGTACAGATCGAGCCGGCCGATATTCGGGGTATAGACGGGCTGGTAGCCGCGCTTGAAAAGCTCATCGCGGATAAAGTTTTCGAGTAAGCTCCGGATCATCGCGCCTTTCGGCATCCACAGGATCAAGCCTTGCCCGGCCTGCTGGTTGATGGTGAACAGCTTCAGTTGCTTACCGAGCACGCGGTGATCGCGCTTCTTCGCTTCCTCGATCTGTTTCAGATAAGCGTCGAGGTCCTTTGGGTTGAAGAAAGCGGTGCCATAGAGCCGTTGGAGCATTTTCCGGCTCGAATCGTTCTTCCAATAGGCGCCGGCGATGCTCAGGAGCTTAAATGCCCCGATCTTGCCGGCATGAGGAATGTGCGGCCCCCGGCACAGGTCGATGAATTCACCTTGCCGGTAGAAGCTGATCGACGGAAACTTCTTCAATTCCTCGTCGATGTGCTCGACCTTGTACTCCTGATGCAGATCGGCAACGAGTTGCCGGCCTTCGGGGATGGCGCGCTCGAAGCGTTCGAAAGGCTCCGCCGCTTCGACGATCTTCTTCATCTCCGCTTCGATGCGCGGAAAGTCTTCTTCGCGGATCGGGGTCGGCGAATCAATGTCGTAATAGAAGCCGTTCTCGGTGGTGGGGCCAAAGGCGAGTTGCACGCCAGGGAACAGCCGCATCACGGCGCGGGCCATCACGTGAGCGCAAGAATGACGCAGTACGTCGAGCGCATCGCGATCCTTCTCGGTAAGAACCTGAAAGCTGACTTCGGCCGGTTCCGGCGGCAATTCGCGATCCAGATCCACGACTTTGTCATTCACCTTCGCTGCGACGGCATCACGGGCCAGTTTCTTGCCGATGCCTTCTGCCACCTGTCGCGGCCGGGTGCCGGGCGGCACTTGCTTGACAGAACCATCGGGCAACTTGAGGGAAATCATGGCAAAACAACTCCTTTTCGTCCGAAAAGAGACGACCCTTACAACGGGTCCATCACCGTGCGGACACCGCCACGGCTCATGAGGTTCAGGATATTAAAATGGGAGAAAAACGATTCGATTTGCCCACTCTTCCGCTTCCGATGCGCCCCAGATCAAGACCAGTGATTCCGCTACCGAGTGGGTTTTGCTCCGCTGGCTCGTTAGGAAGACGCCGGCTACTCCGTGACCATTAGCAATTCGTGATTCTGCTTCTGCTTTGAGGGTATTCACATCATGCGAAATTACGAGGAGCCCATTGGCCAGGGAAAAGTCAAGTACTTCGGCATCCGTCGATCCAGAGCGTCCAAGTTCGACTACAGTGGCGATTTCGAGAGCAGGTTCCATCCGCCGGATAGCAAGAACAATCTCAAATCGTAGGTCTTCATCCGTCAGGAACCGTGGTTGGCTCACGATCCGCTCCCTGTTCGGCTGGGCTTCGCGGCTTGACGCATACGCTGCAAGAGCGGACCATGTTTTGCGGCGCTTTCTTGCTGAAACTGCTGCCAGCGCGCGTCTTGTTTCGAAAGGTACTCATCGATTTCCGTACGGTTTCGCAGATAAAACGCTATTGCTCCATGAATCTGCTCCAAGGTCAACGAAGGGAAATCAGCAGCAATTGCTTCGGGGAGTCGTCCATCCCAATATTCCTGCACCAAAGAGTCCAACGAAATCCGCGTGCCGGTAATTCGCCAAGACCCCTGAGGAGTGAGAGTAACGTAACTTGAAGCTTGTTCCGACATAAACAAATCTCTGGTGGATTTAGAGGCGCGACCCAATTAATAATACACCTCAACTAGCACTGGATGCAAATACGAACGGAGAGAAGTTATGAAACTTCCTTCCCTACCCCTTGGCGTCTCTCCGGCTCAAGGGGCTTTGGCTCTTGTCTTCGGCGCGCTGGGCGCCGCAGCCTTTCCGACCCTTGGCTTATTTCCGTTGATCTTTGTCAGCATTGCTCTGTTACTTCTGCTCATTCGAAATCATGATCCGCAAACGGCGCGAAATCTGGGTTTGCTGTACGGACTCGCGTTCGCGCTGGGTACGATGTACTGGCTATTTGCCATCTTTAAGGCGATGGCTGTTCCGCTGGTGGCGATCATGGCTGCGTACTTTGGCATTTTGGCAACGCTGATCGCCATGACGAAGAATCAACGCCCGTTTGTCCGTGCCAGTCTGGTCGCAATGTTCGCGGTTGCCATTGAATGGGTTCGCGGCGACGCCTGGTATCTGCGCTTTCCCTGGTTCACGCCGCCACATGCGCTGGCGCTGGTACCCGTTTGGATTGCGCCGGTACACTGGCTCGGCGCCTACGGCTTCTCTTTTCTCATCTGGTTTATTGCCGGCCTCGGGGCGTTTTGGCGCATGTGTGCCTGGGCAGCCTTTCTCGTTATT
>DATGHS010000110.1:0-27563 GCA_035307785.1 Gemmataceae bacterium
AACCACGGCAGCCACCGGGCGATGGCTTGCACGGCCTGCCACGAAAAAGCCCAAACGAGTACGCAAACGAGCGACGTATTGTTGCCCAAGGCCGACCTTTGCAAGCAATGCCACAACCCCGCCGCGGGGGTTCGCTCCGACTGCGTGACCTGCCACCTGTATCACGACCGCACCTGCGAAAAACGCGGGCTGAATGGAATGCTGTCAGCGCGTGAGTTGGTTCCCGGTTTCGGGGGCAAATGATGGCCAAAGAAAAACTAATTCAGGCCATCGCCGAACTGGAGCGGCGCCCTTCGGACCTCACCGTGCCGCACGATCAGTTGGAGCAATACCAGGCCATTGCCATGCTGGCGGGAATTGTCAAGCGCCTGGAAGGCTTGCCGAATACGCTGGTGGTGCGTCGTTATAAGCAAGGCGAGGTCATCTGCCGGCAAGGCGAAGCGGGCTGGACCGCGTTTTACATTCTCATCGACGACGAAGTAACGAAATTCTTCGAAAAGCGCAAGCAACTCAATGCCGCTCATTCCCAAGCGCTGGATGCCGAGATTAGCCGCTGGAAGGAACACCTCGCCCAAGTCCGAACCAGCGCTGACACACCGGCATGCAGCGTGTTTGTGGCAATTCCCGCGCCGCCGAAGACCGGTGAGGCCGGCTTACTTGGTCGCCTGCTCGGCCGGCGCGAGAGAGCACCCAGCGCGCCGAAGTTCATCCCCATTGATGCCGCGACCGACCTGGATTACGAAACGAAAACTGCTTCTATTCGCTCCGGCGAGCTATTCGGCGAGATGAGTTGTTTGAACCGCTCGCCGCGCTCGGCCACCATCGTGGCCGCGCACGATATTTATGTCGTCGAAATGCTGCGGAACATCCTCGACATTCTGAAGAAAGACGCCAAGTTTCAGCAACGCTTGGCCGACGCCTACCGCCAGCATCTCTTCGACCAGCAATTTCGCAACTTACCGCTGTTTCAAGAGCTGCCGGAAGAGCAAATCAACGAGATTCGCAAAGAAATCAAACTGCTGACATTCCAGGCCGGTCAGATCATTTGCGACGAGCACGGCCGCTCCGAGGGCATGTACGTCATCCGCACCGGCATCGTGCAGGTTTTGAAGAATGCCTCGGCTCTGCTCCGGCCCGCCGATCTGCTCAACGCGACGGAATTGTGGCAGCAACTGCGGGGAACCGCGACTGCGGACCTTCCCGAACCCGATGTACAACGATCGGCGCAAATCGGCGCGTTCGCGGCCGTGCTACCCGAGGCGCTGCGGCAACGACTGGCCCAACAAGAAACACCCCGAAAGGAAGACAAGGCAACGCTGCTTAATGGACTCAACTTCTGGTTGGAGAATCCTCCGGCCTGGGAATTACTGGAATTCCGACCTATCTTTGAGCGCATGAAAGACAAGGGCGAAGCGCTCAAGAAAGACTGGAAGGCCAAGCTCGCTACCGGCCTCGCTGGACGCATCGACGCCCGGCAAGTGTTGCTCAAAACCCTGGGCTTTCCAAAGGAGAGCGAAGTTCGCCAGACGGCCCGCCGGCACCTCGAAGCGCTCTTTCCAACCGAAATCGCGAAGCTGCCGGAGCGCGCCGGACCTGATTGGGTGCTGAACTACAGCGGCCGGGGCGAGCCGATTGGTGAAATCAGCCTGATCGACGATTCGCCGCACACTGCCACCTGTGTGGCCTTCACCCACCCCGACCACGAGGCCGAAAACCCGGAAGACGACCGCGTGGAAGTGGTCTGGCTGCCGGCCGAGGTCTTTCGCAAGATGCGCGCGCTACCAGCGGTCGAAAAGCACCTCAGCGCCCTGGTGAAGCGCCGCAAGGCAGCCTCGGTGGTCAGCGTTGCCCCGGCCCCGGACCGGCCGCCGTTGCAATCGGCCCGCTTCAATGAACTCGGCCTGGTGCAGGGCCAGCAACTCATGCTCGTCGACCTCGACCGCTGCACCCGCTGCGACGAGTGCGTGCGCGCCTGCGTGAACTCGCATACGGACGGCCGCAGCCGGCTCTTCCTTGATGGGCCGCGGCTCGATCATTTCCTGGTGCCTGCGTCGTGCCGGTCGTGCCGAGATCCGGTGTGCATGATCGGCTGCCCGGTCGGCTCCATTCGCCGCGGCGACAATCGGCAAATCGTCATCGAACACTGGTGCATCGGCTGCGGCCTGTGCGCCGAGCAATGCCCCTATGGCTCGATCCAGATGCACGACATCGGCTTGATTTCGGCCGGAGCGCGCGGCTGGCGCTGGTCGCCGGTAACCGTGGAAGGCACCGATTGGACAGCGTCGCGCCTCGCCGACCAGAACTGGCGAATCGGTCAGGCGCCCTTCGGGGTAGATTGGCTTAGCCAGCCCGGCTTGCCGAGCTACATTGCGGAGCCGGGTTCACCGCGACCGGCGGCGATCGGCTTTCGTTATGAATTCAACCTGACTTCGGCGCTGCTGAAAAACCGGCTCGAACTCACCCTCTGGGCCCCCGAAGGCGAAGGCCCCGCCGCCCCGGCGCTGTGGGTCAACGGCCAGGCCATCGAAATGGGCAAGGGCCAGCGCGAACGCAAATCGGAGTATCAATACCCCGCCCGCTGGACGCGAACGTGTGAATTGACGGCCGGCGGTGAAACGCCGCAATTAAAGTCCGGCCGGAACATCCTTGCCGTGCGCGTGCCGGTGCCAACCGAAGAAGAGAAAACACGCAAGGTGCTCTTCGACCTGCGCCTGGACATGCTGCTTCACCCCGACCTACCGGCCGGCGCCGACGTGGAATACTCGCAAAAAACTCCGACGCTGCGAGCCGTCGTCTGCGACCTCTGCAGCGACCTCCCCGGCCAACGGCCCGCCTGCGTCTCGGCGTGCCCGCACGATGCCGCGATGCGCGTGGATTCGCTACGCGGATTTCCGGGGAAGTAAGCGGATGGAGAGCCGGGAGCGCGAGAGACCGGATGGTGACTTATGGCAAAATGTTTTGCCAAATGTCTGCCAGAACGAATCGAGCGACATGGCCCAAGTTTCCGGTGGCCACGATCACCGGAATCCCCAGCGACAGCGCCTGTGCTGCCAGGATCACGTCGCAGTCAAGCGCCGCGTTCGCGGCAGTCGGCTGCCCACAGTTTCGGGCCGTCGCCCAAAGTTGAGCGGCTGAATGCATCATCACTGTAGATAATGGGAGATATTCCAACTGGCTGCAGAAGGCATCCAGATTCGCAATGGCGACATGGCTTGCAATTCGAATCAATTCTCGACGAATTTCATAGTCGGCAATTTCCGGCAGAACTACACGTCGCCCAACCGATATCAGGGTGGCCAACCACGCACGACAGGCGACCGCTTGCGGACTGTTGTTTGGGTTTGTAAGCAGGCCTAAGGGGCCGGCATCGAGTACGACTACGGCACTCACGGAGTACTTCCCTCGCTGTTCTCCGGAAACAGCAGTCGCTCATCGTTTGCCCTCCGGTTGGCATTGAGTGCTTCACACAAATCATAGTCGTCATTATCTTCCGGTGGGGCCGAATCCATGATTGCGAACATTTCTTGCAGTGTTTTCGCGGCTTTCATCCGGCGCGCATAATCCTCTTCTGCCGGCGTAGGTGGGCGCATGCGCTGGTTTCCCGAATTCTTCGACATAACTGTTACCTGCACGGCTTCGCCTTCTGCCAGGGCGAGCGGCTCGCGCGGGCGCAATACACCACCTTCGTAAACTGCTTCCAGCGTCATGATCATGAACGTGCCCTCAACGGTTCATGCATTATAGCGGAAAATTTGATGTTGCGAGCAGCCTTTCCGAACCTGAAACGTCAACTACGGATGCCGCGCCGTCACTTCGCCGGGTCGCTTGCCTTCTTCCGTAGCGCCTCGACATCGGCCCACAGCTTGCGCCAGGATTCGCGCTCGGGGTCCGGCAGCTTCGCGAGCGCGGTGGCGTCGCGAACGCCGGCAAAAGCGGAATCCTGCTGCCATTCCTCAAGACGTTGCCGCAAGAAAGCCCTGGCCTCTGGCTTGCCTGCATCGATTAGTTTGGCCTCGGCGGATAATTCAGCCCGGAGCCAATCCAGGACTTGATTTCTTAATCGGTCGCGCTCCGCTTGCTTAAGATTGGCCGCATCGAAACCCTGCCCCGCTGCGGCCAGGGCAGCGCACCATGCGGCATAGTAGCCGTAGCGGTAGCCATTATTTGAGTCCTCGGCCAATTTCTGGTTGGCAGCAAACGCATCGGCGAAGAAACGTGCGCTGGCATGAAAAAAGAACTTGTATTTCGCGCAGAAGAGCGCGAATTCCAAATGTTCGGCCGGATCATTGAGCGTTTCTTTGCCGGTCACGAGTGCAGGCAACCGCGCTTCCCATTGCATCCAACGTTGTGTTTTTGCCAGTTCCTGCTGGGCAGCCAGATCGTCCGGTCGCAGCTCGCTCGCCTTTTGGAAGGCGGCGACGGCATCCGGCAAATTCTTTTGCATACGCACAATAATGCCGAGGTTGAAATAAGCCAAACCGTAATTGGGGTTGATTTCGGTGGCCTTTCGATAAGCGGCGACGGCCTTGACTAACTCGTTCTGACCGCGCAGAGCGTTGCCGAGGTTGTTGTAGGCTGCGGCGGTTCCCAGTCCGAGATCGATGGCTTTGCTTATTTCCGCCACTGAATCGTTGAACGCCCCCTTGTATCCAAGTGCGATTCCGAGGTTGAGGTGGGTAAGTGCCAGATCGGGCTTGATCTCGAGCGCCCGGCGATAAGCGGAGATTGCTTCATCTAGCCTACGCATGTTCGACAAGGTAAAACCGAGGTTGTTCCACGCCTCGGCATAATTGGACTTCAAGTTGATGGCCAGTTCATATTCCGCGACCGCTTCTTCTGGCTTCTTCAGGTCTTCCAGGATATTGCCGTGGTAGAGACGTAATTCTGGGTTACGCGGCTGGCGGCGTAAAAGGTCGCGAAGCACCTCCTCCCCTGCCGTTAAGCGTTCTGCGGCAGCCAACGCCGCGCTCAAAGAGACACCCGTCATCGGTCGCAGCGCTCGCAGCGCCTGATAGCACTCAATTGCCTTCACCAGCTGTGGCGGGTTCTGACGCTCCAGCAATTTGGCCATGCTGTCCAGCAGGACCACCGATTCAGGATGCGCGTCCAGTCCGGCACGCAACACGGTGTCGGCGCGCTTATTATCTCCGGCCAATTCCAAGGCCTGGCTGAGCAACACTAGCTCCAATGCCGGCTCATTGACACCATCCACGGCATCAGCTAGCTCGCACAGCCGACGCGTGTTCCGACCGACGGGAAGATCGGCCAAAGCCGTCCACGGGCAGAAACCTCCGGCAATTTCTGTCGCGGCTCGTTCAGCCAATAGCGCATCACTCACACGCATGCGGCGAATCTCTTTTCTGCCCTCGTTACGGTCGAGTTCGTTGGCCAAGTCGTTCAGCCGTTGCCATTCCGCTTCAGGGCGATAGTGTCGCCGCCGGTCCAGACACCATTCGTCTAGACCTGCCACAATCTCTTGCACAACCGGCTCTCGCTGCGCCGCTAGCTTTTCGTACGCTTCTTTGATTGGCACTCGGTCAAGATCCACGCCCCAATGGCGAAATGCCAATGCGAACTGCTCTTCCGCGCTTGGCTGGATGATAGCCATCATCTGGCCCTTTTCGTCGCTCTTGTAGCTGGCCATCTCGAGAGGCGAAACTACGTCGAACAGGGCATCCCGCAACTCGTGGTTTTTCTCCGACTGTTCTATTCGCGCATCTACTTCACGTTTAAGCGCCGCAGCTTCATTCTGCATATATTCGCTGCCGCCCGCAGCGATTCCCACTGCCGCTCTTGCCTCCGCCTTGGCCTCAAGAAGGTCGTTTTCGGCATCAGTCTTCCAAGCTTTCCTCAGCATCGTGCGCCCTTGATCGATCACAAACAGCGCCTTCCCGTCCGCTTGTTGCCGGTGGAGCGACGCCTTGGCCCGTTGATTGGCAGAGCGCCAAGCCCCGTTCCCAGCCACTAACGCCAATAGGAACACGGCTGCTGCCGCGCCCAGTTGCCATTTGTGCTTCTTCCGCTCCAGTACCGACCGCTTGTGCTCTTCCACCACTTGAAGTTCCGCCTTTTGCCGTTCGCTTTCGGCACGCCGGCGATCGGCTTCGGCCTGCTGGGCCGCTCCGATAGAGTTTGAAAGGCATGCTGCCACGCTTTGCGCCACGTCTCCGGCGTCGGCGGGCCGCTTCGAAGGTTCGGGATCAAGGCAACGCTTACATAGGGCGACCAACTCCGGTCCCGGCCCGCGGTACCCGCGCGACCCGACCATCTTTCCATCTTTTAATTCGGCAACCATCATGATGAATTCGCCTTCCGCTCCGCATGCATCCAGGCGTTGCCAGCAATCGTCAAGTTTTCCGCGCTTTGCTTGCATCTCCAGGTGCGGCCCTGTGTATGGCGGCTCGCCTGTCAGAATGACGCACAGGATTGCGCCTAGGCCGAATACGTCAGAGCGCTGATCGATCAAAGACTTTTCCCCGCTTGCTTGCTCCGGGGGGAAGTACGCCGCAGTGCCGATCAGGAAGCCGGTCAGAGTCTCGGAGCCGGCGCCAGTGCGCGGGTCGTGAATGTGGCTCACGTTGTCACGTGTGCTTTCGGGATGACCCTCCATTTGGATCGACTGTTGGTCCATAACCCTAGCCAAGCCCCAGTCCATAACCTGTACTTCGCCAAATGCTCCTATCATGACGTTCGATGGCTTCAAGTCACGGTGGATCACGCTTCGGCTATGCGCATACGCCATTGCTTGGCAGATTTGCTGAAAGATCGACATAAACGTAAGATATTCCAGACCTTGTCTTTGCGCCAGCATGTCGGCTAACGTGCGGCCCTTGATGAGCTTCATCGCCAGAAATGGCCGGCCGTCCGGCAGCGTGCCCAGGTCATGTATCGGCGGAATGCCGGGGTGCTGTAACTGCCCGCTAATGCGCGACTCCTCCATGAATCGGCGAACGGCATTATCGCTCGGTTGAAATTGTTTGGTCAGCTTGATCGCCACATCGCGCATCAGCGTGCGGTCGGTCGCGCGGTAGACGATGCCCATGCCGCCTTCGGCAATCTTTTCCAACAGCTCGTAGCGGCCGGCAATCAGGCCCTGCACGCCGGATTCCATTGCAATCTGCGACGGCGGCGGCGAACTCTGAAATTGGGTTACCTCATCGGACGGCTCGCGTTCCGGCAACGGCTTGGTGTTCATAATACGGGGCTCGTATCGTGCGACGAATTGTCTACGCAAGATCATAATCAGTGCGACATCTCTGGCAAGCGCTCGCAGGCTGAAGCCTGCGGCTACAGGTTTGCCAGCTCGCTCGAATCCGGGCTTTGCTGGGTGCTCTGGTTGCGTGTGGCGCGCGCAATCATCATCAATACAATTTCATGCTAACGATTGGCCGCTGCGCGGGATCCGCAGTGTACGATCCGTACGGTGGAAAGTCATTCAAAAATGCGTTTGATTTCACGAAATCGCGTTTCGTTTCATGGGGGGTGTCTTTCTTTCCGTGAAATGGAAACGAAACGCTCCGCCTCGCACCTGCCCACTGGGCACGCGGCTTCCCAATACAGCAACGCCATCGACCCCAAACCTTCTGCTTGCACCAATTCCTGGCTCGAATCCAGAATTTGCTTGTAAGCGCCTGCTCCGAACGGCTATATTCGTTCCTTACAGAGACAGTCGGATCGCATTCGATACCTCTCTCATCCAGGTGCGCACTCTTGCGGAGGAGAAATCCATGAGCGAATGGTCACCATTGGAAGGCGATGTCCTCCTGAAAGGCTTACTCACCGTTATCGTTCGCCGCCGGGATGGCCGGCCGGCCAGCAAGCAACGAGTCTCGATCCGCGGCTGCGGCTTCGTTTGAGGCGGAACTTCGGCCGTTACCGGCGAAGACGGCACCGCTTCGGTCGAGGCGCCGCTGGGCAAAGTCGATGTGGTGGTGTGCAATGTGCGGGAAGAGACCTGGGTGGCGGTAGATTTGGAAACGGTCCTCGAAGTCACCATTTGATTGGGACCGGACAAGTGTGGGGCGGTTCGTTACTTCTCCGAAATGACCACGAGCATGAACGTCCCGGAATCCAAGTTGCGTTGGCGCTATTACGGTGGCGGCGCGGCAATCGTGGCCATCGTAGCGGGCTTGTTTTTGGGGACAATCTTCGTGCTGGTCGGGTACTTTGTGCGCCAGAACGAGGAGGAATATGCCAAAAACGGCATTGCCAGCAACGCCACGGTTACCGGCAAAGATCAACGAATGGAGCCTCCCACCGGCCAAAAAGGCGGGCCCAGAGTCACGTACACGCTGCATTACCGCTACCAGGATGCACAGGGCCAAACGCACGATGGCGGTGATAGCGTCGATGCGAATTTCTGGAACCAATACCAAAAAGGCCAGGCGGTGCAGATTGAATATCTGCGCGACCGGCCCGAGCGGAGCCGGATAACAGTGGGCCGGTCCTTTTTCCAGAAATGGGGTTACATACTGGCACTGGCCGCCGGCTGCGTGTTGCTGGCGGGAGTCCTGGTCTTGGGCGTAGGCGGCTGGTTCTGGGCCGGACGCAAGATGCAGCTAGTTCGCGACGGCGAACCGTCCCGCGGTGTGGTCACCGATCTTGAGGCGAAATCCTCGGGCGCTCAAAACCGACAGACTTCATATCGCTTACGCTTCCAATTCATCGATTCCACGGGAGTCGAACGCTATGGCAAGAGCGTTTGGCTGCCGCGCGCGCTGGAATCGCGCTGGCAGGCCGGCGACTCGATTCTCGTTCTCCAGGACCCCAATAATCCCGAGCGCTTTGAGGCCGACATCTTCGAAGCGCGGGCCGACGAGTTGAAAGAGCTACCGGAATGATTCTTGAGGTGAGTCGTGTTATCATCACGCGATTTGCTCTTGCTAAGTTGCCTTTTGCTTGCGGCTCCGCTGCGCGCGGAGGAGTTGCCGCCGGGGGCGTGCGCGCAGTTCGGCAGCCATCGGTTTTATCATGGCCCGGGCCTGTCCGATGTCGTGCTCTCCGCAGACGGCAGCCGTATTGCTTCGGTGGCACGCTACGAATACTTTGGCCACATTTCTGATAAAGGACGCGAGGCATACGACAGGACCATCATTCTGTGGAATGGTACAACCGGCGAGCGGATTCGCGAATTCCTCAGTCCCAAGACGCCCAGCAATTGGTTGGCCATGTCGTCAGACGGCAAGCTCCTTGCAGTTGGCTGTAACTCGATGGTGGTGGTCTTTGATGTCGACGGGAACAAGCCGCCACAGCAGATTTCGGGGCTGAAGCTTCCTCACGTTATGCGGTTTTCTGCGGATGCTGGTCAACTCTTCGTCACCGAGTTTTTGGAATCCGTGACCTCGATCGACCTCACCACCGGCAAGCGGTTAAAACAATGGAAGCCGCCCCGAACATCCGATTCGATGAAAGCCGACGAGGGGGTCTGCGATTTTGTCCTTTCGCCGGATGGAAAACTGATTGCCTGGAAGGTCGAAAAGAAGCCCGACTACAGTCAGGTGCCACCCGGCGTCATTCCACCTCTCCATGTCCCAGAACCCACGGTTCTGTTTGTTACTGACACGAGCACCGACAAGGTTCTATACCGCAAAGAATTCGAGCGCGATGATCTCGCAACGTTTGTTTTTGCGCCCGATGGCCGCCGGTTCTTTGCCGGGCACGAGCATGTGACGGCTTACGAGGCCAGAACCGGTAAGGAACAGTTTAGTTTGAACATTCCATCGGGGGCTCATGTAACTCCCTCGCCGGACAGTAAACATGCCGTCATCGTGTCCGGCTGGTCGGAAGTGCAATTGTGGGATCTGGAAACCCGGGTGCCGTTGTTTGGTCTCTCGCCTGGCTTCGTGTGCATGTATTACACGCGCTGGGCTTTCTCGGGCGATGGCAAAGCGCTGCTGATGGCGACCGATACCACGTTGCGGCTATTCGACTCAGCCACGGGTAAAGAGCGCAGCGTGGTAGGCCATCGTTATCCGCCAACGGTTCGCTTTGCTGATGACGGCCGCAAACTCGTCAGTAGCTGCCCCGAAGCCCGCTGCGCGTGGGACTTGGCGAAACAATCGGATCAAGCATTGATTACCCGGCAATTGAGAAAGCCCTGGGAAGTTTTGGCCTGGAGTTATAGTGCCGATGATCGGTATGAGCTTGAGCGGCCAAAAGGCAAAGTGCGCGTGCTCGAAACGGCGACCGGTCAAGTGGTGAGCAACCTGGAAGGCGCAACCGAAGCCAATCTTGGTTTAATTTCTCAGGATGCGAACAGGGTAATGCTTTGGAACTGGATGGATTTCAAAGATGAACCGGAAGGGGTTCGCTTGTACGATGCGAAGACGGGCAAGAAGACCGGCAGGTTCAAGCCTCTCGATGTCGTCGGCTATCATCCGGTGTTGTCCCCGGACGGCCGCTATATTGCCTGGGCAAACAAAAGGAACGGCGTCACGCTGTACGACGCTACTTCCGGCGAGGTAGAGAAAGAACTTCAATCCACAGCTCCGCTCGGGGGCCCGGAATGCAACGAAGCCACGATCTTCTTTTCTCCAGGCAGCGAGTATTTGATCGTTACGACTTACTTCTACGAGCTTTTCGCCAAGCCGGAAGAAATCAAGAAGTGGCACACGTTTCCGACTCGTGTATTCGAGATCGCAACCGGCAAGGAAATCAGCCGTTTCTACGTGAACCCCGAAAAGGCGAGCAAAAGTGAGCACATTGCTTGTGCGGCTTGCGCGTCCGACAAGCGACTTCTGGCTTTCGCCGAGGAAGAGTCGGGCGCCATTCGCCTCTTCGACCTTGTGACTGGTAAAGAACAGGCGCTGCTGGTCGGTCATCACCACGGCGTTCGCGGTCTAGCGTTCTCACCCGACGGAACCAGGCTAGCGTCTGGAGGGATGGATAACGTCGTGTACGTTTGGGATGTTGCCGCGATGAAGAAGGCAAACGGCCGGTAAGTAAAATGCTAAACCGGCTTAGGCGTGGGCGAGCCGGCGAAGAACTCATGCCACTCGAAGCCGTCCGGCAATGTCGGCGCGGCGGCGAATTCCAGGTGCAAGATACGCCGATGACGTTGCGTGCCGGGCGCCGCTCCGCCGCTGCAATGCGCCACCAGCGGGCGAATGAGCAAAACGTCCCCTTTGTTGGCGAATACGGGCACCGGCTGCTTGTCTCCGAACTCCGTTTGTGTGCCGTGGCGATGCGAACCCGGAATTACCTGCAACGGCCCGTTCTCCACGATCACTTCATCGAGGTGGATTCGGAGCGTTAACATCTTCTCCAGAATTTCGCGCGGCGCCTCAACGTGTGCCACACCCGCTTTGATTGTGGGATGACTAAACCTCTGGCTCGGACGGTGCTGGCGAACAGCGATGGTCAGGTCCTTGTGCCATGGCAGCGCCCAACTTCGGTCGGGAGGCTTATCGAAGTAAAGCCCACGAACCAAGCCGAAGTCGGGCCCCAAACAGCGGCAAAGGAGATCGGGCAACGGCCCTTGCCGCCAAACTAATGCGGCCGGCGGCCATAACTCAAGCACGTTGCGCGCGGCAAACACACTGCCGCCTTCGCTGCGCCTCGCCACATCGTCTCGGTTGCGGAAGGCGTGTTCCAGGCCGGTTAGCATCGCGACGACTTGGTCGGCTGTGAAGACAGCCAGCGCAATCGCATAGCCCTCATTGTTCAGTTTGCTCAGCATACACTCCATTTGCGGCAGCATACGTACTTTCTCTTCACCGCCGTCTTCTTGAATCAGCCACTGGGCATGAAGCGGGTATCACTGCTTGGTCACTTCGCAGTTGTTACCAATTGTTGCAACGCTTTTGGGTCCCAAACCTTTCGGTCCATACACGAGCAGGTAAGAATCGCCCCTTATTTGTCTC
Organism: Gemmataceae bacterium; assembly: GCA_035307785.1. Lineage (GTDB taxonomy): Bacteria > Planctomycetota > Planctomycetia > Gemmatales > Gemmataceae > DATGHS01. The sequence goes on from DATGHS010000110.1 coordinate 11,862, forward strand.
CGGCGCTGCCGCCGTTAGGTGACTTGCCCCCCGTACGAACCGACCAGATCAACAGCCCGACGTTCTTCATTGAGAGCGGTGTTCAGAGCATATACCGCTTCCGCTTGCCCCGTGCGCGATTCATCTCGGTGGTGGCGGCAAGCGCAAGGTGTCCTCTTTGTTGCCTTCCAGCGCCGAACGGTAGCGCACCAGCAACGCTTGGGTCTGCCGAAATTCGGAGGTCGCCGTCAGACTTGAATATCGTGCGTCTCTCGAAACCGCTTCGTAACGATTCAGGCACTGTGCGAGAGCGTCTTGGCGGGGCGCTTTTCCCTCGGCATACAGCTCTGCGGGCAGGGCCAAGTATTCGCGCCATTTTGGGTCCAGGATCTTCTGTAGGTGGAGCGAGCTATCGGCCAATTGTGCGCGGACTTCCTCGCGATAGTCGCCGATGGGCGGCGGCGGAATCGTGGGTACTTCTTTGACGCTCGCCAGCTTCTTTTCGGGTTCCGCATAGGCTGCAACCTGTTCAACCAGCTTCACGGCCGAAGCCGGAACCGAACCCGGCGGCTGACCGAACTTCGGCGCGTAGAAGCTGTCTGTCGCCCGGCGATCAACCACGATCGCGGCGCCGTCGATCGCCACGCCGGCAAACACGCCGCGGCTGCGCGAGTAGGAAAGGATTTCGGCCTTCAACTGAGCGTCGGTGGCGGCCGCCGCATCGCGGCCAATCGGTCCTGCGGCAACATTGGCATCCACGCCCAACGTGAATTTGCCGCTTAACAACCGATTGACTCCCGCGCGCGTGCGAAAAACGGCAATGACGTCCGTCGCTTCGATGCCGATTTGGAAGCCAATGCTGCCGCCGGTGACCGTCACGAAGACCGGGGTAGTCCAGGCCCCGTCGGCGTTTCGTGCAAGCACAACGCCCTTTCCGCGGCGCGCGCCAACAATGAAGCTGCCTTTGACCATATCCGGAATGATGAGCACGCCCTGGGCGTCGGCAAGCAACGTGCGGGGAATCGCCTTGGCCGGAATGTCCATGATTTCGTGCAGCACTTCGCCGGCCCCTTCAACGGATCGCTCTTCCATGCTCTGGGCACGAACTGCCGACGACACGGTGAGGACGAGCAACAGGGCGAGTAGTTTCTTGATCCAACTCATGTGCATCTCCTTATGGACCATGGCGCTTCCTGCAAGAAATCCGAAGTACGGATAGGCGGTCGCCAATAGTACAGCAACCGCGCTGGGCGGGCAACATGAGGTTTGATTCGGCGCAACGGGCAGGATGTGAGCAACGGCGAGGAGGAAGCACGAAATGCTGCTTACGGAGTCGCTTCCTGCACCTTCTGAGCGAACTCCCGTAGTTCATCAATATTCAGGTCGGAAACAGCCCAAAGATTGAGCCCGCCTTTGCACCAGAATGCGATGTTATAGCCTCGCCCAGCGGTCGTTCGAATCGGCGCGTCGGCGCTGCTTGCGGGCCAGATGAACAAATTGATCACATGATCGCGGCGATGGTACACCAGAGCGGCCGCATTGTGGCCATCCACGTAATCCAACCGGCCGCCATCCAGTGGATATCCTTGCTCTGCCAGGTTCTCCACCGGCGGGGCAAAATCGAGCTTGCCCTGAAACCAGGGTTTCACCTTGTGCTGGTTGGTGGAGGCAATGTCGAGGAGATGATTCGCTTGCAGGGCCCTGGTGTGATTTGCCATCGTCTCTTGGGCAAGCCGATCTTCCCTTGAAGGCGCTCGCAGAATCAAGCCCAGTCCGGTGGCGGTAAGCCCGATGCCAATGAGGATCGATGCCGCCGCCATCCAAACGATTGCGCGCCGCCAGGGCACTGGCCTCCAGTCTACTTGCGGAAGCGAGGACTTGATTCGCGCTGCCAGATTCGGTGGCGGTTGATAACGCAACTTCTCATCTTGCAATGCGACCCGCACTTCCGTTTGCGCTTCGAGTTCCAGCGTGCATTCCGGGCATTCCGTCAGATGCTGTTCGAAGGCAGCACGATCGGCCTCCGGTAGCTCATTGTCGAAATAGGCGTTCAGCAAGTCATGCATGGCTAGTCTCGTCATGATCCGTCGGTTTGGCGATCAACAAGTTTATCGCGAAGTAATTTCCGGCCACGCGCTAAGCGCGACATCACCGTGCCGATGGCCGAGTCGGTGATGGCGGCAATCTCCTTATAGGCAAGTCCTTCCATTTCGCGAAGCACGACCACTTCGCGAAACTCTTCGGGCAGTTCATTCAACGCTTGCTGAACCATCCTTCGGTTTGCGGCCTGAACCAGTTGTTCGTCCGGTTCCGGCGTATCGGCCGCCACAATGTTGAGCGCGCTGTCGAGTGGACTCGTCGGTCGATCCTGACGATTCCGTTTCAGCCAGGTAAGGCAGGTATTGCGAACGATGGCCAGCAACCAGGGGCGCGCGTCGCCTCCGCGAAAATTGTCGAAGAAACGGAACGCACGCAGGTAGGCTTCTTGGACCACGTCTTCCGCATCTTGGTCATTGCGCGTCAACCAGCGAGCCAGATTGTAAACGGCCGGAAGGTGTGGCAGGGTCGCTGCTTCAAAACTGGTCCGCTTGTCCTGTTCACCCAAGGGCGGGTCCTCTGGGGCCAACGACACCGGCGCGTCCATCGCTCCCATCAATCTGCTCATTGTACCGAAGGCTCCGCGACTCCACGGACTGGGCCGGCCGATTTTCGAGCCCGCTGATTCTCAGGCGCACGAAGCGCATTACTGTCTTTTACCGCCCAGGACGCCTTTTTATTCCCAAATTCCTTTTCAACAAACCGGTGGGAATAAGCCGCGCGGTTTGCGAGTATCCATTGCGTGGGCCATGAGCCCCTTGACTCAGAAAAACTCTTTCGCGAGGAGATTGTTGATGGAAACCCAAGAACGCCTTCCACTGAGCGATGACGCGATCGATCGTCGCGGAATGCTGAAGTGCATGGCCTGGGTGGGGACCGGGCTCTTGTGGTCCTTTCACGGCGGGCTTCCTGGTGCGCGCCTGCTCGGCCAGGAGCCGAAAATCACCGGCGCCTGCAGCTTCTCATTCGTCCAGATCAGCGATAGCCACATTGGCTTCGGCAAGGAGCCGAACAAGGACGTAACGGGCACGTTGAAGACCGCCATTGCCAAGATCGATGCTCTGCCGGTGCAACCCGCTTTCGTTCTGCACACTGGCGACCTGACCCATTTGGCCAAGCCGGAAGAATTCGACACCGTTGCTGAATTGCTGAAGGCCGTGAAAGCCCCGGTGCTTTACGTGCCGGGAGAACACGATTTCGATTCAGACGGCAACAAGCTCTACCTGGAGCGCTTCGGTAAGAACACGAAGGGCACCGGCTGGTTTAGCTTCGATTACAAGGGCGTTCACTTCATTGGCCTGGCGAACGTGGCTAATGCGAAATCGGGCAGCCTCGCTGCCGGCCTCGGACAGATCGGCAAAGACCAATTGGATTGGCTTGGGAAAGATCTGGCCGCTGTCAAAGACAGTACGCCGATTGTAGTCTTTGCCCATGTGCCCCTTTGGACCGTGTATGAGAAATGGGGCTGGGGAACACAAGATTCCCAGCAAGTCCTGGCATTGCTCAAACGCTTCGGCTCGGTCACAGTGCTGAACGGTCACATCCACCAGGTCATGCAAAAGGTGGAAGGAAAGGTTGTCTTTCATTCCGCCCGCTCCACCGCATTTCCGCAAAGCGAACCGGGAAAAGGAACTCCCGGCCCGATGCGCAACGTACCCGCCGATCGGCTACGCAGCATGCTCGGTCTTACCACGGTGAAATACGTCGAGCACGAAACCTCTTTGGCGATTGCTGATCCCAATCTGGAATGAGCGAATGCGAATGCTTAACGCGGACTGCTGCTATTCGTAGCGGCGGCCTTCAGATGCGCCATCTGCGGCTAGAAGCCGCCGTTACGAATAGTGGAAATCCGCGCTAGCGAGAGGACTTTCCATGAACCGATACATTCTTGGCATTTGCTTTGGTTTGATCGTAGCTCTTTGCTGGTCGACGGCGATGAAGGCGGCGGAAAGCGAGCCGGATCTGGCCGCGCAAACGCTCGCCATCTTCGCGGCCAAATGTGCCGGCTGTCATGGGCCAAACCTGGCCAAGCCCAGGGGCCGATTTGGCTATGTGCTGGATCTGACGCGAGTGGCGGGCAATCGGGAGATGATTGTGCCAGGCTCGCCAGACGAATCGGAACTCTGGGAACTCGTGAAGCGCGGGGAGATGCCGCCCGCCGATTCACCCACGGGGTCGCTTTCGCACCAGCAAAAGGCCGTGGTTCATGATTGGATTGCGGCCGGCGCTGGGCCCGCAACTGTTGCCGAAACCAAGTTTCTTTCCGCATTGGAACCGGAACCCAAGCCCGGTCCTGAAACACCCGAGCCGTCGTTCCTGGCGCGCACTCTCGGGCGGCTCGGCGCTTTTCATCTGTTGGTCATTCATTTTCCGATTGCCTTGTTGGTCGCCGCGGCCGTCCGAGAGTTGTGGGGCGCCTGGCAGGGAGAGCGCCGGCCTTCTCCGATAGTCAGGTTTTGCGTGATTCTTGGTGGGACCAGTGCCGTCGCTTCGGCCCTGCTTGGCTGGCTACGTGCTGGGAATGGATTCGGGGTGGCGATACCCCAGATCTTCCTCTTGCATCGCTGGCTGGGCACGGCCGCGGCGGCCTGGGCTTTCGGAACCGCCATGATCTCCGAATGGGAGTGGCGGCGTGACGCGCGAACCGTCTGGTTCCGCGGCTGGTTGCTGATTGGAACTGTTCTGGTGGCCGTGGCCGCTCACTTCGGAGGCATTCTGGTTCATGGCGAGGATTTCCTGCAGACTGGATAATGACTGCATTCATTTGGTCGCCCATTCGTTGATTGTCAGTTTTGTTCAAACACCTTAACCCGAGGATCATCATGAGAGCGTTACTCATCACGTTGGCATTGATTGCAGGTTTGCTAAGTGCAGCCGTTGTCCCCTTGCCGGCATGGGCGCACCATCGCGGCGGTTACGGAAACCGTATCTATAGCGCTTACGGACAAGTTAATTACGGCGGCTACCGGGGTGATTACCACAATTCCGATTACGGATTTGGTCCGACCATTCCGAATCCCAAGTTCGAAAGCGGTCACGGGCGCGATTATTATGCCCGCTACCGTGTCAATTACCGCAATGAGCTCGCGACCGACTACGGATTCGGTCCGTCCTCCCCGAGATAGCATTTCGGCAGCCAAGGCGCTAACCGTGATTTGTACCCCAGGCCTCGTAGCTCGTGCCATTTGGTGTGCCCAAGACAATTTCTGCTAATCGACCACCTCCAATCCGGATCGGGCCTGTCGCAAATCCTGCTTGGCCTGTTTGGTGATCTTGGTGTCTGTCAATACGATGCGTTGCAGTTTGGGCAGCGAGCGCACGACCTCGAGCGACTTGTCCGTAATCGCGGTGCCGCTTAGGTCCAGGCGGACAAGATCCTTCAAGTCCTTCAGTTCCTGCATTCCCTGGTCCGTGATCCCCGTCTGCGATAGATACAGGATTTGCAAATCACGGAGCTGCGACAAGGATTTCGCGCCCTTATCGGTCACCTTAGGGCTAGTAAGGCTCAACTGGACCAAGCCGCGCAGTTGGCTGAGGTCCGCGACACCGCGATCCGTGATCGGCAAACCGAAAAGGAACAGCCGCTTCAACTTCGGCAACCGCGCTAGGTTTGCGAGGCCCTGGTCCGAAACCTTGGTAAGGCTCAGCCCCAACGACTCAAGTTGGGCGCAATCGCCGAGCGACTTCGTTCCGGCGTCGGTCACGGCCGTGCCGAAAAGGTCGAGGCTTGTCAGTCGCTTTATCGCGGGAATATGGCGCAGCCCAGCGTCGGTAACGAGAGTGCCGCCGAGCGACAGTTGTTCCAATGCAGGGAAATCGGCAAGCGGCGCCAGCCCTGCATCATTCATCTTTGAGTTATCGAGATTGATCTCCCGCAAACTCGTCAATTTGGCAAGCTTCGGCAAACCTGCGCCATTGATGGCGGTGCGCGAAAGATCTAGTTGGTTCATCCACTCTAGCTTAGCAAGCGCATTCAGACCGGCGTCGGTGATTTTCGTGTCGGTCAAAATGAGCACTCGGAGCCCACGGCAATCCGCGAGCGCTTTCAACCCTTCGTCGGTAATCGCGGTACTGGTCAGATCGACTGTGCTAATCAAAGGAAAGTAACGCAGATGACGCAGGTCTGCATCCTTAACCTCGGTTGCGAAAAAGGACAGCTTGGTCAGTGGCTTCTCCGAAAACTCGTCGGGCAGGTCCATGACGCCGAGTTTTTGGAGAGCTTCTTTGGCCTTGGCCTTTTCGTCCGGACTCGGATCGTCGGACTTAATTCCGCGCTCCTCGCAGATGCGGGCCACCTCGTTCCGCAACTTTTGCCACGTATCCGCTCCGAATTTGCTTGGGGCAACGCTCGACACGTCCAGGCCGATCTGTTTGGCCAACTGATAGGCGGCCCAGTTGCGGACCTCGATCCGCGGCCACGAGCCCGCGGCGCAGGATCTGTACTTCTCTGTGTCGGCCTTTACGTCGCGTGCCGCCTCGTCGTCGAGGAAAGCGAGCAGGAACTCCATTAGCCGGCGCTTACGAAACGTCGGTAAATCGGTCACGCGCGAAACCGCGTCGATGACTTCCATGCGCACGCCCACGTCGGCTTTCTGGACTGCGTCGCGCAGGGCGTGCCAGACGTTCATGCTTTGGGATTCCCAGCAAAGCTGGGCGAGGCCGACCTGTTCGCACTCGCCATAACGACCCGGCGTTAGGGCCGGCATAGCATTCAGGCTGCGGATCAAAAAGCTCTCGAAGACCTGCAGATCCAATTTCGCGAGAGCCTGCAGAGCCTCGGCCTGCCGGGCCATGCGCGGGCTCTTTGTGCCTTCGATAAGCAATTTGACCTTCTCGGTCTGGCCCAGATTCGTCGCCGAGATGGCTTGGACAAGATCTCGGCTGCTCACGTCCGGTCGCTCGCCGAGCAACCGCCGGTAAACATTCGGCAGGCGCTGCGGGTATTTCTGCGCCAGCCCTTCGGTGATGGCTCGGTAGGTCCGGGTCTCCTTCGGCAGTCGTGGCACTGCCGAACTTGTGAGGTAGTCCGCTTCGTTTGACTTCTGGACCTCCGCCCACCAGGCGTTGACCTGTTTAGCCTGAAAGTTATGGGTCTCTGGGGAAGTCGTCCAAGATAACCCCGCGTCGCCTGCCAACTCTCGCATCAGGATTCCCACAACCTCACCTACCGTGATCAAACGATGTGGACCTTCCGCCAGGGGCCGGATAACGCTTCGCGTAAGTCGGCGGTCGCCAAGATGATTGATTAGCGCGGGAATTGCTTCCCAACCCTTTCGGGCGAGCGCTACCAGGGGTTCCGGAAGCCCGAGTACGAACGTGTTGTTCCACAGACTGGCGTCCAGATTGACCAGATCATCGATCTGCCGCTCAACGGTTCCCGACGCCGCGCGGCTCGGCTCGATAGTGACCGCCAGAGACCGGATCAGTCCCCAGCATTCCGGGGATTGAAAGACGGGCTCCTGAGCGCTGAGTTCCTGCATCTGTTTCAAAATGGCGGAGCGGTCGCTGGCCGGCTTGGCAAGCTGGTTGCCCAGATGCGTCCACGCCACAAATTTCAACGCCAGGTCTGGCTGCAGCCCCGGGGGTTCGAAGAAGACCGACTCTCGGTGGCCAAAGCCGACAGACGCTTTGGCTTGCGATTTCAGCAATTGGTCGGCGAGGGACGGCCAGCCCCGTTGGTAGCACTGGATAGCCGCCGGCAAAGCGGCGTTGATGGGGAACTCGGCCCAGGTGTTCTCTACCGCAATTTCGAACGCCGGTTCCTTCGCCGGATCGATTCGCAGCAATGATTGCACCTGGTCGCTGTCAATTTCCATGACTTCCGTACCGATCAGGAGTTGCGCCTTGTCCGCTTTTTGGGAAATCAGAAACCCCAGCAAATATTGGAAGCGGCGTAGCGGGATTGGTATATCGCGGTCCTCGATCATCTGCACTTGGTACAGTATTCCGACCAGCGGCGCGTCGGCTGGCGGGAGAGGGAGCCGGAGCGACTGATACGACTTCACCAGCGCCTTCCAGTCGCTTGCCGTAGCCCGCCCGCCGTCAGCCGGTTGGGCGGGTTCCTTGGGCGCAGGAACTTTCTCGAAGACGGGGTCCCCGTCGGCACGCTCGACGAGTAACAGCTCTGAAGGCGTGGTGAGGACCCACATGACGACTCCCTTTGGCTCATGCAGAGTCCAGCGGACCGTGATTTTGGCTCGCTGTTGATCGCCGCTGCGAGTCACGGTTTGTACATCGACCCGGTATCCGGACGAGCGTTGATTGCCGGCTGATACGCAAATGACCATGTAGTGGTCGAAATCGATCTTGGGCTGGCCAAGCAGTCGATCAATCTTGTCGGCTGCCTCACCGACGGCCCGGTCCAATTCATGCCGGCTACGGATCAGCATCGTTTCCGGTGCTGAAGCCGAGCCGGTGGGCAGGTTGTAACTGGTGCGGGCCAGAACCTTCAGAGGCGTGGCACTGGGCGCGGGTTCCCCGGCGAACGCGGGCGCGGCCATCAGCAACAACCATGCGCACACTCCTACCGCTGTCATTCGAAGTGCAGTTTTCATGGGAATTCCCTCGTGGCTAATAGGCATTGAAAAATTGCAAACGATGTGCCGCACCGTCGGCGCGAAAGCAAAACCGACCGGAGTCTGGTCGCTTTCTCGCCAATTGCCCAGTGATTGCTTTGAATTGACTGAATTATCCTGTCGACAAATTGTGCGAATCCGGACCAGGTTGGCACCAAATCGCACACTCGATCCCAACGTTTCCGTGAAACCCGCGGAGACTGGTCTGCTCGTCGCGGCCTTCTGTCCTTTCGCCGCCGCCTTAATAATTGGAGTTTTGGGCAGAATTGACGGCGTCCCGTGTGGATGCCGAAGACCCAACGCACGGCGAATTCGATTGCCCGTTCAACAACATACATCGCGATTCACATTCGTTCACCCATGGCACGCAGGTTGCGTAACCTACCCACGACCACGTCAATAAAGAGCAGGTGGCAACATGAGACGAGCATTCATTCTTACTCTGACGGTAACAATGGCAATTGCACGTATAGCTTGCGGCGACGATCCGAAGCCGGAATTGGCGGACCGAATCAAGGCCGTGCGGCAAATGTTTGAGAAAGTGCCGCCGCTGGTTCTCGGCCTCGCAGAGCCGGTGGAGATCATGATGGGTGCGGCTTATGAGGACGGCGGCACCACGATCCTCAAATTCAAAGATGCAAACGCCCAAACCATCCTGTTCCACCTGGATAAAAAAATCGGTTCATCCACGCGCGGAACAATGTTTGTGCAAATGGGACAGCGACCCGAGAAACCGGTTGTGCTACGTGGCGCGGAGGAAGCCGCGCTCTATGGGTTGCTGCTGCGCTGGAATGCACCTGCGCAAGTTGATGCGCGCATTTCCTTTGGCGTGGAGGTCATGCGAAGCAACCTCGACGAACGCTTCGCCGCCGAAGTGAAGCAGAGTCCAGAGGGAGGAAATGCGATTGGCCAGAAAGCACGCGGCATGGCCGGCTATCTGACCTCCGAAGGCAAACTCAAGGAACGGCTCGTTGTGCGGGATACGGGTGGCTTCGCTGGCGTGGGAACCGGGCGCAAGTATGTCGTCGAGCCGTCCGGTGAATGGACCTGCATTAACCTGGTCAATGGCAAGAAGGTGGAAACCAAAGGGCAGCTTACGGCCACCGAGTTGCGCGACCTGGCCAATGCACTGTCGCGCTATGATCTCTTCAATTTTCCGAAAGAAGTCAACCGCATGACCGTGGCCGATGGCTTCAATGTCATGATCGAATTCGGCGAGCATCGATCGACGTTCTTCGGCAAGACCGGCTTCTTGGATCTGCCGAAGTCAGCCGACGACACAACGGTGGGCAGGTTTAGCGGAGTCACGCAAGCCGTGCAGCAAATGTTACTAGCACCCAACAAGAAGGATTGAAGGGAATCAAAAACTCCAATTCGAGAGTATTGTAATGGGAGATTCCGTCATGAAATCGCATTTCTTGGCATTCTTTGTCTGCTTGGGAATTGCCTCGATTGGCCTGGCCGGATGCAAGCCGCCGCCGGATGAGCCTACACTGCCGAATCCGGTCGTCACTCCCGACACGCAGAAAGCGGTAGAAGGAAACACAGAGTTTGCTTTCGATCTGTTCCTCTACTTGGGCAAGCAACCGGGCAATGAGTTCTTTTCGCCGTTTAGCATCTCCACGGCGCTGGCCATGACCTATGGCGGCGCTCGCGGTGAAACTGCCGAGCAGATGGCCAAGACTTTGCATTTTAATCTGCCGCTGGATCGGCTGCATCCGGCGATGGGCAATTTGATTGTGAAGACGCCCGGCGGCAAAAATCCGCCGTACCAATTGCACGTGGTCAACGCCTTGTGGGCTCAAAAAGGTTATCCATTTCTGCCCGATTTCCTCAAATTGACTCGGACAAACTATGGCGCGGAAGTGCAAGAGGTGGATTTCGCAAACGCCACGGAAGAGGCGCGGCGAACGATCAATTCCTGGGTCGAGAAGCAGACGGAAGAGAAGATTCGTGACCTGCTGCAGCAGGGAGTGCTCGATTCGCTTACGCGCCTCGTGCTGACGAACGCCATTTATTTCAAGGGAGCGTGGGTAAGCAAGTTTGACATAACCGCCACGAAAAGCCAGCCGTTCTTCGTTACTGCCAAAGAGTCGAAAAACGTTTCGCTGATGCACCAGAGCCATGAATTCAAGTATCTCCGCACGAACGAGTTCCGAATACTGGAGATGCCTTATGCGGGGAATGAGATCGCGATGGTGATCATTCTTCCCGAAAAAGTCGACGGCCTGCCGAGCGTGGAGCAATCGTTTACGCCCGCGAAACTGAAACAAAGCATCGCCGAGCTCAAGGCAAAGCGAATCCAGGTATACGTCCCGAGGTTTCAGATCACGCAGAGCGTCATGCTCAAGAAAGCTCTGGCCGACCTGGGCATGCCATTGGCTTTTTCACCGGATGATGCCGATTTGACTGGAATGAACGGCGGGAAGCCGGCCAAGCTGCACATCAGTCAGGTTGTTCACAAAGCGTTTGTGGACGTGAATGAGGAAGGCACCGAAGCGGCCGCGGCGACCGGCGTGGTCGTTGGCGAGAAATCCATCGCACCGCCGGAAGAAGTCTTTCGAGCGGACCATGCGTTTATCTTTCTGATCCGCGACATACGGACCGGCAGCATCCTTTTCATGGGGCGCATCGCCGATCCGTCGGCAAAGTAAGCACGGACGAGATAACGGGCAGAGCAGCCGACAACAAATGAGACACACGAGTCGCGGAAGGAGGAAAGCGATGCTACGTTTCACTGCTTTACTGATCGTACTGTGCTGGATTGTTCTCGCGCTTCCATTGTTCAGCCAGACCGTTCCTCCGAATGGCTCCGAAACAGTATCAGACGAGCGTAAAGTGCTGGGCAAGGAGGAATCGATTCGCCGCATTGCCGCGGCTCGAGCCGCGTTGCATCGAGGAGCCATTGGCGATGCGGAGATGCTCGTGGCCGGCGATAATTTCCGGGTCGACCCGGATGCCGCTGAGGACGGGCCGGCCGCCATCGGCCGGGCAATTATTGCGTTGAGCGATGGGGACCTGCGAGGCGCAATCTGGAGCGCGGGAGATGAGGATCGTGAATTGGCCATCGAAGCCGCAATCCTGGACACGTTTGTTTATGTAAAATCTGGCCTTCAAGGCTGGGCCGGAAAGGAACTGAAACGCCTTCACGAACTGGAGCCAAATAGCGGCGCTACAAAGTGTTTGTCGCTGCTCGTCGATCAGATGAACAACGGCCGCGAGAGCGTCTGGGGCGTGAGGACGGGCGGCAAGGACGTTGAAGAGTACGGCCTCCGCGAGATACCTCGCTATGGCAAGGCCCCCGCGTACGCGCTTTATTATTACGATGTGGATGGCCCGCCGCTAAGAATCATGGATTTTGATTCGAAGCCGCCAAAAGACAAATTGACCGCTTTCATTTCGACTTTTGGCGCCAGTATACGCCCCGGACTGGACGAGGGAAGTGGTAAATACACATTTGCCCGAGCGGAGCTGGAGGCGCTAATCGCCGATCAACAAGGGATTGCTCCCTTGGCGGCGGGCTGGGCCAAATATGCCCTCCAACCAACGCGGGGCATGGAATACTATGGCAGAAACCTGAAGATCATCGAGGACCAGGTGCAGAAGCCGCTCCAAGAAGAGCACGCCTGGAACTGGGAACACGTGGCCACCTGGCAATGCGGGCCCTACCAACCGAGCGGCTTCGAGATCGTGGAGTATCGCAACCTCGATTTCGCCGACGCCAATGCGAACGGCTTTTCCGGTGCTTACGAAACCTGGTATTTCGTTGTCTTTGCACGGAGCCCGAAACAGTATTTGGGCAGCCTCTCGATTGCCAGCGAGGAACCGGTTCCGGGTCAGCGCATTTGGTTCTTAAAGCGCAATATGTTCGGCCGGCCGCAGGTTATCAAGGCTTATCCTGCGGCGCCGAATGATAGTCTGGCGCGCGGGGACTTGATTGATCTTCTCAAGATATCGGCGGGACCGCCGATTTCCGCTCCGGTGCGGATTGAGGACTCCTTGTCCCAAACAGTTACCGTTTTTGATTTGCTTCGCAACAGTTGGAACACCGAGCCTTTGAAGAAGTACTATCAGTTTGACATGATCGCCGGACAGAAATATGCGATCGAGCTGACCAGTTGGGATTTCGCTGCGTCCGTGCGCGTCGAAGACAGCCAGGGTAGAGAACTGGCCCACGGTCAATCGGATGGATCGTTAGTCCAGATTGGCGAAAAGGACCCGATCACCGGCGCCCTTCCCGTTGAATCGAACCCCACGGCAGTGGTGTTGTTCACCGCTTCGCGCAGCGGCGTTTATCGGATCATTGTCACCACGTGGGAAGGCTCGTCGCTGCGGCCCGTACGCGATTCCGGTCGGTATGCACTCATCGTTCGGGAAGAACGCTGAGTGCCGCGGATTTATTCGCCAGTGAAGGAGACTCCATGTTATCCCTACACCGAAGCTCCGGCGCTGCTCTCTTGTTCGTGGCCGCGCTGGTAATGATTGCCGTGCTTTTGTTCCGGCCGGGTAATCATCGTCTGGCCCCGGCCCAGGACAAGCCTCAGCCGAAAGCCAAGAAAGAGGTCGAAGCTGTGGCCGAGGCGCAAAATGCTTACGACCAGGCCGAGCAAGCGCAGACTCAGACCCAAAAAGAAAAGGAACTAGCAGTAAAGGACTGGCAAGACGCCGCCAAGAAGCGCCAAGAGGCGGAAGATTCCGCGAAAAAGCATCCACCGACAACACAGGAGGAGCGGATTCAAATGCAAGAGCAACTTCAGGACCGGCGCAAGGAGGAAGCCGAAGCTCTTCGTAATGTGACCGAAAAGACGCTCGCCGATACGAGTGCCACTAAACAGGTCCGCCGATTGGGAAAACAGCTCGAGGCGGTTCGAGCCCAGGCCGCCACAGCGCCTGTCTCGAACGCACCGGCGCCGAACCCATTGGGGCACATCAAGGCAGACTTCGGATACCCGCATTGGCAAGCACAAAAAATCGACGAGGCCGGCCAGGCACTCAAGAAGATTGAGGGCCTGCCAATGTTCCGCGATGCGCCCGATCCGAACGCTCCGCATTTTCGCGATCCAATTCGATACAAGGATCCCCGAATCATCCCGCCATCGGTGGAGTCACAGCTCGCCGATGTCGGGAGCAAGTGGGAGTCTCCCATACAAGGCTATAAACCGCGGACCCAGCCCAAGGACGACGTCATTATTCGCGGGCCTCAGACCGGTGATCTTGAGGGCACTTCATGGTCGGGCGGCGGCTGGACTCTCCGATTCGAGCGCGACGGAATTTTCGCCAGCACCGGGTCGGACGGTACGCGGGGTAGCGGATCGTGGACGAAGAGCGGCAACGTTGTTACAGCTCAATTCCAAACGAGCTATCGCGGGTACAAGGTGACATATGACTATACGATCACGCTCTACGACGGAACGGCGCTGTGCGGGGAGACCATCACCGGCATCGATGTCAGCAAGCGCACGTACACGCTTCAGAAAATGAAGTGAGCGGCACTCCGACCGAGCGCTCGCCGTTTCGGAGCCAACATTAAGGAGTAATTACCATGAACACAACGAATCTGCTCCGCACAATAATTGCCACCAGCGCGGCATTTGTGATCCTGGTGCCGCCGCCCGGACTGGCGCGTGCGCAGAAAGACGAGGAATTGGATTTCTTCATCGATCAGGCGGGCGGCCGAACCGCAGAACTGAACCGGTTAACCAAGGATGTTAATGGTTACGTTAAAGACGTGAATCAGCACATCAAGAAGATGCACTTCAGTTACGATGAGATCGTGTCTCTCGGCCCCAGTGAGTATCGCCAGAAAATGGTGACCGACTATGAGTACGAACGGGCGGTAGTCTATGCCGCCAATGCCAATATGGATCCGGTGTTACGGAAGCTTAAAGACAAGATTCCAGGCAACAAGAACTTTCGCGATGCCTACCTCCGCTTCAAGAATGAGATCGCATACAAGGACTTAAACAATGCTCTCTTTGATGCGCAGTTGGCGGTCGTGGCGGCTGGGGCCGTAGAACTGCCGCCGGCGTTGCCGATTCCGTTGGCTTCGGAAGACTCCGATTCGGTGGAAGTCACCGCAGCCAAGATCCTGGCCACCGGCAAATTGCAGCCCGGCAAGACGTATGAATGCGAAGTCACTGTCCACTGCAACCGCGTGTATACCGGGGCGACCGCAACGATTGAAGCACGTGTTCGTGAAGGGCCGGCGGAACTTGTTGACGCTGCCAACAAAGACGTCACCTTGAAAGCACAAGAGACTAAGACGCTTAAATGGAAATTCAAGGTTACTGACGGTGGCGGGCAGATTCGAGTCAGCGCCAAGGTGGCCAGTTGTAAAGGGCTGCCGTGAGAGAGTTTTGGACTGAAGATTGCAGATGCTGATCGTAGCGAGCGGCCGTTGGTCCCAAAGCGGGCTTGCGGGGCGGGCGAGGAGCGCCGGTTTCGGCTGGCGTGGTCATATTCTTGCTCAGCGCGGCGAGACAGCAACACCATTTTTAATGCGATCGCTGGGGTGCAGAATAACCGAGTCGCCTTCAGCAAGCCCTTCCGTGACGTGCGTTTCCAGGCCATTGGTGCGGCCGACGTTTACGGTTGTCAGCCGGGCCCGGCCGTTCACGTTGCGAAAAACCGCCCACGAGTCGCCGTGGCGGAAGAATGCGCCATCCGGGGCCTTCAACACATCGTCCGATTCCCAAACGACGATCCGCGCCTCCACACGGTAGCCATCACCTAGTGATTCCCACTTCGCTCGTGGCTCAGCGAAATCCACCAAGACATTTACTCGTTGCTCCTCCACACCCAGTGCCGATACTTTCATGAACGCGGCCGGCTCAACCAGGCGCACGCGCCCGCGCAGTGGCTGCGCACCACCCCAGTGCTCCAAGTATACCTTGGCGCCGCGCGTAATCTTGACTGCGTCGGTCGAAAGAACGTCGATGACGCACTCCAGATCCGTGGTGTTGCCTACCTTGACCAATTCCGCCCCAACCGGGATGGTACGAGAACTTTCCTGGTACACCTCCAGAACGCATCCGGTAATGGGAGAACGTAT
>DATGHS010000111.1:0-5969 GCA_035307785.1 Gemmataceae bacterium
TCGGGCTGCGCGGCCGCCCCGCTGCCGATTATCGGGACCTCCTACTCGGCGGGCTGCGCTACCCCTGGCCGGCTGCGGCGGAACACGCGGCGGAGGCCGTGGTGAACCTCAGCCAGGTCGAGCTGGTGCCACAGATGGTAACGATGCTGAGCGAACCCGACCCGACACTTCCGCAAAAGAGGAACAACGAGGAGCGGAGCACCATCCGCGAACTGGTACAAGTGAACCACCTCAAGAACTGCCTGCTCTGCCACGCGGTCTCCACCGAAGCCAAGGATCGTGTCCGTGGTTTCGTTCCCGACCCGGAACGGCCGATTACCGCCAAGTATTACCAGAACTCATCCGGGCTATTTGCACGTGCCGACGTGACGTACCTGCGGCAGGACTTTTCCGTGCTGCAATCGGTTTCGAATACGGGAGAACAGCGCTTCGACTACATGCTGCGTACTCGAGTTGCGACCGCCGAGGAGATCCTGGATGCTCAGAAGTATCAGCCCCAGGGTGGGAAAAGCTTCAGTTACCCCCAGCGCGAAGCCGTCCTGTATGCCCTGCGCCATTTGACCGGACGGGACTACGGCGAAGATGCTGCTGTCTGGGATGCGTGGCTGAAGTCGATTGGCGGCAGCAAGTGACCGCGTCTGCGATGGCGAACCGAGCGGCTTATGCGGCCGGGTAAGTGGATCTTGGCCGCATACAGCGCTCGGAATCGCTGCGCGTTTTCAATTCAAACGCGTTCGCTGCCGGTGTAGTTGCTGCCATTCGTAGGCCAGGCGTGCCTGGACGGCGCGGCAATCCGGTTGGTCTTTGATTTGCACAAACACAAAGTCGAGAATGTTGTGGTAAAGCCGCTCGTCTTCGTCCTGCTGCGGAAACCGGAATTCCAGCATGCTGTGCAACTCTTCGTGTCCGGCATTCAGCTCCCGAAACCGTTCCATCGCGTCGGCCAGGCTAACACGGCCATCAACCAGATCGTGAATGACGGTTTCCTTCGCCACAATGCGCCCCGCGACCACTGTCGATTCCATGCTGAGCTGCTCACTCGATTCGTCCATTTCCTGAATCTCCGCGTTCCAGCGCGGCAGATTCCAAAATTCGTAATCAGCTTTGTAAATCGAAAATTGGCCGGAGAGGACTAAAGTAGCCGTTACGGCTCCAATTCCAGCGATGGCGAGCCCTTTTTGCAAGGTTTTCAACTGCATCGTTCTGTTCCCGTTCCACGAATTCAAAAAGAACGAAATGCCCAGCGGAATTCGGTGATTCCTGGGAGATTCGTTGCGCTATGGACGGTTCTAAACCCAACCGCAAGCAGACGTCCCAAGATGGGACCAGGCAGGAGAGGTCGCCGCCATTCAGCGATCGACCTCTTGGGGGGGTAGGTAATTCTAATCCTTCGACGCAAATATAGGCCAAAAAGTTCCTTGGAGGAATGAGAGAGAGATGCATGTGGCCTATGATTGAATCAATCCCCGCACCGGCCGGCCTTCCACCAGCGCCAGCGGGCGGCTCTGCAAATCGTATATCATCGCGTGCGGATCGATGCCGAGCTGGTGATAGACGGTGGCGAACAGATCTTCAACCGACACCGGATCGCGCGTGGGGTAGGCGGCAATGCGGTCCGAAGCCCCGTACACCATGCCGCGGCGCAACCCGCCGCCGGCCACTACCATGCTGTAGCAGCGCGACCAGTGATCGCGGCCGCCGGTCTTGTTGAACTTCGGCGTGCGGCCAAATTCGCCCAGCATCAGCACGAGCGTTTCATCCAGCAAGCCGCGGTCGGACAAGTCCTCGATCAGCGACGCAAACGCGGCATCGGTCGGCGGCAACAGCGTGTTCTTGAGCCAATCGAGATGCGGCGGATTCGGCGGCGTGGAATGTGAATCATAGCCCTGCCCGCCTTTGGCGTTGTCGTGCCGCACGAAGTTCACCTGCACGACTCGCACTCCGGCCTCGATCAGCCTGCGGGCGGCCAGCACCGACTGGCCAAACGTTGTTCGCGTATAGCGGTCGCGCGTCTTCTGTGATTCCTGCGATAGATCGAAGGCCTTCTGTGCCGCCGGCGAGCGCATCAGGTCAAACGCTTTGGCCCGGAAGACATCGTATTGCCGCATTTCCTCGGAAAGCTGTGCCGGCGAGGCCTGTTCCAGCGAAGTCAGCAGTGATCGTTGTTCCGCCAGACGCGCTTCCGATTGGTCGAGCGCCCGCCCCAATGGCCCCGGATCGTACCCGGGCTCGCTGGGATCGCTGTTAATCAAATAGGGATCGAACTTCGCTCCCAAAAAGCCGGCATGCTGGCCGGGGCGCGATGGGCCCACGGGCGATACGAATTCCGGCACCATGACAAACGGCGGCAGATTCCGGTTCGGTCCCAACACCTTCGACACGACGGAGCCCAAGTGGGGCCGGTCCTCACGCGCCAGCGTGGAGCTTTGCACCACGCGCCGAACTACGCGATTGCCGGTCATCGCCCAGTACGTGGCCCGCACATGATCGGTCTCGTCGTGGCTCATGGAGCGGATGATCGTGTACTTGTCGGCCAGCCGGGCCATGCGCGGCAAGTGCTCGCACATTTGGATGCCCGGAACGCTGCTTGCAATACTTTTGAACGTGCCACGAATTTCTTCCGGCGCGTCGGTCTTTGGGTCGAACATGTCGAGCTGCGAAGGCCCGCCGCTGAGAAAGAGCACGATCACCGAGCGCGCTCTTGGCGCAGCCGAATCTCCGGCCAGCGCACGGCCGGCGAGCAGCTTCGGCAGGCTCAGGCCGAAGGCCGCCGTCCCGAGGCGCAGCACATCTCGGCGAGAAAGGGTCATCGAGAAATTCCGAGCGGGTGGGATATTCGGGAATTCTAACCGGTGATTGGCGAACTGGCCAAGTGAATTCTTTTGAATTCCAGGCAATGCCGATACCGCGCGGAAGCAATAACAATGAAATTCAGCTTGGCGCATCCCTCACAAAGCGGGCCGAAAACAAGTCATGCCATTCACACCGATCCTCGCCACGCTTGGATACGTGCTCTCGCCTGACGGCCGACAAGTGCTTTTGATACACCGTCAAGGCCGGAGCGAAGATCTGCACCTCGGCAAGTACAACGGCCTCGGCGGCAAACTGGAACCCGGGGAAGACATTGTCTCTTGTATGCGCCGGGAGATTCGCGAGGAGTCCGGCCTGGAATGCGACGAGCTTTCGCTTTGCGGCACGGTCAGCTGGCCCGGTTTCGGCAAAAACGGCGAAGACTGGTTTGGCTTCATTTTCCGCATCGAGCGCTCGCACGGCACCCCGCTAACGGCTAATGCGGAAGGCACACTCCGCTGGGTCGATTTGGAGCACGTGCTGGAATTGCCGCTCTGGGAAGGCGACCATTATTTTGTGCCGCTCGTATTCGGCGCCGACCGCCGGCAGTTCCATGGCGTCCTGCCCTACCGCGATGGCAAGCCGCTTTCGTGGCAAGTGAGCTTTTTGCCGGCAACCGCGGCCGACTCGGAGTGATTGCTAGCAGTACATTGCTTACTGGGAACGGCGCAATCAAAGTCTCTGGGTGTCCTCCGAGTAAATGGGAGCTTAGTTGGCTATTGGCGCTGGTCGAGGTGCAATCATCATGACGTCAAGTGGTTGCTGACAATTAGCCGCTGTGCGCGCTCCGCAGTGTACGATCCGGATCGGGGAAAGTCACTGAAATATGCATTTGATTTCACGAAAAACTGTTTCGTTTCACGGGGGGTGTCTCTTTTTCGGTGAAATGGAAACGAAACGTTCCCCCCAACCACCTGCCCAATGGGCGCAGGGCTACCCAATAAGGCGACCCCATATAGCCCCAGAGAATCTGGTTACACCCGCTGGGAAGTACTGATCTTGACGTAAATTGCTTTTCCCATTCAAATTTGCCCATCTTCAATTTCCAAGGAAGGAGTAGGAACATGGCATGTCTTCGATTCTTGATGGTGGCTGTTTTGGCCTTAGTGATCTTGGATAACTTGTCCCAATTTGCCGGCGCGCAGGAGCCGGTTGAAGTCGCGCCAAAATGCGTGGCGAAAGGCGCCGCGGCTTCGTGCGCAAGCGATAACGCAACCGTGACGTCGGTCTATTCGCTTTGGAAAATGGGCTACGACTTGGAACTATCCAAATGGATCGCGGAAACGATTCCGGAAGTGATTGAGCCGAGCACCTGGCAGTCGATGGGTGGTTCCGGAGTTGTGCGTTACAACTCGGCCAACGGCATCCTGGTGGTGCGGCACTGCGCAGCAATCCATTCCAAAGTAGAAAACTTCCTCAAGGATTTGAAGCAGTCTTTGCCTGCAACTGGCACCGGTGCCACGCCGATGACACAGAAAATGCCGAGCGAAAGCGTTGTTCCTGCTGCCCATCACGCTCCGTCGTTGTTGCGGCCATCTGCCCCGCCGCAAGATGAATGCTCATCGGCAGCCGCCAATTCCAAGAAATCGCCCAAGCATGTGCTTCACTTGACCATTCACTATGAAGGCGAAGGAATCATCGATGATAATGTGGTCAAGTACTTCAAGAGCGAAATGGATTGCAATCGGTCTTACAATTCGCCGGCATGTGCCCCCGTGCCAGCGCCTTTGTGCACTGATGGAGGCCCGATTACTGCGCGGTCAGCCAAAACACCGGAGGCCACTTCATTGCCCTCCGAGGCCGTAGAGGTTGCACCCGCGCCGATGAAAGTGAAGGAAGACGCAAAGGACGCTGACAAAGAAAAGAAGGACTGATCCTGCGCTATTCGTTCCAGCGCGCAAGAGAAGCCGGCGGATCGTGAATCCGCCGGCTTTCGCCAATTCAAGTCGCCGCAGGCGAAACCCACGTCAATCCCGAATCGTCCCGGGCGGCAAATATCCCGGCGACTGCGTCGGATCAAAGCGCGATTTGAAAATGTTCCAACTCCGCTCTACGTGGCTCCAGCGCGGCATGCCGGCGTTGCGCGCCAGCCACGGATCGTTGCGCTCCGGATGCCGATAGGGCTGCGTGACCAGCGGTGGCGGCGCGTCCGGCAACCTGCCATGCACAAAGCCAGCAACACCGGGAACCGGATGATCGTAGTCGAGAGGGGCGTAGGGGCTGATGGGGTGCGCTGGAAGAAGCGGACCCTTCGGTGGAACGTCGGCCTTCGGAATGGGCAGTTGCTCTTGCGGCGCCTGGGCGACGCTGGTGACGGCCGGGGTCCGAATCACGCTCGGCGTGGGGTTCGGCAACTTGTCCGGGGTCTGCGCGGGAGCGGCCGCGACAACGATGGCAAGCGACAGCCAGGTCATGGGTGGATTCCTTCGTAGTAATGGCTGGTAGCGGACTGTAGGTCAGCTTCTCTTGGCTGACAGCGCGGGCGCAAAGCCAAGCTCGAAAGCCTGACCTACGATTTCATCGGGATTGCGAGGCGCCGGCCCGCCAGAAATCCGGCGCGGAAGTTAGTGCTTGATCGAGGCGCGCACCGTGGTGTGGCGTGCGCGGACGTTAGCACTCGCACGGATTCATCCACTCGTGGCGAATTGCAGGAGTTGACAGGGAATGCGGCCATTCCAGAACGGCACGCGCTCCACAACGGGCAATCCGATCCGCTTGGCCAATTCCGCATTACCCGTAAAGACAAACACGCGCCAGCCGGCG
Source organism: Gemmataceae bacterium (assembly GCA_035307785.1). Classification (GTDB taxonomy): domain Bacteria; phylum Planctomycetota; class Planctomycetia; order Gemmatales; family Gemmataceae; genus DATGHS01. The sequence continues at coordinate 5,614 of DATGHS010000111.1, forward strand.
CAACGACCGAGCACGGCGCCGATTGTTCGATACAGCGGTTCCAGCTCGCTCTCCTCGCCGATGCGCTCGCCGTAGGGAGGATTGCACAGGATGGTGCCCGCTGGGCCGGCTGGGGCCTGGAAATCGGCGAGATCCTTCTGCTCGAAATGCAACAAATGCCCGATGCCGGCCGCACGGGCGTTCGTGCGTGCAAACTCCATCGCATCGCGGCGAACGTCGGAACCCGCGATGGCCGCAGGCAAGGACTTCCGCACCCGCCGGCGCGCTTCGTCGCGGATCTGCGTCCACAGCTCAACGTTGAAATCGAGCCAGCCCTGAAAAGCGAAATGCCGGCGCGTCAACCCAGGCGGCCGGTT
>DATGHS010000112.1:0-8659 GCA_035307785.1 Gemmataceae bacterium
ACCAATCGGCCAGAATCTGGCTGGGGTCTGGCATAGGCATCGAAAGACCTCTTTCGTCTGTCGTTACGCTTTCGCGGCTCTTCATTGCCATGTGATTCGGTTCACTTCGGCAGTAGATCTCGCGTCGCTCACCGATCTTACTAATTCCCGCTCAGATCCTTTCTCGAGGTTTCTGCCAGGAAGTAGACCGAAATGAATGAAATCAGCGCGGTGGCTGCCACATACAGTGCGAGCGGCCAATACTGCCCGGGAAACGCTTTGACCAGCGACGCAGCAATCAGCGGCGCCATCCCGCCGGCCAGGGGAGCGGCCATCTGATAGCCGAGCGAAGCGCCGGTGTAGCGAAGTCGAGTTCCAAACAACTCGGGAATCAGCGACGCCTGCACACTGTAAAGAATGGCGTGGCTGCCGACCAGCGAGATCACTACCGCCACGAACACGAGCGCCGGCTCCCGCGTGTGCAGGAGCCCGTAATAGGGAAAGGCGAACAGCAATAGGGAGATGCATCCCACCATGTACATCGCTCGGCGCGACCAGTAGTCCGAGAGGATCCCGTAGAGCGGCATGGCCGCGAACTCGCATAATGCCGCTGCCAGCACCGCACGCAGAGCCAGACCACTCTGGAGATTTAGCACGTCGCGGGCATAGGCAATCACGTAGGTGCTGAACAGATAGAAGCAGGAGTTTTCCGCAATGCGGGCGCCGGCAGCCAGGAGGATCTCGCGCCAGTGCCTTATCACCGTTTCGCGCAGCGGGGCGTGGGCTACCTGTTTGGTCGCCAGCAACTGCCGAAAAAGCGGCGTTTCGAGTACGCGCGAGCGAATCAACAGACCCACGGCGATCAGCACCCCACTCAAAAGAAACGGAAGCCGCCAGCCCCATCGGAGAAACACTTCCTCCGCAAGCAGCCCTTGCATCGTGCCCATGACGCCGGTGGAAAGCAGCAGGCCGAGCGGGACGCCTGTTTGCGGCCAACTGGCAAAGAAGCCGCGGCGGCCACGGTGACCGTATTCTAAAGCTAAAAGAACCGCGCCGCCCCATTCGCCGCCTACCCCCAGACCCTGAAGGAACCGCAAGCCCGTTAGAAGGATCGGCGCCCAGGGACCGATCCGGCTATAGGTCGGCAGCACGCCGATGATTACGGTGCTGATGCCCATGAGGAGCAGGGTGGCCACAAGCGTCGATTTACGTCCGATGCGGTCGCCCAGGTAGCCGAAAACGATGCCGCCTAGAGGTCGGGCCACGAACCCGACTGTAAAGGTGCCGAACGATAGAATCTGTCCTACGAATGGGTCGAATTCGGGAAAGAACAACTTCGGGAAAACCAGCGCCGCAGCCGTGCCGTACAGAAAAAAGTCATACCATTCGATGGTCGTTCCCACGGTGCTGGCAATGATGGCTTCGATGAGTGCCCGGCGCTCGCTCGGAGGTTTCTCGATCGCTGCCATGAGAATGCTTTCGTTGGGAACCGAAACGGAGGCGGGAAGACCTACCAAAAGAACAGGGCATTACCAACCATTCACGAGCCCGACTGCTTGCGTGGTTCCCTGCCTCACCCGTTCAGGAATTCGCGTCGAATGCGTTCACCGTCGGCATCCAGGTCGGGGGCCACGGTTCGCGTCGGCAGATCGGGGCAGCCGCTGAGCTTGATCGGATTGCCGGTCATGCGCAAGCCGCCGGCGGTCACGATCATGTTGCGAGCCTTGATTTGCGGCATCTCAACTGCGTCACCCACGGTCTGCACCAGCGCGCACGGTATGCCGGCCGCTTCCAAAATGTCTCGCCAGTACGCGGCCGGTTTCGTCTGCAGAACGGCTTCCAGGTCCGTTTTCAATTCCTCGGCCCGCATCACCCTATCACTGTTGGTCAAATAGCGCGGATCGCTCGCGAGGTCCGGCCGGCCAAGCGCCTCGCAAAGCCGCACATACATGGCGTTGTTCCCCACCGCGATGATCAGCGGCCGATCGGCCGTGGCGTACGGTTCGAACGGTGCGATGGACGGGTGCCGGTTGCCAATCGGCCCCGGCACTTCTCCGGTTGCCGCATAGCGCATCACGCCATGTTCGAGCAGCGACAGCAAGCTGTCGAGCATGGCCACGTCCACCCGGCGACCGAGCCCGGTTTTCTCCCGCTCATACAAGGCCGCTCCGATGCCGATGGCCAGGTACATGCCGGCCGCAACGTCAGCGACCGAGGTTCCCGCCTTCATTGGCGGCGAGCCCGGTTCACCCGTTAGGCTCATCAACCCACTCAGCGCCTGAATGATCATGTCGTAGGCCGGCTTGTGCGCCCACGGGCCCGTCTGCCCGAAGCCGGACACCGACGCGTAAATGAGCCGTGAGTTCTCGCTGCGCAGCGCTTCGTAGCCAAAACCGAATTGCTCCAACGTGCCGGGCCGGAAGTTCTCGACCAACAGATCCGCTGCGCGAACCAGGACCAAAAACACTTCCCGATCACGGGGCGACTTCAGGTTTAGTGCGATACTTTCTTTGCCGCGGTTCAGGGATTGGTAGTACGCCGATTTTCCCTGCCATTCGGGAACGAATTGTCGCGCATCGTCGCCGCCGCTGGGATTCTCGACCTTGATGACGCGGGCTCCGAGCTCCGAAAGGATCATGGTGCAAAAGGGACCCGCCAGCACGCGCGTCAGGTCCACGACTAGCAGACCGGAAAACGGACCCGCCGGCATGTTGGCTCCAGGGCTCGACTGCAAACGTGTGGCACTTCGGGCGTCTTGCGGTTCGTATTCTATGTTTTGAACCGCCGGCGAGTATTTGGCGCGCCGTAAGTCGATGTGATCAGTGGGCTGTTAGCCCGAAGCGCAAGCGAGGGCGTTTACTCGCTCTCTCGAGGGCGCTTCGGGCTAACGCACTGCTTTAGCCGGGCCGTTCTACCAGAAGCGGTATCGTAGCGGACCGAAGAACCTTATCAGCTACACTGCCCAGCAACGCCCGAGCCACACCATGCCGGCCATGGGTCTGCATGGCAATCAGGTCCGCCGAGATTCTCTTTGCCGTCTCGACGATGGCCACGGCCGGATGTTCATCTTCGACAACTTCGGTTCGAACGCGCTCCAGCCGCTCCCGCAAACGCTCGGCAACCTCGTCCAGGTATTCGAGCGCCTTTCGCCGACGTTCCGTTCCTAGTGCCGGAGGTTGCTGCGGAAACCCACCCCGGAGAAGGGTCCCGGCCGCAACATCTGGTAGAGGATCATGAGTTGTCAGGACCGGATTGATGACGCGCATCAGGGTGTAATCCGCATCCATGCATTCACCAAATGTCAGTGCGGGTTGAATGATGCCTTCGGCAAGTTTCGTCCCATCCAGCGGCACCAGCACGTGCCGAATAACCCTTTCCGAATCGAATCCTGCAGTCGATTCGCCAGGACGAATTAGCAGCAACGGGATTGGGAGCACTCGAATCAACCGGTCCGCCACGCTGCCCAACCACATACGCACTGCCGGGCCGCGCCCATGCGTGGTCATTACCACCAGATCGATCTTCTTCTCCACAACAATTCGGTGAATTGACTCGGCAACATCGCCCTGATGAATCAACGGCTCCGCAAGCTTGACGCCGGCTGCGCCGAGCCGGCTGGTGATTCCATCGAGATAATCGCGTTGCCGCGTCTTCAATTCGGTCGTCCACCAATCTTCGGACAAGAATTGGTGTTCGGGAACCTCAGGTTCCATCGGTTTATGAACATGCACGAGTTGAAGTGTCGCGCCTGCTTTGTTGGCAATGCTTTGTGCCCAGGGCAAAGCCTGTTCGGCAAACGCAGAACCATCAAGGGGAACCAGTATCGAGCGGAACATTTCGGCTCCAAGGTTAGCCCGGAGGGACAGAACTTGGAGCCTGATTTGGCAAATGCCGTGCCATGTTCTACGGCAGTCGTTTTGCCTTCGTTCGGGACTCGTGTTGTATGAAAGTGCTGCTGCCACCGGTTCGGCTGCTGTAAGTAGCAAGCGCGTGTCAACCAATCATTCGGCCAGTGCGCCGTCGATATGAGTCGAAACCGCACGCGCACTGTGTCGCTCTCGGTACACGTACGTCCGTTGTTAATGCAGTGACACCGAATGCTTGGGAACTGCGTCGTAAGCGTCACACATTTCCCGCAGGGGGGAAATGGTGGCAGTGCATTTTTGATCGCGAAGTGCTTCGAAAAATGAACTGCCATGAAAACTAATCGGGGGGTGGGCAATAAACTCCCCCTCCCCAAGGCAGGGGGCAATTCAGAAGAACCAACCGAGCAACAGCAGCGTAGATGCAACGGGCTGCCGGCGGCGGACGGCGTAAGGGCTGTTAACAGTCTGCCATGCGTGCTCTCGCTTGCGCGAGGCCACAATTTCGGGTTCGTGGCAACCGTCCGGGCCATGCTGACACCAATTATCTGCGTGACACCAATTATCTGCGATGGAATTTGCGAACCGCACGTCAAGGCGGTTCCCACCGCTGGCGCCGAGGGCAAAAAGTCAATACGAGGCCCCATGAACTGCAATCTGGCCAGCCGTAGAAAAACGTTGACCGATTCAGATGTTGTGGAACCTGCCAGCATGGCTCTATATACTTTCACTATCAACTTCTTTTTTGCCGGACGCAGGTCAAGCGCAACCGGCCCCACTCGCTAACAGGGCAGGAGGCTGGACCGAGCCGGAGGAATTGCTGCATGTCGGACACCAATCCGCCTCCTGCCCCGCGAAAGGACACGGCGGTCGCGGACACTGCGCTGGCGGCGCCGCAGGAAGGCGTGGAGCGACCAGGCGGTCCCGATCGGCCCGTGGTCGATCGCATTCCGCGCCAATTCGGCCGCTATCGCATTGGCGACTGCCTTGGCAAAGGCGGCATGGGGGCCGTTTTCAAGGCTTACGATAGCCAGCTCGACCGGCAGGTCGCGCTCAAAGTGCCGTTCCTCGGCGACGATAGCGACGACACGCGCGCGCGTTTTTATCGCGAGGCACGGGCGGCGGCCACACTCCAGCATGCGAACATTTGCCCGGTCTTCGATGTCGGCGAATTTGCCGGCATGCCCTATTTGACGATGGCCTTCATCGAGGGCCGTTCGCTCGCGGACGCCCGGGCTGTGGGGCAGCCGTTTTCATTTGTTCAAATTGCGGTACTCGTCCGCAAGCTGGCGCTCGGAATGCAGGAAGCGCACTCCCACGGCGTGGTGCACCGCGATTTGAAGCCGGCCAACGTCTTGCTGAAGCCGAACAACGAACCGATGATCATGGATTTCGGCCTGGCCCGGCGCCAGGACGACCAGAGGAGCACCGGCCTCACGCAAAAGGGCGACATTCTCGGCACGGTGGACTATATGTCGCCGGAGCAGGTCGAGGGTGATATCGACCGGGTAGGGCCGGCGGCAGATATTTATGCCCTGGGCGTCATCCTCTACGAGCTGCTGACGGATCGCCGTCCCTTCGAAGGTTCCACAACCGCGATTTTGGCACATATCCTGGTGAAGGATCCCATCCCGCCGCGGCAAATTCGGCCGGAAGTTCCCGCCAGGCTGGAAGAAATCTGTTTGAAGGCAATGGCGAAGAAACCTGCGGATCGGTACGCGTCCATGGCGCAATTTGCCGCCGCCTTGGCGGAATTTCTGCGCACTTTTTCGCAAGGCGCGAATAGCACCGTCACGAAGGCGGCAGACGTTTCGCGCGTGGTAACGCCAGCCGTCGCGCCGCCCTCCTCGAAGAAAAAGGCGACCGCTGCGGCCGGCAACAGCAAGCCGCAAGCCGTCAAAGGGGTCGAGACGACGGGGGTGGCCGCAACGGAGCCCAAGTCGGCGGCAAAATCGTCCGCGGCAAGGCGCGCGCACTCCGGCCGCAAGCGACGGGTCAAGAAGCAACAGAATTCAATGGTGCCGCTAGTGCTTGGCGGGATCGCGCTGATCGCGTTGGCGGGCATTGTTTCCGCAGCGGTTATCTTCTGGCCCGGTGCCGAGAAAAAGACCGAACAGGGGAATGCGCCCGGTGCCCCGACCCATCCTGTCCCGCCAATGCAGCAGGCGAAGGGCCCGCTTCCCGCCCCGCCAGCTGCCGGATCGCCCGGTAAGCCGCCCGGCATAAACCCACCTCCCGGGAATCCTTCAACCGGGAATAGCAACAACCCGTCTCCGAAGCCAAAGGAGCCCGGGTTTGCGCTCGCCGTGCACCCGGAATCCGTCCAGCTGGCTGTCGGATCTTCGTCCCAGCTGACCGTCAAAGTGGACCGCAAGGATTACCATGGCGATATCAGCCTCAGTTGGAGCGGCGCCAAGGGCGTGAAAGTTGCGCCGAACAGCCCGATCGTTATTAAGCAGGGCAATGCAGATCCCGTGCTGACGTTGACGAGTCTTTCCGAACCAGCCGATCCCAAACTGGAATTGAGCATTGTCGCCACCGCGACGCAGGATCCGCAACGTCCGCCATTCAAGGCGACGGTGGCGGTGCAGGTTCCGCCGGGACCGTGTGCGCGCGTCTTGGAAATTGGCGACAAGCCACCCGGAAGCATCGAGGCGATGGCCTTCACGCCAGACGGTAGCTTGGCGCTGATCGGCGGCGGGGCTGGTCCGGCGGGTCCTCAAGGCGGACCGAACGCGAATCAGGCCGAGGAACGAAACGCCATTCAAGTCTTCAACCTGGAGCGGGGCGAGCCGCTGAGTTCGCTGGCTGGTCATACCAATAAGGTCTTCGGTCTGGCAGTGTCCGCCGACGGGCGGATTGGGATGTCGGTAAGCGCCGATGAGACTGTGGCCATCTGGGATCTGGTGCAGGGCAAACGGAAGAATGTGATCCCCAAGCAACCGGCCCGAGTCTTGACCGCCGCCATGTCGGCCGACGGAAAACGCGGAATGCTGACCTATCCGCATGCGGGGAACAACCCGGCCGTTGCCGTGAAGTTTAGTCTCGACAATCTGCAGCCGATTCATGCCCCGTTGCACACGGCGGCGCTCCTGGGCAGCAAGATCGACGATGCCGTTCGAGCCACCGCCATCTCGCCGGATCACAAGTTCGCGTTGATTGGCGGCGTGAATGGCAAAGCGGTGTTGATCGATATGATCAAGGCCGATGCCAAGCCGAAAACGCTAACGGACCACACCGAAGCGGTGACCTGCGCTGCCTTCTCGCCGACAGCAGGTTTCGCGGCCACCGGCGGCGGCGGCGTGCTCCAAGTCGGCACCCTGCAACCCGGCAAGGACAACGCGATTCGCTATTGGAACACCACAACGGCCGCGCTCGAGTGGACCGGCGAGGGACACGCCAAGCCCGTCACGTGCCTGGCCTTTTCGCTCGATGGTAAGCTGCTTGCCTCCGGCTCGGTCGACGGGGAAGTCCGCGTGTGGAATGTGGCCGACGGCAAACTGGTGGCCACGTTTACCGGGCACGGCAACCGTGTCCTCGCGCTCGCCTTCACGGCCGATCAAAAGCGCCTCTGGTCCGGCGCCGCCGATCGCACGCTGCGCCAGTGGCGGCTGCCATAACTGGCAGCCGTGCCGCTTCGTATGTCCAAGCGCGAATCAATCCGGTGCCGAACCCATTAACAATTCCGCACTGCGCCGAAATCGGCGCTTTGGCGCCGATGTTCGAGGACCAGGCGCATCTCGTTGGCCGGCATCGCTCTTCCTTTCGCGCTGCGATTCTGTCATCCTCGATCTTCGAATACTCACTGCGCGCAGCTTGATCCATTTTCCTGGAAAATCTTCGCGTGCTTGCCGTCTAATGATTGATATGACCGCCCGGCAACTGGCCGACTTGATCGATGCGCATGCTGCGGCTTTGGTGCTGTTCGCCCGCCAGTGGTGTACCGTGCCCGAAGACGTGGTGCAGGCTTCGTTTTGCAAATTGGCGGCACAAGCCACCGCGCCCGACGACTCCGTGGCCTGGTTGTACCGCGTCGTGCGCAATGCCGCCATCGACGCCGGCAAGGCGGAGCGGCGGCGGCAACGGCGCGAAGCTGCCGCGGCCAGACCGGTGCGCTGGTTTGATAACCAAGTGGTCGACGGACTCGATGCCGCCACGGCGGTGGCCGCGTTGGAAAGCTTGCCAGCGGAGCAGCGGGAAGTGATTGTCGGCCGGCTCTGGGGCGGGCTCACGTTGAAAGAAGTGGCGGCGGTGGTTGGCTGCTCGGTTACTTCCGCCCACCGGCGCTTTGAGGCGGGTCTTGCCGCGCTGCGAGAAAGATTGGGTGTACCATGTCCGAAGAACTGAACCGCGATCCCTTGCTTGGTCAATTGGCTCGCTTTCAACCAAGTTCGCCGGCCATCGACCGTGATGGCTTGTTATTCGCCATGGGCAAGGCGTCGGCGCCGAAGACGCGCTGGTGGAAAGTCGCGGTGGTTGCGCTTGCCGTGTGCCAGGCAGCGACGCTCGGCATTTGGCTGATGGGATTCGGCGAAAGGCCAGCGGCGATTGTGCCCAGCAAATCGAGCGAACCAAAATTGGAGCTGCCGACCACACCATCACCCGCTAGTCCGCCGGAGGCTTCCGGGTCTTATTTGGAAATGGTGCGTCGCTGGGAGCGCAACGGATTTCCGGCACCCGCGCCGGTCAATGATCCCGAGCCGGCCGGCCCCGTGCTTTCGGTTGCTGCAACTCAGCAAGTTCTCGGAACGGATTGATCGTTTTCATTCATTGGGAGCATTCCCGTGCAGTCTCGAAATCTCTTGCTGCCAGCATTA